>JBHLOC010000041.1:23964-42558 GCA_048940925.1 Promethearchaeota archaeon | reverse complement strand
CCCATTCCACTTAATCTCGCTTGTTTAATTTCCTTCTTTCCTGAAGCAATAATCCTAAAATTCGATATGTAAAGCATCCCAGTGATTTCCGAATTGCCGTCTTGAAGCCATCCATCTGTAATTACCTTAAATTCCTCACCTGGAAGCTTACAAAAGTTCTTAATGAAATGCTTTTCAAAATTAACCAGTTTTGGTCCATATCTCGCTGAAGCCATGAACATAAACCCTTTATATATTTTATCATTGAATTGCTCCACATCTGCTTCGATAATTGCCTTGAAAATCTCACCCATCGCATCATAATCATCTGGTGTAAGCTTTTTAAACCCCCCTAACAGCTTCTTCACAACATTTCCGTGCTTTTTGTTAGCAATAAGACCTAATACCTCATCCTTAAGAGCTGAATAATCATTTGGTGCCATAAATTTTCCCTCATTTCAATTAAATTTCTGAAAATATGAAAATCCATAGGAGGAATCTTCTATTGTGAAATTATATCCACGTAATAAGATTAATCCCTCTCTCAACCTTTTTCACATTAATTTTTTTTTTAATTACTAATAACATGATAAGTTTAATGTTTAAATGTTTGCCATTTTAATATCATACTATTATATAATTATCAATCCAGAAAATTCGTAAAAAATATTAAAATAAATCTACATAAAAGTAAAATTTGGTTTTGGGGGTCCTATTTAGCCATTCACTCTCAAAAGCACGAGTGTATGGTTTTGAAAGAGGAAGTACAAGGTTCAGGCTTAGGGCATTCGGGTTTTAGAGTGTTCGGAGAAGTAAAGTGTGATCTATTTGAGATGGGAAGGATGGAGTATGTTTTTGAGCAGAGATTTTATTTTTTCTTATTTTTTGGAAAGGTAAATTCAAAGTCTGAATTCAATGAAAATTCCTTTGAAAAAATGAATTAGAAATAGAGCACTTATTACTTAGCCTATATTGATTTTTAAATAAATTTTCACTATAAAGGATGATATTTAGTTGTAATATACTGTTTTTTAATATAGAATTTTTCTTTAAGAAAATCCATTCACTACTTACATTTCATAGTCTGTGATTTGCCATAACTTTGCTTGGTCTTATATCTAATTCATTTAGAATTGCCAAAACCTTAACTTGTATTTCATTTTTATAGTCTTCAGGTATTCTACTTATTTCTTCTTTATCAATTTGGTCTACCAATTTAATTAATTCATTTATTAGTTCTTTGGCTCTTTTTATATCCATTCTGTTCACCAACTTTTTATTTTTTTTATTTAAAATAATTTAAAAGGCAAAAAAAAAATTATTTAATTCTAATTTGACAATTAAATTTTCTGTGAAAATTGGATAAAAAGGTAAATTTAGCGTCTAATTTCAATAAAGATTTCTTAAAAAGATTTTAATGAAATTGAATAAAACATTGAAAAGCTAAGACTTCTAAAAAAAGATTAAGTTTATATCTGAAATTATCACATTTATATTGAATAAAAAGAAGATGAAACGCTATTATGAATACAGAATCTAAGAGCGTGCGATACCTCTTCCTTGATAATATAAAGCTACTTTTTACTATTCTAGTGATTTTTTGGCACACCATGGTCACTTATGTTGAGGTGGGGTGGTGGTACTATAAAGAGTCTAATCCAGTCGATCCTTTCAGTGAGATATTCTTTCTACTTTTAAGTTCAATTGGAGGTGTATTTCAAAGCTCATTCTTAGGATTATTCTTTTTATTAGGGGGTTATTTTACTCCAAAAAGTTATGATCGAAAAGGTGTTTGGAGTTTCTGGAAAGAACGATTAATTCGTCTTGGCATCCCTCTTTTTTTATATATTATTTTGATTAATCCCATTATGATTTATACCCTAGCCAAGATAAGGATTCCCCCCTGGAATACTTTACCAATGTTGCAAGGGTCTTTTATAGATTTTTATTTCAGCAGATTTCTATCATGGGAAAACTTCATTGATTTTATATCGTTTGCAGGACCTATGTGGTTTCTCAGAATGTTATTAATCTTCACTGTGATTTATACTCTTTGGCGTCAAATAACAAAATTGGGCTCAGTACAGCGAAAAATCCCAGAACAAATGTCTATCCCAAGATATTCTTACCTACTCCTTTTAGCTATTGGTTTAGGAGGTCTTACGTTTATAATTCGTATATTCTTACCTATAGATGTTCGTCCATTGGAAATCCCATGGGGCCAGCTCATTCAATATCTAATGATGTTCAGCATTGGAGTTATTTCTGTTAGATATCTTTGGTTTGAAAAAATTTCTAAAAAACATGCTAAAATCTGGTTCATTACAATTTTAATTTCACTTGTAGTAATTTATATCGATTTTTTTATAGCTATAGCTATGGATGTAGATTTCATAGATTTTACAGGAGGAGCCAATTTACATGCTTTTCTATTCGCCTTGGTAGACAATATTATTTGTATGGGAGTTATTTTTGTCTTGATTAAGGTTTTTTACGCAAAATTCAACAAGCAAGGACCTATATTACGAAACTTATCCACTAGCGCATATCATATGTACCTTATTCATCCACTTATCCTTGTAGCTGTATCCCTTGGATTTGCATCCTTAGAACTTAATCCTATTATAAAACTAGCCATTGTATTTCCTTTAACAGTGATTCTTTGCTATCTATCAAGTCATTATTTGCTCGAAAAAATACATTTGAAAAAACATATAAGAGTTGCTCAAAATAGTTAGGATGTCTATGATATTCCTAAAACACAAATAAAGACACAAGTTTCAAGTTTTTTTGAAATTTGTTCTAATTTTAAAGAAATTTTAGTGAAATTTAAAAATAATATAATAACAAAAAATTAATAGTATAAAAATTATAAGCTGCATTATGGTAATAATTATATCAGAAAAGAAAGTGAAATAGAATTTCCTATAATTTTGAATAATTTCTAATATTGAAAATACTATTTGTTTTAATTATAGTTGCTTTAACTTATAAATATCGTATAAATCGGTGAATAATTATTATTTTAAATCGGTTGGAAGTGAGTGGGAGATTCAGAACTAATTGTTATCTTTTTGGGGATGAAATTACAAAAGAGATCGGTATTATTGATCCTGGAATTGATTCTCACGATGTAATAAGCGTCATTAATAGAGAAGGATATAAACCGGTTTATTTAATAGGTACACATCCACACCACGACCATATTCAATGCGCTTTTGAGATCATGGATTATTTTAGTATTCCTTTATTAATCAATAATTTTGGGATAAGAAAAGGTGAAAATGTACATTTTATCAAGGAAAATGATGTAATCAAAATAGGAGCAGAAAATCTTTATGTAATTGAAACTCCAGGACATACTAGAAATGATATAATGCTGATAGATTATAAAAATAAGCTTATATTTACTGGAGATACACTAATGCGTGGCAGACTTCCAAGGCAACTTATAGATTATGATAACTTGATCGCTAGTATTAAAAAAATCTTATATTATCCGAACATTTCAGACGAGTTTAAAATATATCCGGGGCATGGTGGTCAGTCTACAATAGGTAATGAAAAGCTGAGATATTAAAGATTCGATATTTTCAAATTATGTTTACTTTAACCTCAAATTTCCTTTGAAATTGGAAAGGAAAGGTAAATTCAGAGTCTGATTTTCATAAAATATAGCTTTTAGTATAATCTACGAAATTATAAATTTTTAGATTATCGGTTTTAAATTTGCAAAGTATTAAGGTTTGGGAAGAGAAGGGTTGGAAAAAATACTTGAGTAAAGATTACTAAAAAATAGCTCATTTTTATTTTTCATAATTATTCTATAAAGGATATATTCAAATTCAAATTATAATTTAATAAAACTGTAAATTAAGAAATTATACATGTTTTTTTTATAGAGATGACTGTTTCTAAAGATAAAGAGCCAATTAAAAAACTTGAGAGTAAAGAATCAATAGAAGTTATAAAGAAAGTTAATGCTGCAGCTAATTATTGTTATAATTGTAATCGTTGCAATATGGTGTGTCCTACTGCATTTCTTGATCTATTTTATCCACGTAGTTTAATTGTAGATTTAACATTTTTATCACCTGAAGAAGCATTAAAGAATAATAATATATGGAAATGTTTAACATGCGGGCTCTGTTCAGAGTATTGTCCTATGACTAAAGAAGATATCGGGGTTAATTTTACTCAAATTATAAAAGATCTCCGATCTCTCTCTTCTGATTATAAGCCATTGCAAGATGAATTGCTTATATGTCATCATAATAGGGAATATTCTAGCTTACCTTATTTAATGGCTAATGGAAAAATAAAAATTACAAATAAGCTTGGTTTTTTAGAAGGTACTGATTTAAAGGTTGCTAATAAGGGAGAAATCGGTTATTTTATGGGGTGTACTCCATATATGACAGGTATTGCTCCATGTTCATGTGCCTGCCCTGCTGGAGTAGATGTCCAAGGTTATGTCTCGCTAATAGCAGAAGGGAAGTTTCAAGAAGCTATTGATCTTATAAGGGAAGCCAACCCTTTACCTTTCTTATGTGGGAGAATATGTACAGAATACTGTGCGTTGAATTGCAATCGTCAATATATTGATGATCCCCTTGCTATTAGAGTTTTAAAGCGCTTTATTTCAGATTGGGAGATGAATAATCCTGATTTAAGCAAAATTAAGCCCGTAAAACAAGATAAAGAAAAAGTGGCAATCATAGGAGCTGGACCAGCAGGGTTATCAGCAGCCTATCTCCTCGCAAGAAAGGGATATAAACCTACGATTTTTGAGAAAGGAGATAAGATTGGAGGAATGGTGCGGTATGGTGTACCCCAATATCGATTATCTGATAAAGCCCTTGATCATGATATCGAATTTATAAAAAATATGGGTGTGGATATCTTATTAAATAAACCTTTTGGTCAAGGTTTAACTCTTGAAGACCTTAAAAATGAAGGTTTTAAAGCTACATTTATAGCTACAGGTTTATACGTTCCTAAAACTTTACACCTTGAGGGAGAAGACTTACCGAATGTTCAGGTTGCAATTGATTTCCTTCTTGAGCGAAAGTATAAATTCCCTCAGAATAAAGATGAATATAAAGGAAAAACTTTTGGAATCATAGGTGGAGGTGCTGTGGCAGTAGATGTTGCTGAAACTGCTCTGAGATTAGGAGCTAAGAAAGTTGATTTAGTAGATATATTAACTGAAGAGGATCTTCAACTTGTACTTAGAGATATCCATGATGCTGAGAGGGAGTTAATAGAGTATCATTTTAAAACCTCAACATCAAAGATAACAAAAGAATCAGGAAATAAATTAGCGTTGAATTGTTATAAAATTGAATGGGGTGAACCAGATCCTAATACTGGGAGAAAACCATTAATTAAAGTGGAGGGTTCAGAATTTAAAATTACATCTGATATAATTGTTATTGCAATCGGTCAAGGACTTGATTTGGAGCCAATTTTAGCAGCTACTGGAGATCAACTCCAACATGAAAGAGGTAAGATCTTAATAGATGACATCACTTTTGAAACAAGCATTCCTGGTGTTTTTGCGGGAGGAGACATTGTTCCAAATCCTAAAATGGTTGCTATAACTGCAATAGCACATGGCCAAGAGGTTGCAGAATCAATTGATCGGTATCTCAGAGGACGTGATTTAAGAAAAGGTAGGATCAAACGAGAAAATTTAAAGCGTTCGCCTATTCCAAAAAAACAGATTGATGAAGAACTGCAACAAAAAATCAATCTTGTATCAAGCGAAGAACGACTTACTAATTTTAAAGAAATAGAACTTGGATTTACAGAGGAGCAGGCAATCGCAGAAGCAAGTAGATGCATGAACTGTAATTGCTGCTGTAGTTATGATCAAATTCTTGATGATTACAATAATTCTCTTGATTCTTCAGGGATTATGACTTGTCATTATGGAGAACAACCAAATTTTAGTTCGATTAATGCCTTAGATTATTTAGAGATACCAAAAAGCGTAATAGCATTATTGAACCAAAGTGACATTACCCCAGTAGTTTTAGGTGAAGAAAAATGTTGTGGGCATGATCTTTTATGGCAAGGAGACACCGAAAATTTCGAGAAACTAGCAAAATATAATGTTAATCTTTTTAAAGAAGCAGGAGTCAATACGATTGTATTTAGCTGTGCTGAGGGATATTATACTTGGAAATATGAATATAAGAAACTTTTTAAAGATACTAATGAGTTTGATTTTAAAATATATCACATTACTGAATATATATTAAAAGAGAATCTATTTGAAGGATTAACATTTCCCAGTTTTGATAAAATTAAAGTCACTTATCATGATCCTTGTAGACTTGGAAGAATGAGCAATGTTTTCGATGCTCCTCGTGAGGTTTTAAAATTAATACCATCTGTGGAATTAATTGAAATGGAAGATAATAGACAAGATGCAGATTGTTGTGGAGTTTCAGCATATATTTCTTGCAGTGAAGATTCAAAATTCTTACAGGAAAAGAAAATTACTCAAGCTATTGACACAGGGGCAGAATATTTAATTACTGCATGCCCTAAGTGTATCGCTCATCTAAATTGCTATCTAAATGAACATAAAGAGCTAAAGGATAAAATAACAATAATTGATCTTGTTAGCTTTATTGGAAAGCTTCTCTTTTTAACATAAACTATTTTTAAAAGGTTTTTTTATACAGATTTGTAGAATTTGTTAAGATCAACAAATTATTCTTTCTTATCTTTAGTTTTTTTCTAATTTTGAACAATGGAGTTTTTAGGATTAACAAGTAACCTTTAAAATTTTGATAATTTATTTTTAGTATCTACAATCAAATCAAAATATTTTAATAATTTTTAAGTGTGAAGTATGAGTAAAGCGAAAGAAATACCTGTTCCTGATGAAATAAAAGGTTTTAGTCAAGTAAGACTGGATATCGATTTAGCAAACGGGAAAATTGAAAAATCAACATTGTCCAATGAATTCTGCCGCGATTGGATTGGGGGGTATGGATTTGGTGCAAAAGTACTTTGGGATGAATTAAAACCAGGTGTTGATCCTCTAGGTCCAGAAAATATTTTTGTATATGCTCAAGGTCCTTTTCCAGGTACAATCTTACCAACATCATCAAAATACGGAGTCTTTGCTAAATCTCCATTGACTGGAATGTTTGGTATGGCAATTTCTTCTGGTTCAGTTGGTGCCCAAGCTCGTCGTGCAGGTGTAAATATGTTAGTATTTAAAGAAAAATCACCTGAACCTGTTTACATGGTTGTTGATGACGATGATTATTATTTAGTTCCATGTGAAAAAACTGTGTGGGGTAAGGGTACTTTTGAAACTGAAGAAATTATAAGAGAAGATTTCCAAGATCAACGTTTAGCTGTTTTGTCGATTGGACCTGCAGGAGAACGAATGAGTCATATGGCGTGTATTACTAACGACAGAAATAGGCAAGCAGGAAGGACTGGTATGGGTGCTGTTATGGGCTCTAAAAATCTAAAGGCAATATGCTTTAGGGGAACGAAAGGAATTAAGGTGGCATCTCCAAAAGAATTCTATAAATTAGCTAAAAAATTAATAAAGGTTGCTAATGGCCCTGCAACAGCAAAATATCGTGATTTAGGAACCCCTGCGGGGCTCACTAGTTATAATAAACTTGGAATGATGCCTACTTTTAATCATCGCGAAGGTACATGGGATAAAATCACCAATGGAGAATTTACAGGAGATACCCTTAACCAAGATTGGGTTGTTAAAAAAGTTGCATGTTCCCAATGTTCTATAGGGTGTGATCATTTAGCTCGGATTCCTAAAACGCATCCTGATTGGCCAAATCTCATAGCTAGTGTTGATATTGAATTATTATATGGATTTGGAACAGGGTGTGGTAATGCTGATTGGCCAACTGTATTTAAATGTATTCATTTATGTGATGACTTAGGAATTGATGCCATTAGCGGAGGAGTTACAGCTGCAATGGCATGTGATTTGTTTACTGACGGACTGATAACCAAAGATGATCTTGGTTATGAACTCCCATTTGGTTCCACTAAAAATTTAGCACGTTTTACAGAAGAAATGATTCTTGAGAAAGGTTTTGCGGGTGAAATATTTGGTCATGGAACTAAAGTTGCCGGTGAAAAATTAGAAGAAATGGGAAGAAAAGGAGCAAGTAAGTATGCAATGCACATTAAAGGCTTGGAAATGCCTGCATTTGATTTACATGGAATGAGCACCTTTGCAGTAGGAGAAAGCGTATCTATTAGAGGCGCTTGTCACTTACGAAATGGTTCATATGGGCTCGATGCTAAGGGAAATTTTGACAGATTTGGTTATGATAAGCCATTAGAACGTGGAAAAGCAATTATCGCACTTGAAGATCCCTATGCCCTTATAGATTCGTATGTTATCTGTAAATTTACTCGAGGTATTTATGAAAACGATGCTGAATTGGCAAAAGTTTTTGAACTGGTTACTGGAATTCCGCATACGGAAGAATCTATACTTTTACGAGGAGCCGCTATTGTTACTTTATCAAAATGTTTCAATATCAGAGAAGGATGGACGAGAGCTGATGATCATCCACCTGAAAGATTTTTTACTACGGCACATACAAAAGGTCCTGCAAAGGGAGTAATGTTAAAGGAAGATGGTTTTCAGAAGTTGTTAAGTGGATATTATGAAGCAAGAGGATGGGATAAAGAAACAGGGATCCCAACAGATGCAACATTAAAGAAACTTGGAATGGATTTTGTAATTGGAAACTTAAAACCAGCAGGAGGTAAGAAGAAATAAATAGAGGTGTGAAAAAATGTCAAAAATAGGAACTAAAAAGCGAGGTGGCAAAGTCCACCAATTCATTATTGTTGATCCAAATCTGTGTACGGGGTGCGAAACTCTATTTGGATTTCCCAAAAAGCGTAAGACATGTGAATCCGTATGCTCTTTTGTACATGATGGTGAATTTAACCCTATTAATGCAAGGATTCATCGTATACGAATTGAACCAGTGTTTAATATAGCTCTGGCTTGTCAGAAATGTGAAGATGCACCATGTATTCGTAGTTGTCCTGAAAAAGCATTAGAACAAGACCCAGAAACAGGATCAATTATCGTGGATGATGATAAGTGTAACGGTTGCGGGTTCTGCATAAAATGCATTAGCAAATCGCATACATTAGCAAGAGAGCCTGCGATTTTGGCGTAATTAGCTTGCATTTAGATTCCCAAAAAGCGTTGGTATGTGATCTCTGTGAAAATATGAAAGATGAATTTATTGATGAAGAAACTGGTATCAAAGAGCCCCAATGTATCTTAGTTTGCCCGAAAGAAGCCATAAGCTTGAAAAACGTTGAACAAATTGGAGAAGAGACTCGTATTGATGCTGTAAAACGTCTTTTTGGCGATATACTTAAAGAATATGAAAGTGAATAATTAATTTATTTCTAATTCTTTTCTTTTATTTTATTGCTTACTATTTATTAATTCTTTTACATAGTTGTCCATCATCAAATGAAAAAGAATCCGAATTATCGTATCTACTATTAAGCTTAGACCATAATCTGGGCAAAGCTTGAAATTTAACTTTAATAAATAAATATTCATTTTCTATTGTATTTTTGGGAAGTGTAGTAAGAAAGATTAAAACTAAGTATATCTATATGATATTTGGATCTTTTTTAAGAAAGATTGTTTAAAAGTATAAAATTACTCTAGAATTGGTATAAATTATATATTTTAAAATATAGTGAGATAATATGCTTGAGGAGACCATTTTAAACTTTCAAATAACGATATTATTAATATTGGGAACAGTTGTTTTTTCTTTAGTAAATTTAAAGAGAAAAGATTTAACTATTTATTTACCTTCATATATTATCCTTCCTATTGGGTATTTATTTATTTATCTACAGGTATTTGATTCTATCTATCGATTAGTAGGTAACTTATTCTTTTTGATAGGCATCATTGCATTCATTTCAGCAGTCTACTATGAATACTTTAAAGCTCTTCATGAGACCGCTAAAAGGACTGGGAGCAGTATTAAGAATAGCACTATAATTCTAATTTTTAGCTCTATTACAGGTATTATAATGAGCATTCAGATTGTATTTTCACTATTGCTTTTAATTAGTATGGGTATGTTTATAAAATTATTATTTGTGAAAAGAAGCACAAAACATGCTTCTTTAGTCATTTTCCAAGCTTCTGCTTTACTTTCAGCAATTTCCACTATACTATCTTATTTTAATTTACCTGGAGTATGGGAATTTAGTTTTGTAGCAATGTTTATATTTGGAACTTGTTATTTTGTCTTTCCTATTTTTATCTTTTTAGAAGGAAAGCTGATTGAATCTCAAGAAAAAGCACTAGAATCCGAAGAGAAATATCGACTTATATCAGAAAACGCAAATGATTTAATTGCATTATTGAACAATAAATATGAACATGAATATATAAATGAATATGCCTACGGAAATATTTTGGGTTATTCTAAAGGAGATTTGATAGGTAGTAGTGTGTGGGAAATAGTTCATCCTGAAGATTTAAAACGTATAGTGAGTTCAAGAGGAATTTCAACATCAGAAATCGAAGTAAAAGAAGGAGAGTATAAAGAAGAAGTAAGATTCAGACATAAAGACGGACACTTTATATGGTTAGACTTAATAAGTAAAGTTTTTGTTGATACTCAAGGAGATCCAAAAGTAATTGTAATTTCTAGAGATATCACAGAACGTAAAAAAGCAGAACAATTATTAAAAGAATCTGAAGAAAAATTTAGAACAATTACTGAGCAATCATTTATTGGTGCGGTAATAGAACAAGACTTTGATTTGAAATATGTAAATCCTCAATTTGCTAAAATGCTAGGGTACAGTTCTGATGATTTATTGGCCTGGAAGATTACAGATTTTTTTAAGATTCTCCACCCTGATGATTTAGATAGGATCAAAGAACTTATTGATAATAAAACTAAAGATTTAATTCAAGATATCGAAAGTTTTCAATTTAGATTGTTTAAAAAGACTGGTGAAATTATCTGGTTAGAACTTTTTTTAAAAGCTATTCATTATCAAACCAGACCTGGTAATTTAATTTTCATTAGGGATATTACAGAGAGTATAAAAGCAAGGAAAATCATCGAAAATGAAATGGACAGATTAAAAAAAATTGATAAATTGAGAAAAGAACTCATAACGAGAATATCACATGAGTTAAGGACTCCTCTTACTTCTATGTATGGTGCAACCCAAATATTATTAAAATCACAAATAGATGATTATATTGAAGAGATATGGCCCTATATAGAAATCTTACATCGTGGATCTCTACGGCTTAAAGAACTAGTAGATAATTTACTAGATGCATCGTTGCTGGATAACTATAAATATGAAATACGACGTTCAAATGAAAATTTAAATTCAATTATTAAGGATTGTGTAAAAGAATTAAATTATTTGGCAGAGAGTAGAGAATTAACCTTGGCTACTGATCTATCTTATGAAATCTATTTAAATTTAGATAAAATTAGAATTACTCAAGTATTGGTAAATATTATATCAAATGCGATAAAGAATACACCTCCACATGGGAATGTATTCATAAATGTAAATGAAACTAATGATTTTGTTGATATAATTGTTAGGGATACAGGTGTAGGAATCACAAAAGAAGAAAGACAGATATTATTTCAAAGATTTGGTAAAATTGAAAGATACGGACAAGAATTGGATGTAGACATTGAGGGTGCTGGATTAGGACTTTATATATCAAAAGAAATAGTAGAATTACACGGAGGCAAAATACTTGTCGAATCTGAAGGAAGAAATAAAGGTAGCAGTTTTATTATACGTTTAAATAAAGAGGGGTAGACACTATGAATCCAAATTACAAGAAAATAGATTTTTTAATTATTGAAGATGACTATGATACTATTTATTTTCTGAAACAATATTTAGAATCTCAAGGATATACCTGCGAATCTGCCAGAGATGTAGACAGAGGGCTAAAAATTCTAAAAAATATCGTTCCGTCAGTTATACTATTAGATATTTTATTACCAAATCAAAAAGGGTATAAATTAATCGATTCAGTTAAATCTAATCCACTATACAACGAGGTTCTCATTTACTTTTTGACAGCAATTCCTAGACCTAAAGCAAAGAAGAAAATGGTCGAATATGATATCAATGGTGTTATAAGCAAGCCCTTTAACTTGGAAGAATTCGAAGCCTTATTTAAAATATTAAATAAAAGGTAAAATACTAATTGCAACAAATTCTTCGAATCCTTAATTATTTCTTTAAATTGAAAATTATCCTAAAGAATAAATTTATCAAGCTATATATATTTAGAATGGAAAGAATTGCTTTCCAATGAAATGAAACATTATATAATTTTTAAAATTAAGTCATTCTATTATTACTATAAATCTTTTCAAAATCATAAAGTAGAGTTAATATGGCAAAGAAAACGAAATCTACCATTTATCATGACAAGGTTGCTGAAGAATATGAATTATTATATTCAGAGCCATAATAATGATCCTTCTATTATTGGTCTATGTAATCATTTAGAAATAATAGGGAAAAAGAGAGTACCTAAAAGAACAATGATGCAATAATTGATCTTCAAGTAGTATGAACTGCTTAATGGATTTTTATACTATATCATTCACTTTTTTAATTTATAATTCAAGGTATAGTTATCCCCGATCTTTGACTTCTCAAGGCACTAATAATTTCTTAGAAAAATAATATTCAAAATCCCAACAATTATCAAAAGAATTCTAGATTGAAAGATCGGAGAATAATTACGATAATTGATTAAATTATTCAAAATGCCTTTTAATTATCTGTCCAATAGATCAATTTCTGGTTAAGTATATCTTTTTAAGAAATATTTATATTATTTTATGACATTTAAATCAATAAAAAAAATATTGGTGAAAAATATTGGAAAAATCAAAAATTAAGATTGGTTCAATTGTTATCCGTTTTTTGGGATGGTATACGGTAGTTATAGCAATTCTTTGGACATTCGTTACCGATATAATGTTTGTGAGTGATTTTGCCGCATACACAGGTCAAACTTATTCTGAATATTTAGCGACTAATCCTAAGTTTGCAGAGATCTATATAATTACAAAAAAATTAATCGGGATTTTGTTACTCGTAATAGGTCTTATGATAGTTTTAATCAATGAATTTGCGTATCGTAAGGGCGAAAAATGGTCATGGTTTGCACTTCTAATAGCAGGTGGCACGGCATGGGGAACTTTCATTGGTTATAAAATTTACATTGAATATATTGGAGTTAGTATGATAACGTTCGCTATTGGAGCTATACTTTTCCTCGTTGGTATAATATTCCCTGCCAAGGATATGTTAACTAAATGATCTATTTAACTAAATTTTAAGAAAAATGAAAGAAAGTAATTCTTAACCTTTTTTTTTTAATAAAATAGAATTAAATATTATTCTGAAAAAATTTACACTATTTTTCTGTTTTTCTTAATATTCGATAATACTCAATGATGGTTTTTAAGCTCAGTAATTAAGATGGTCCTATTCAATTTTCTTACCACATAAACTACATTTTTTTAGATCTCTACTAAAATTCACCGCATTCTTTGCACTCTTGTAAATTCACATTAATCAATTCTTTTGCTATTTGTAAAAATTTTTTTATCTTGTAACTTCTTTTTGACATTACTGAGCAAAATTGAATGAAAGTTCAATGGATTTAGGTAAAAATAAGCGGAGTATTATCTAATAAAAATTTTTAAGATTGAAATTGAGTTTTAAGATTTATATCTATCATGCAATTCTTTTATTATTGCTTTGAATGCGCTTTCAACATTATGTCCTGTTTTTGCTGACGTTCGATAAAACCCTATAAAGTTCCTCTTGTTAACTAATTTTAGAATCTTCTCCTCATCTATCTTTTCCTCATCAACTAAATCAACTTTATTGCCAAAAAGTACTACTGGTATATCTCCACAGAATTTTTTAATTTCATCATGCCAATTCGATATATGTTTAAAACTTTCTTGACCAAAATCATTATCTTCAATAGAAAACACAATAATGGCTGCTAAACTTGATTTGTAAAAAACAGGTCGCAAGAAATGGAAAGCATCTTGACCTGCGATATCCCAGAAAAACAATTTGCATAAATCTCCTTCGAGATTTTCTTCATATTTAGACCATTGAGCACCGATAGTCTGGATATAATCTTCTTGAAAACCCCCTTGGGTGAACTTGTTAATTAGCGAGGTTTTACCGACGAAACCGTCTCCAATGACGGTTACCTTGAATGTAAATTTTTCTTTTAATGCCTCCTCCATTTTTTTCGCCAATATTATTGTTATAGTAATTTTTAGAACTTTAAATAAAACTTGAAGAAGTTTATTTAGCTTTTTATACTTAATTAAGACTTTGTGAATTTATTCTATTTAATTTTTTATGTTTTATGAGTAATAAACATTTATTAAAACATTTACTAGAGAATGCTATTTTTTTGTATATTTACTTTGTCCAAAAATATATAATTTATTTAATCTTAGTAAAACCTTTATATTTTTGTTAAATAATAATTTTATTACATGAAAAGCTAGAATTTCAAAAATACTATATTAAAGGAGGCTGAAATATAATCGTAAAAAGAAAGGATAGCAGAATGGAGGTATTATTTGGTTTTTTTGGTACTTTATTTGTAACTATTATTTTACCTATTATTGCATGTCTTACCCCAGGATTTAATCCATTAAAAAATACAGTAAGTTCTTTAGGGGAAGGCCAATTTAAATCATTGTTTAGCATAGGTTTTGTGGTAGTTGGGTCATTATTAATCCCCTTTTACCTATATCTCGAAAGAGAATTGGTTAATATCGAAGATAACATTAGAAGACTAGCTACAGGGATTTCAATTTTCACATGTGTGTGTATTGCTTTGGTTGGTATAATTCCGGATGAGACATATATAGATGTTTTTCTTATATTTCATGCTTTTGTTGCTGTGATAGCTTTTGCTGGATCAGGTATATATATTGTTCTTTACAGTATACTAATGTACCAAGGCCCTAAGTCAAAATTATATAAAGGACCAACTTTCAAAAAATACCTTGCATATTATGGCTTTACTATAGGGGTTGTTTTAATAATTCTTTTAATTACACTTAATCCACTAGTAGAATGGATATTAACCATACTTATAGTAATCTGGATTTTAATAACAGCATTACAATGCATTTCATTTAAATTTTTTAACATACCTGGGATATATTACAAACGTTCTCAATATCCTGAAGCATTAAAACTTTTTGAAGAAGCGATGGAGATATTGGATAATCTTAATCTAAGTGATGACCCAATAGCAGATACTCTTAAAGAAAATATAGCTTTTATTAAAAGAGAATTGGAAGAAAAAGTAGATAAAACTAAAGAAATGTAGAAGGAAATCTTCTATAGTATATTTATTAGAGTGCCAATTTTTAGTGATTCCATTTAATCTAAGTATTTTTAAAAATTAAACAGTAGGAATGGTCATAGCCATAGCCATAGGTTCCTTCTTCACCTGAGTCTTCATCTTTTTCCCACCCAACTATCAGTTCTCCCATGAAATGAAAAACTTTAGAAATTTCAATTCCAATATCCCATGCAAGAGTAGTGATTCCATTTCTTTTTAGATTAGCAACTTCTATTATGATATAGCCCTCAGGTTTTAAAATCATCTTGAGTTGAGTATAAATCTCTCTTAATCCTTTTAAATACTCCATATATGTTCCTTTAGTTGTATATGATGAAAGAGCGAAGGCTTTATCATTTTTATTCATGTAAGGGGGAGATGTAATAGACAAATCAAAAGTGGGAAGATTATATGCTTTTAAATTACGAGCATCACCATAAATGATATTTTTTTTATTTTTTAAAAGTTGTCTGATATAATCACAAAAATCTGATCTAAATTCAATCCCATAAGGAATAAGATTCATTTCTTCAGCCACAATCAAGGTTGTGCCTAATCCAGCGAACATATCTAATACTTTATCTCCATCTTTCGAATACATATTAAAAAGGTAGCGAATTAATGCTTCAGGCATTCTAAAATCATACTTTTTAAATTTATTGGGTACTTCTCTTTCATTCTCTTTTTGAAGAGTTATAAAAGTTTTCATATCCATTTTATCCAAACATTTTAGCCTAATATTTTTAAAGAATTTTTGATGAAATAAAAAATTATTAAAAAAAGTTAATTTAATATAAAATTTTATCGAAAAGTAAATTAAAGATATTTTTGGCGAATTTAAAATGGAAAATGTGCCAGATAAGGTAGCTCTTTATGAAACGGATATGGTTAAAGATATGATAAGTGCTTTACTAGGAAGAGCACCAGCTGGAATAATGGCGAGTTTTAGAACTTCACAGGTTTTTTTTGGTTTTAATTCATTAAGTCAGATCAGTGGTTTTTTAGGTTCTAGGCTTGATAAAGAGGAAAGAAGAGTATTAATAATTACAGATGATTTCACTGAGAAATTTGCTAAACCAGTTCTCGATGCATTAAAACCCATAGATGCTGAATCGAAAGTGTGGTCTGGAGTAGAACCCGAGGGACCTCTCTACACTATTGAAGCTGCTGTGGAGGTGTGTAACGAATTTAAACCTATTGTATTTATAGCGATTGGAGGAGGAAGTGTAATGGATTCTGCAAAGGCTCTAATGATTAAATATGAAAAACCCTCGACAAACCTTTTCAGAATATTACCTTTTGATTTTCTAGGATTACGGAAAAAAGTGAAATATTTAATAGCTATTCCTACAACTTCAGGTACAGGATCAGAAGTTACAAGTGCTGCTATGCTTACAGATGTGGAGAGAGATCCTCCGAAGAAATTAGCACTTGCACATGCTGAACTTATCCCAGATATTGCAATTTTACATACTGATTTTGTAAAAGAGATGCCACCATTTCTAACCATGGCTACAGGATTAGACGCCTTTGCTCATGCAGCAGGAGCATATGTTTCCTCTTGGGGTAGTCCTTTTACAGATGCTCTTAATCTTGGTGCCATAAAAGAAATTTTGAAATATTTACCACGAGCATATAAATATGGTGGAAAAGATTTAGAAGCTCGCGCAAAAATGCAAATTGCAACGTCCATGGCGGGAATTGGATTTAGTAATTCTAGAGTTGGACTTGATCATGGTTTAGGCCACAGTCTAGGAAAAGTATTTCGTCTACATCATGGGTATTGTGTAGGATTGTTTCTTCCTTTCACAATAGCATACATAGCAAAAATATCGGAAAGATGGAAAGATCTTTGCCCGATTTTCGGAATTGATTCGAAAAATAAGGATAATAAAGTTCTACTAACAGAATTACTCCAAGCAATCAAAGATTTCATACATTCTATAGATGGAGCTGTTTGTGTAAAAGAGATAAAGAAGCCAACTATAACAAAAGAAGAGTATATGAGTAGAATGGATGTTTTAATCCGTTATGCTGAAACTGATGCTGTAGATCTTTTGGCACCGCGTTATATGAGTAAAGAGCTATATAGGAAAATTTTTGAATATGCTTGGGATGGAAAAGATATTGATTTTTAGGAGAGGGATTCTAAAAAAATGACAAATAAATTATATGGTTATAATGGAAAAATTGCATTTATTAATTTAAGCGATAAGAGTATTGATATTAAAGATTTAGATCCTAAAGTAGCAAAAGAATTTCTTGGAGGAACTGGATTAAGCGCAAAAATTATTTATGATTTACTTTCAGAAAAGGATTTTAACTTGTTAAAAACTAATCCTTTTGCTGAAATCAATCCATTGATTTTTGCGACGGGGCCTATAACTGGAACAATTAGACCATCTTCAGGAAGATACTCAGTTGCAGGAATATCTCCGCTGACCGGAATATGGGGTGAGGGAACGTCTGGGGGTTATTTTTGTTTATCTTTACGGAACAGTGGTTATGATGCACTAGTTTTTAATGGTAAATCAAGCGAACCGATTTATTTGTATATAAATAATGGAACTATTGAATTTAAAGATGCCACCAATATATGGGGAAAAGATTGTTATGAGTCTCAAAAATTAATAAAAAATGAGATAAATCAACCAAATCTTAGAGTGGCATGTATTGGTCAGGGAGGGGAAAATCTGGTAAAATATGGAGCTATTATTAATGATGAGGGAAGAGCAATTGGGAGATGTGGATTAGGAGCACTTATGGGATCTAAAAAACTAAAAGCTGTTGCGATTCATGGAACAAAAAGAATTAAAATTTCTGATAATAAAATCGGTAAGGAATTACGAAAACAAGAAGAAGCTGCAAGAGAGGAAAATCCTATGGCATCTGTTGGTACCATGCTATTTAACTTATATGGTACGAATTTTTATCTGGATCTTGGAATGGCTAATGGCGATGCCCCAGGATATTATTTTACTGAAGCAGAATTTTTCGCTGAAAAATTAACAAGCAAAACATTAAAAGAAGAATATCCAATGTTTACCTACGGATGTGCAGGATGCACGATTCAATGTGGAAAAGCTACGATTATTGAAGTAGACGGTAAGGAAATTGAAGTTGATGGTCCAGAGTATGAATCTGTC
>JBHLOC010000041.1:0-23864 GCA_048940925.1 Promethearchaeota archaeon | reverse complement strand
GTTGGAGCAAATCATAACAAGTGCGATTGGTATGGTGCTGAATTAGGGAATGTAAATCATCCAATATTACGTATAAAAAGAAGTAAAGGAAGAAATAATATAAAAGGAAGCGAAAGAGGCATTGCAAATCTTCAAGATATCAGAGCTATTGATGATTCTGCTGTGAATTGTAACTTTGCAAATCCTTCACTCGAGCACATTATTGGATACATTAATGCAGCTACAGGGTTTAATTATGATAGAAAATCACTAATGAAAGTTGGGGAGCGTATAAACAATTTGAAGCGTATAATCAGCTGTAATTTAGGAATTACAACAAAAGACGATAGATTGCCAAATCATAATATGAAAATCTTATCATCAGGAAGAGTTAAAGGAGTAAAACTTGACTTAGAGGAAAATTTGAAAAAATATTATAATATTCGTGGATGGGATTGGAATACAGGAAGACCTACTGAAGTAAAATTGAAAGAATTAGGGATATTACCTTAAATACCTAAAATCTACTAAAAAATTTAAAATAAATAAAAAAAATCTTTTTATTTTGATCTAAATTAATCATATTTTTTGTGAAAATTACGAAAAACAGTAAAAGTTGGAGAGAATTACGTCGAATTTAGTTATTTCAAATCAGAATAGTGATCTTAAAAAAGGAACTGCGATTAAATTATCAGATTATTGAAGAATTGAATTAAAATTTGATAATAATTTAATTTTAATAATATTGACTATTTACAAGATCATAATACATTTCTTAGAAAGAATCTCTAAGAAGATAGCAAAGCATATAGTTTTCAAAATTTAGGAGGTTAGGTTTAACAAAGGTGATCGATGTGTCTGTAAAACAGACCACGGATAATAATATCGAAGAAAAGCTAAGAATAGGCGTGTTTGTATGTCATTGAGGTATTAATATCGCTGGGATCTTAGATATTCCTAAAATTATCGAAGAAATTAATAAAATAGAGAATGTTTGGGCTTACCCTTACCTTTCCTTATGTACCGAAGGCGGGTCGAGTGAAATCAAGGAAAAGCATGAAGAGAGGAAATTTGATAGAATTTTGGTAGCTGCATGCACTCCAAAAACACATGAACCAGTTTTTCATGCTATTTTGGAAGAGATGGGCTTACCACCAAGATATTTAGAGTTTGTAAATATTCGTGAGCATTGTTCATTTGTACATCAAGCTCCAGAAGTCCGTGAGAGGGCTACACTTAAAGCTATTGAATTGATTAAAGCAGGAATTGCCAGAGCAAAATTATTAGAAGATGTTCCAACTAAAACTGTCCCTGTAGAACCTACTGCTTTAGTTGTGGGTGGAGGAATAGCAGGTTTAACGGCAGCAATAGATTTAGGAGATGCTGGTTATAAAGTTTATTTAGTAGAAAAAAATACAACAATTGGAGGACGCATGTCCCAACTTGATAGAACTTTTCCCACAGATGATTGTTCTATATGAATCCTGGGTCCAAAAATGCTTGAAGCTAATCGACATCCAAATATAGAAATTTTATCATTTAGCGAAGTTGACGAAATAGATGGCTACATTGGAAATTTTACGGTTAAAATTAGAAGAAAAGCCCGATTTGTCGATGAAGATAAATGCACTGGCTGTGGAACATGTACCGATGTTTGTCCAGTATATACGAGTAATTATTTTGATGAGCATTTATCTGCAAGAAAAGCTATTGATATTGTTTTTGCTCAAGCAGTACCAGCAATATCACAACTCGATAGAAATGTTTGTGTAGAATGTTTTGCATGCGTTGATGCATGTGAACAAGAAGCGATTGATTTCAGTCAACAAGATAAAATATTAGAATTAAAAGTTGGTACTATAATTGTAGCTACAGGTTGGGATCTTTATAAAGGAGACGATTATGGGTATGGTATTTATGATAATGTTATTAATCAAATAGAATTAGAGAGGATACTGGCTCCAAATGGTCCTACCTATGGTCACTTAAAACGACCATCTGATGGTAAACGCCCTACAAAAATCATATTCATTAATTGCGTTGGTTCGAGAGATGTAAATAAGAATGCTCACTGTAGTGTTATCTGTTGCAATCTTTCTCTTAAAAACTCAAAATTAATTAAATCAGAATATCCCGATTCCCAAATTGTATGTACATATATAGATATGCGATGTGCGGGAAAAGATTATGAAGAATATTATAGGCGTTCTCGAAATGCTGGAATTATTTTTGTAAAGGGATTAGTTGGAAAAATTGAAGAAGATCCTTTGACAAAAAATCTTAAAGTGCAATTTGAACCAGTTGGGACAGATTCTGTTGTTACAATGGAAGCTCATATGGTGGTATTATCATCTGCATCTCTGCCATCACAAGGTACAATGGAGATCGCTAAAGTCCTGAACATGGAGAAAAGTCCAGATGGATTTTTAAAGGAATATCATGCTCGACTTGATCCAATTAGTACAAAAGTTCCAGGTATTTACATTTGTGGTTCTGCACAGGGTCAAAAAGAGATTGATAAAACTGTCAGTCAAGCTAGAGGTGCAGCATCTGTAGCAGGTATTCCAATGAGTAAAGGAGAATATACAATGGAACTAATCCGTGCTACACCATCAGACGAGCGTTGTGCCAAATGTTATAAATGCATAGAAGCCTGTCCATACAGTGCAATATCAGTAAATGAAAGAGGAAATATTGTTGTAAATTTAATAAATTGTCGAGGTTGTGGAACTTGCGCTTCGCTTTGTCCTTCAAAAGCTATTGAGTTAACATATTTTAGAGACGATCAGTATATGGCATTAGTAGATGAATTATTACCAATTGAAGAGTAGAGAGGTAAGTAAAATGGCAGAAAATAATGATATTAAGATAATTGTATATGCGTGCTGGAAGTGAGGTTATGGCAGTGCTGATATGGCAGGTACTATACGTGCTCAATATCCTGATAGCATTAGAAATGTCTTAGTACCATGTAGTGGACGGGTAGGACCTGATTTAATAATGCGAGCGTTTGGAAGAGGTGCTGATGGTGTGGTTATTAATGCTTGATATCCTGGAGAATGTGATTATGAGACAGGTAATTATTATGCGTATCGTCAAGTGGAGTATATTAAAGAAATTTTACAAGTTGTTGGACTTAGTCCAGAAAGAATAAAAATTATATACTGTACTGCAGCTGAAGGTCAGAAATTTCAACAAGAAGCCATTAAAATCGATAAGACCATACGTAAATTAGGACCAAGTCCCTTACGTCCGAAAAAAGGCACGCCTAAAGAAAAAGCTAAAGCGAAAGCTAAAGCTTAAAAAATTAATGTGTTATCTAATGAAGCTGAGTTAAAAAAATGAGAGCTCAGTTAAAGAAATGGGTGCACCATAAAACACATAAAAAATATTTTAAATTTTAGATGAATATATTAAAAGATTTAATGTTTGAAAAAAAATAAAGAACAAATTTAAATTTATATTTTGAGTTGGAAATACATGGAAGCTATGGCAGAATATCTGATAAAGTTGGAGGATTTTCCAATAATATTAAGTACTTTATTAAAAGAAAAGATAGTTGATAAGATAATAGGTGCTCAATTAAGAGTTGATAAAAAATCTGGAGAAACAGATAGGTTTACTGTTCAGCCAAAACTAGTAGAAAAAGAAGAAGATCTAAAAGATTTTCCATTGTCTCCTTTAATAGCGTTTGGATATGCACGAACTGATTCCGCTTCTAAGTTTTTACATAAATCAGTAGAAGGGGCAATGAATGAAAAAGTAGGGCTTATAGCACGCCCTTGTGACACTAGAGCATTAATCGAGCTTGCTAAAATCAGACAAGTAAAACTTGATAATCTTTTTGTTATTGGGATTGAAGATAGAGGAATGCTTCCTAAAGCAGGAAGAGAAATGAGAAAAATTAAGGATGTCGATGCTACAAAAATTGTCAAGGAAAAGGTAGGAGACAAAGGTCTAATTGTAATGATGGATGATGGAAGCATTAAAGAACTTAATCTTACTGTTGCCGAAAATTGTTCGAGGTGTTATCGTAAAATTCCCATCGTTGCTGATTTAACTGTGAGTGATCTTGGTATTCCTATTGATTCAGGTGAGATTATCCTGAAAGTATATTCAGATAAAGGAAGTGATGTATTGGAAAAATCAGGAATTAACAAAAAATCACTTCCAGATAAAATCAAAAAAACTCATTCAGATAAATATGACGAAATAATTGAAAAAGCAAAAGAAAAAAGAGCAAAAGATTTAGAAGAGTGGAACAAATTATCTCAAGAAGAAAAGATGGCTGAATTACTTAAATGCACAATGTGTAATACATGTATCCGGGGATGTCCGGTTTGTTACTGTGTTGATTGCATTCTTATGAAGAAAAGAAAAGATAAAACTATAGATAAAGCAACCTATCAATTGACAAGAATCGCTCATGATGCAGATCGTTGTGTTGAATGTGGAAACTGCGATAACAATTGTCCACAGAACTTACCGTTATCGCTGTATTTCCAGTCATTAAATGAAGCCTTTAAAGAAAAATTCAATTATGAAGCGGGAATGTCTCTTGAGGATATTCCATTTCGATCTGGAAAAGCTATTTCCCAGATGGAATTAGAAAAAACCTAATCCTAATTTTTTTAAATTCTATTATTTTACTTTATTTATTAGTTATAGCAATATTTCTTGAAATAATTTAAAAAAATAAGAAGGAGTTATATTGAGTTCATTTAATCATTCAATACGACAAGTTTCTCTGAACAGCGTAAAGTTAACTGACAAATTTTGGGCTCCAAGAATAAAGATCAATCATTATATTACAATTCCTCATGTTCTAAAGAAATGTGAGAAGACTGGACGAATTGAAAATTTTTCTAGAGCTGCAGGAGTATTAAATGATGGAAAGAAACCAATATTTCCTTTTGATGATTCTGATGTCTTTAAAGTAATTGAGGGAGCTGCATATTCATTGATCTATTATCCTGATCCCAAATTCGAAAAATATCTCGATAACTTAATAGAAAAAATAGCAGCAGCTCAAGAAGATGACGGATACTTATACACCACACGTACAATTAATCCTGAAAATCCTCATAAATGGGCCGGTAAAGACAGATGGGAATTAGTATCAATATTAAGTCATGAATTATACAATATGGGGCATCTCATTGAAGCAGGTATTGCTTATTACCAAGTTACAGGTAAAGAAAAATTATTAAATGTAGTAATTAAAAGTGCAGATTTAATAGATAGAGAATTTGGTCAAGAAAAGCTTGAAAGAATCCCAGGACATCAAGAAATTGAATTAGCATTAATTCGTCTATACAATATTACAAAGGATAAAAAATATTCAGATTTAGCAAAATTTTTCTTAGATATTCGTGGTTCTACTGAAGCATTTGATTTTGAAGATTATTTATCTAAATTCAAGATTTATTTTGAAGATGCACGATCACCCGAATATAATCAATCTCATAAAAAAATTATTGAACAAGATGAAGCTGTAGGACATGCTGTTCGAGCAACGTATATGTATTCAGCAGTTACAGATATTATATCTATTTTCAATGAAACTGAATATAAGAAAGCTATTAGTCGAATTTGGGAGAATATGGTCTCTAAAAAATTATATCTAACTGGGGGGATTGGAGCTAGTAAAGAAGGAGAAAGTTTTGGTGAAAACTATAAATTGCCTAACTTAAAAGCATATGCTGAAACATGTGCAGCTATTGGAAATATTTTCTGGAATCATCGTCTTTTTTTACTTTATGAAGATGCAAAATATATTGATGTCTTAGAACGAATATTATATAATGGTTTTCTCTCAGGAATATCCTTAGATGGTACAAAATTTTTTTATATTAATCCCCTCGCTTCAAAAGGAAACGTATATAGACGGTCTTGGTGGAAGTGCCCTTGTTGTCCTACTAATATTATACGCTTTATGCCTCAAATTCCAAGTTTTATTTATGCACTAAAAGATAAGACTATTTTTGTTAACTTATTTATCGGAAGTATGGTACAGATAGTTATTGAGAATATAATTATTTCAATTACTCAAGAAACTGATTATCCGTGGAAAGGAAAAGTGAAAATCATAATAAACCCTTCTCATAAGAGAGAGTTTGAACTTGCAATCCGAATTCCTGGTTGGGCTCAAAATAAACCAGTTCCCAGTGATTTATATCATTATTTAAACCCTACCGATTTAAAAATAAAGTTTAAAGTAAATAATAAAGATTTTGATGTTCATCCGAAAAAAGGCTTTATTAAAATTCGGCGTATATGGAAAGACAATGATACTATTGAATTAAATATACCAATGCCTATCAGAAGGGTATTAAGTCATGATAAAGTTGAGGATGATGTAGATAAATTTGCTATTGAACGGGGACCTATTGTTTATTGTCTTGAAACTATAGATAATGAAATAGATTCAATATTTAATCTGGTGTATGATGACTCTGTCGAACTAATAGCAGAATTTCGTAGGGATATACTAAAAGGAGTCGTTACTATAACCGGAAATTTATGTTATGTTCAAGACTCCAAAATTGAAAGTTTTACATCAAAAAATAAACAAATTTTTATTCCCTATTATGCTTGGGCTAATCGAGGTAAAAGTGAAATGATAGTGTGGGTAACACGAAAATCAGGTTAGGATTAATTTGATGATAAAATAAATCTTAATATGGTTTTGTTAATAGAATCTCATTCTTGGTATTAGAATATATTGTTTGCAAAAATAAGGATTTATATATAAAAATTATTATAAAAATTATAAAAAAAAACCATTTTTGCATAAAAAATATTTAATTACATAAAATAGATCTAAAAATAGATAAATCTTGATATAAAT
Organism: Promethearchaeota archaeon; assembly: GCA_048940925.1. GTDB lineage: Archaea > Asgardarchaeota > Lokiarchaeia > Sigyniarchaeales > SOKP01 > Loki-b32. Next base: position 17,035 of record JBHLOC010000041.1, on the reverse strand, counting down.
GGTAGAAACAAATTTTACAATTATAGATAACCAAGCAACTATTATAATTGTTCTTGCCACAATTATTTTTGGATGGGTTTGCACAAAGCGACGCGATCTTATAAAATGGTTCCCTTCCTATTTTTTAGTTATGATTGGTCAAATCTTAAGTTCATTTAGTAAATTCCTCGGAGAAACTGGAGGTATCATTATGAATATACTTTTTGTCATAGCTGTAATTATAATATTCATAGGAGTTACTCATGAATATTATACAACTTTTATTAAATCAAAAAATTGGAATCAGGAAATAGGTAAAAATCTTAGAGTAATATTATCAGTAGTCCCTATTATTTTGGGAGCAGAATTTATTATCTTAATTTTAGCATTAATAAGTATAATATTACAGCTTAGATTGTATATAAAAAATAGATCACCTACCTATGCGTTTTTCATTATTACATTAATAGCAGCATCTCTTACAATTCTATCTTCTACATTAAGGGATTTAGAACTTATTGAGACAAATGAATTTGGGATAGGGATGACTACTGTGTTTGTTTCTTTGATGTTCGTAACTGGTCTTGTTGCATTATTAGAATTACGGATTACCAGATTTCAAAATTCATTGACGAATGTAATTAATGAAAGTTCTTCCATGAGCATCAATGTTTCAAATATGGCAACAGAATTGGCGGCAAGTGCAAACGAAGTAAATGCAGCTGCAGAAGAAATTGCGTCATCAACTCAAGAAATGGCAAGAGAGACTCAGGAAATTAAGAGATCTACTGGTGATATCCATAATGTTATGGAAATTATTACAAATATTTCAGAACAAACCAATTTACTTGCGCTGAATGCGAGCATTGAGGCAGGAAGGGCGGGTGAATATGGTAGAGGATTTTCTGTTGTAGCTGATGAAGTCAGAAAATTAGCAGAAGAGTCTCAAAACGCTGTTGGTGAATCATATAACAAAGTTAGTTTTATAATAGATAAAATAAGTAAGACATTTGATGCAATTGAAGGAATAAGTGCTTCTTCAGAGCAGCAAACTGCTTCAATGGAAGAGATTAGTGCTTTAGCAAATAATTTAGGAACTCTAGCGGACAATCTTAAAAGTGCGTTAACTAAAACCGAAAAAATGTAATTCATTTCATGCAAGGATATCAAAAAATGAATGATAAATATTCTGAAAGTCAATTTGAATTAGATAGCTATTTAAAAATCATTGATCTTTTTCAAAAAAAAGAATTAAATAAGAAGAAGATTGATGTTTGGAAGTATCAATCATATCTAAGTTTAATGCGTAACCTAGAAACAATGGGAAATAAAATTGTAGCAGCAAATGTTATTATCCTTATACTTTGTTTATTCGAAAAAAAGCCCCCAGATACATATAATCATTGTGGATTCCATGTAAATCAGTTATCCAGTAGTAATAAAAAAAAATTAATTAATATTCTTAAAAATGAATTCTTAGACGAATTTTATTAAGTTCTATTAGTCATTTTTTTAAAAAATCTTACTTTAAAATTAGAACCTTTATTTCTTCCTTCAGATTCGACAAGAATTTGCCCTCCGTGCAATTCTACTATTTCTTTTGAAATATATAATCCAAGTCCGGAACCTTCTATATCAACATCTAGATTTTTACCATATCGTTCTATTTTCCCGAATTTTTCAAATAAATTCTCTTGTTCTTTCTTTGTAATTCCTATTCCTGTATCCTTAACACATATTTCAATTAATTCTGGTGTTTCCGCTAAGTTTATAGAAATATCTCCTCCCTTTGGAGTGTTTTTAATAGCATTTGAAATTAAATTTGTCAAAACCTGCCTGATACGAAGTTTATCTACATTATAAAAGATGTCTTTTAAAAAATTTAATTTTAATTTAAGATTACGATTAGTGGTCAAATATTTCATATCATAAGCACAATCCATAATAATTTCCTTTAGATTTTCTCTCTGAAGATTTAATTGAAATCTTTTAGCATCTAATCTTGAAACATCTAATAAGTTATCAATTAATTCCTTTAGTCTAAGACATCCACGATGACAAATTTCAATATAATTTTTAGCTTCAGCTCCGATTTCATCTAAAAAGAGTTTATTTAGAATTTGAATCGCGCCATATATAGATGTCATTGGAGTCTTCAATTCATGTGAGACTCGAATAATGAGATCTTTCCTCAATTCACTGAGCTCTAATAATCTCTTATTTTCCTCAAAAATTAGCCTATTTGCCTCCCTTTTATCTGTAACGTCAATAAGAGAAACTAAGTTCGCTAATTTTCCTTGATAAATGATTCTGCTGGTGTAATCTTCCAGCCATCTTACTTCTCCATCTCTATTTATTATTCTAAATGAATTAATAGAAAACGTAGCCATGTTTTCTTCCTTATTACTTCTTATGCGATTTAACATCTGGTTTAAATCTTCAGGATGTATCATCTTGGTAATTTCTTTTTCAGACCATTTAAGCATCACTTCAACAGGATAACCTGAAATTTCCGACAATGTTTTATTCATATACTTAAGCTTTCCGCCTTGAATTATTATAATCCCCATAAATGATTGTTCTGCTAGTGTTCTGAATTTTTCTTCCGATTCTATTAACTTCAATTCTGCTTTTTTACGTTCTGTAATATCTCTAATTGATGTAATCCAACCAATAACCTCTCCTCCCTTATTGTAATAATTTTTTGATTTGGTAGCGACCCATATATAATGACCATCTTTATGTTTCCATCTTTGTTCTATTTCCGCCACAAGAGTCTGCTTTTCTTCAACTGATTTTCTATAGAGATTCATTATTTTTGGACGATCATCTGGATGAATCAACTCAAAATTTACTTTATCTGCTTCTTGTTCGGAATATCCAAGCAATTGCATATATTGAGGAGAAATATAAAGATGTTTACCATCGAATCGAGTAACTATTATAACATCGGTTGTATTTTCAACAATATTTCTATATTTTTCTTCAGATATTTTTAATTTGTCTTCCATTTCTTTATATTTGGTTATATCATGTCCAATTCCAAGAATAGCATAGATTTCGCCATTCTTTTTTATGGGGATTGCATTAGCTTCGATATAAACAAAATTACCATTCTTTTTTTTCACTTTATATATTTTAGGTTTTTTTACTAACCCAGTTTTTATAGTATTCTTAATTTCACTAAGAATTTCAGCAACATTATCTTCAAATAAAAAGTCTCTAACTTTCATATTAAGAATTTCTTGTTTAGAATAGCCAAGATTGTTTATTACAACATCGTTAACATCAATAACATTTCCTGCTTTATCGTGAAGATATATATAATCAAATGAATTTGCAAATATTTCGTCAAGGTGATTATTATATTCTTGATATATACTCATCATATACCTGAACAACCCTTTCTTTTAAAGAAAGATTTCAATGTTAAAATACGCTATAAACATATTAAATAGCTAAGCTATATTTACTTTTTTACTTACATTTTATAAAAAAATTTGTAAAAAAGAAAATTTATATATCAATTCTTTTATCTATTATAAAGAAAATCGCTTTTTACATAAAAGTGGTTATAATTACATATTTGTATTAAAATATTTACAATTCAAATTTGAGGATTAAATAATGGCAGTTATTAGTTTGATGAATATATGTCATGCTGTAATTATGAGTTTTGCATCCTTAATATTTTTCGTGGCTTTTATGAAAAGGAGAGAATTGAAGTTTTGGTTTATTTCATGCGCTGTAAACACTATTGGATATATAATTAATGCATTCCCCCAAGATTCTACCACCCAAGTAAATCCTATAGCAATGATACTATTCTCAGGAGGAACTTTTATATTGCTTTTTGCAGTAGGTCAAGAATATTTCCAGACTTTCATTAAAGTGAAACAAGCTAAAAAAAGTACTATTAAATATAGTGCTGCTGGACTTGTGGGTTCAATAACTTTTGGTTTTTACTATATGATGCTTGGTCTTTTAATTTTATGTTTTGTTTTAGTTATTCGATTGTATTTAAAAAAACGATCTTTATTACATGCCTTTTATTGCTTAAACTTTATAGGTGGTATATTAAGTTTAATTGGGGCTATGTTAAGTACTTCTCAAACTGCTACTGGCACAGAATTTAATAACTTCGCTATGACTTATATGGATACGATTTATTTAGTTATGGGATTAGTTGCAATCATAGAATATAGAATTATTCAAATGAGTAGTACCTTAAAAAATGTAGTGAAAACAGCTTCAGAAACTAGCTTGAATGTATCCAATATGGCGACAGAGTTAGCTGCTAGCGCGAGTGAAGTAAATGCTGCATCAGAAGAAATATCTTCATCTACTCAAAATATGACCTTAGAAACTCAAGATGTTATGAAAGCTACGAGTGATATAGGTAATGTAATGAACTTAATTACAAATATTTCAGATCAAACAAATTTGCTTGCACTTAATGCGAGTATTGAAGCAGGAAGAGCCGGTGAATATGGTCGTGGTTTTGCAGTTGTAGCTGATGAGGTCAGAAAATTAGCCGAAGAATCAAAATTAGCTGTACGGAATACTAACATAAAAATTAGTAATGTAGTAAATAAAATTAAAAGTTCATTCAGTGCCATAACAGGAATAAGTGCATCAACAGAACAACAAACAGCCTCAATGGAAGAAATCAGTGCTATGGCAAATAAACTTGGAAAAATGGCAGAAGATTTAAAAATATCATTAAAAATAAATGATTAAAACAAGTCAGTTAAACTAATTAAAATAAGCTTGAGATTTAAGTCGCCTTTTATTTTTTCTAATACATAATAATCTCTTTTTAAAATTCTTTAAATTATAAATAATTCAATTAGGAATTATTTTACAAAATAATAAGTTTAAAAAAACAGAAAAATAATTAAAGAGATAGATCATGACAAGTTTTAAATCCGTTGTTAGTAAATTGCAGAAACATTATCCTGATGCATCAGATGTAGCAATTATCGATAAAAAAGGGAAAGTTTTATATTCCACAAGTAAATGGGATGTAAAAAATGATATAAAAGCAGTTTTAGCCAGCTGGGTAAGCGGTAATGCCCAATTCGTTGTGTTAAATGGAATTAGATATTCAATTCTGCAGATGGAACCTGAACGTTTTATAGGTACCAATCGGAAAAAAAAAGGACATTTAATTGGTGCCTCAACCCCCGATGGAGATAAATATATGGTTGCCCACATTCGACCTAAGGCAAAAGGATGGTTCCATATGGCGTATCCTGCTGTAGCAAGAGCTGCAGCAATGTTGAAAAAAGGCTCAAAATCTGAATTTATTGAAACAAAAGTCGAATTAGCAAGTGAAGCAAATCGTGGAATGGCATATGAAACGTCTTCAAGGCAAGCAGTACCAGGTTATCAAGCAGCTGCAAGTTCTACAGTTGATCCTTATCTTAAAGCTGAACTTGAGGGATTTTTACAATGGATTAACGATCCTCATGGTTTAGCAGGATATATATCTTATGCTTTGCAACAAAATGATCAATATAAAATTTCTAAATTAGCTGAATTATATAATGAATTATATCGATTATTCTATGGGTAAGTTAGAATTTTTAAAACCATTCTGTTAACATCCACATCCAGAAACATCAACGTATTGTATCATAGAACTTACAATTAATACGAATAAAATTTCATACTCCTCATTTAGAATTATTACATGTTTTTGTTCCTTATCCCCCCCCATATATAAAATTAATGGTTGGTATTCATAGGTCATATCAATCGTAACAAGAAATCCACTAGAAAATGATGCTGATTCTGAGGCATTACTAGGAGGATTGTAAAGAGAAGAATTTATATAGAAATAACAAAAACAGTATCTATATCTAGCAAAATAGTTTTCATCCAAATTATCTCCTGATATATTGAAAGATAAATCATTAAGAGAATACTCAAAATAACCATAATTTATTGTATAATTAATTATTATTGATGTAGAAATAGGTTTAGCTGAGAAGCTATACCTAAACAACTCTTTACTATGAAGGTACGGAATAAAAAATTGATTTTTATGATTATGAATTTTATTTTTGTACACTATTCTCTCATTAGGAAAAACAAAATTCTTAAGGCTTCCTGTTGTACTCCAATTTAACTTTTGATGAGGATCAAAAGATTCAGATATAGAAATAAGATTATCTGGAACTCCTGATTCTACGTTATAATCTTCAATATATTGATAATTATTTCTAATCAAGGTCCTTTCAAGGACGATTGGTGTAATTGAAAGGAGTATGATAATAAAAAGAATTAAGAACTCATGTTTTTTCTGTAATTTCATCTTCTGACGATTATTATATAAATAATAAAAAATTCCAGGCAAGAGTAGTATAATTGCGGTCATTATACTTAAAAAAACAATATATAAAATGACTAAAGGAATAAGAACAAATCCAATCAATAATCCCTTAATTATAATCTCTCTATTTTTAATTTTTCTTGAAGATTTTTCTATTTCATCCCCTAGCGCATTTCTAGATAGTGTCCTAAAAAAAAATACAGATGCTATTATACATGGAATTATAGTTGCAAAAAGTAGTCCCACAATACCCCAAGGAATAATTAAAAGTAATGAAAAAATGAAGCTATAACCTAAAACAAGCCAAAACCAGTCTGGCTTTGAAGAATACCATTTCTTTCTTATTGGTCGTGGATACCTTGCTAAATTTCTTTGTCGATTTATATAGTATACACTAAAGAAAAAAGCAATAAACAAAGCTGGAATAAAAAAATAAAGATAGTTTATTTGCGAACTAAAAATTAACAATATTTCATAAAAGATTACTGAGAATAACGCATAGTAATAGGTTATTTTTAACAATTTTGAAATAGACTTTTTCTCGGTCATTGGAATAGATTTTTGTTTAGTTATTGGAATAGATTTTTGCTCGATCAATTTTTTTTTAGAAGTTTGTATCTCTATTTTAAAACTTGTCTTTATAGAATACCCGTGGGATCCAAGATAGATCTTATGTCTCCCGCTTGATATATTTGTTCTATTTGGGACAATAAATCGAATCATATCTCCCGCTTGAATACGATAATTATTAATTATAGCCAAACTTTCATTTTTATATAATGTTCCATTTACCACTATATCAAAATCAATTGGATAAATCTGGTTATCAAAGAATACGCTTTTATCAATCCAAATGATAATAGAATCTAAAAATTCTTTAATCGTAAGGTTCTGTCTCTTGAAATAAAATCTCATTTCTAGATTGTGATCTCTAATAAAGATTTCTTTTAACCACTTTTTTAAAACAAAACTAGGTAATCGCAATAATTAGATTCACCATCTATCTTCAATTATGAAAATAATAAGATATTTTTTTTTAAAAACATATCGTGCTTTTTTCCAAAAATTATTCAAAAAATAAATCAGTATATAATAAAAGAAAATTGATAAATATCATTAATAACAAATGATGAAACTTTTATTATTTTCAATAAATTATTAATAATTAATCTTAAATTCAAAACAGATAATAAGAAAATAATAAGAAAATGTCGTTTCTATCTAAACTTGAAACCACATTCTCTACAGAAGTCATCGTCAATATCTACATTAATAGCACCACATTTAGGACATGTTTTTATCTTTTTCATTTTTGATTTGTCTTCTAAAACCCTTTTCGCTTTTTCAGGATGTTTAACTTCATATTTCTTCTGAAGTGTCTCTCCGATTCTAAGAGCAGTACTAACAGCCCTTGGCTCTTTTTTTCTCCTTCTTGAATCTTTCGATTTTCGCATTCCTATTAAAATGACGCAGATAATACCAGGTATACTGAGAAGGAAAATTGTTATAATTATAGCACCAATATTAGGACCATGAAATACTTCATAATAGAAACTATAATATAAAGTATCAGTCCCTAAGGTTGAAGAATTTGCCCATAAGCTATACTGTTTAGATGATTCATTTCCACTTATATGTTTATCAAAGGGATTGTTAAGAGCCTCTTTCCAAATAGTTTCTTCATTTTGATTTTGTAACCATATTGTACCATTATTACTCGAGAAGTTAGCCCTAATGGTAAAGGAAAGAATTCCCCAAACTTCAAAAAAATTATCAGATGATATTGAAGTTTCTGCTAATTTAGTTGGAGTATCATATTTCAGCTCAATTTCATGATCATAATATTCTTTCCATGAATCTGATTGCGCTTGTATAGAAACTGCATATGGAAATATTTGATAAATAACAATTAGTATAAAGATTATCGAAATAACTAATTTCTTTTCACTGAAATTATTTGACATAAAAGAATATAATTGCTTATCAGGAACTCTTATAAAGGTTGGATTATGTATAAAAAAGAATATTATTTATATATAACTTTCGTCAATAATTATTTTCAATCTTATTAATACAAGCTTAAATGTAACTTTTATTATCTTTTATGAATTATAAATAATTAATCTTAAATTCAAAACGAATAAGAGAAAAAATGTCGTTACCATCAAAAAAAGCGATTCAAGTTGATGAGAGTATAACTCATTATCAGTTCAAGATGCTTAATCATGAAATGATTCTAAAGTATGACGAGAGTAAATGCCTGGAATGCGGTTTTTGCCATAGAGTATGCCCCGTTACAGTCTCTATCTATGATGAACCTTATAAAAAAACTGCTATTGGAACTCCAGAAGAGATGAATATTGAATCTGATAAAAAGATTGTCGTTGATACAGAAAAGTGTGTATGGTGTGGTTCATGCACGTGGATTTGTCCAGGTTACACCTTAGAATTACTTGTGAATGGAGAGAATAAACTGTTATTGGTAGAAAATGGTTCTCTTCCTGAATTTGAGGAAGAAGTTCGAACACTGGAGAATGGGAATAAAGTTCGAAAAGTTGTTGAGGGTTCAATAACAATCACTTGCAATGAAAAAGACACGAAAATTTTGGATGCGTTTTGTGATGAATGTGCTGTGAGTGCGATGGAAAGAAAAGGCAAAGAAATTGAAGTTGATAGAGATAAGTGTATTTTATGTTTCAAATGCAGTGAAGCTGCCAAGAATTATGAGAACATTAGTGTTGACGTTCATCGCGATAGATTTAAAAGCATAAAGGGAGAACCTTCTTCGATTTGGAACGGCATCATGTTAAGAGTTCTCGGAAAAGAAGGTAAGATTAAAGGAATAATGAGTAGGAGCCAAAATAAATTAGCTGATGCAGTAGTTAGATTACTCGGAAGAGAAGAAACAGAAGAAGAATCTTAATTTTATTTTGTTATTATTTTATACTTCTATTTATTATTAATTCTTGATTTTAGAGATAAATCATTCGAAAGACATCTTTTGTTGAGAAAAAAGTGGACGATTCATTAAAGCAATGGTTAAAGAACCATGATATCCAATATGTACTGCATACTCACCCTCCTGTATTTACAGTACCAGAAGCAAGAAAACATTGTAGTCACATCCCAGGAACTCATTGTAAAAATTTATTTCTGAAGAATAAGAAATTGGGTCAATTTTTTCTTGTAACAATGCCTCATGATAAACGACTTGATTTAAATCAATTCCGAAGATCAATAAATGCTCCTAAAGTTCGCTTTGGTAGCCCAGAAGATCTCTTTGAACTTTTAGGTATCACTCCTGGTGCTGTCTCTCCGATTGGATTAGTTAATGATATTGAAGATAAAGTTATTTTCATGGTTGATGAAAATATCTGGAATGCAAAAGAGGTTTGTTGTCATCCAAACATAAATAATGAGACATTGCAAATTCCTAGAGCAGAATTTCATAAATTGATTAAGGGTACTAAAACAACAATGATAATTAAGAAACTTCCATATTTAGAACAATAAAAACCATTTTAAGAATAAAAGTTTAGGTTAAAATGATTTAAATCTTTTAATATTTGATTAACCATATTTCTTATGTAAGCTTTTAATAAACTCATCTAGTTCCTCTATAGATTTTTTCTCTTTTGCATATGCAATCTTACCGCATTCATCTTCTAAATCAAAATAGGATTTAATATTGTTTTTTTGCATAATTGTTAGCATAGATTTAGTAAAAAAGAGGAATTCTGTTTGATATTTAGTCAATCCCCTTACGAAAGTAATTGTTTCCTCCTCAAGTTGATCAAATGGAAAAATTCTTGTAGGGAAATTTATATTTTTTAGTTCTTCTAATCCAATTTTATCAGCACTGAAAAGAGCATATTTTGCATAGCTAAATCCAAATGCCATTAATGGTAAAAATGTTGCCCCAGTTTGTGGAAAAGCTGAAATTGCGAGTTCTGGTAACCTTAAATACAATTCTTCTTTTGGTCTGTCTGCAAAAATTCTTAAATCAGAAGCTAATATCAGCAAAACACCAAAACCAACTGCGATGCCTTGAACCTGCGTAATTACAGGTTTTTTCATAAGGAGTATAAATTCATTGATTTTTCTACCCCATTCTTGTATTTTAGCTGCATTTTCAGGAGTACCTTGTATTTCTTTAAGATCATATCCAGCAGAAAAGAATCTTTGTCCTGAACTATTTATAATAATGCATTTCACTCTCTCATTATTATCAGCTTTATTTAAATTATCATAAATTCTTTTTAACATATACACATTGCAGGAGTTCGCCTTATCTGGTCTATTTATTGTAATTTTTGCAATACGTCCCTTTACTTCATATAAAATTAATTCTTGACTACTCATAATATCTTTAACTTAAGATATGATTTAAAATTCATTAAAATTAAATAGAATTAGAAAAAAAAATATGAATTATGACAAATAGTGTAGAAATACATGGATCCTGTAAACTTCATTTGAAAAAGTGAAGGAGGATTTTTTTTCTCTAATATTTTTTTTCAAAAGTTGCTCTATTTAGAAAACAATTGTCAAACGCATCTCCTATTATCAATGCATCATATAATATAGTATAATAACATTCACCCTCAATTTGTAACATGCATTCTTTTTATATCTTGCGAAGAAAAAGTAAAACAAATTAATTCAGTAAGATATACAATTTAAACATATTATAAATTCAATGAGACAATTAATCTTCTCATATAAAGGTTAAGATATAAAATTCTTGATGCGGGAAGTAATTAAAGGGGGTTATTAGATGAAATCTTTTTACCTCTCATGTATGACAGTAAAGCTGCGGCAAAGCAAATAATGGTTGAAGTTAATAATACCACCTGCATACCCCTAGTAAATTTAGTTATTGCTGATGGATCTGTTATTACTGTTGGATTTGATAATATAGGATTCAATATGGTAATAGGAATAAAAATAGTCAAAATTGCACTTAATAGAGCTACACTTATTGATTGCCCTACAACACGCATGGTTGAGAGCGTACCTGCTGCTATTCCATGATCTCTTGGTTCAACTGCATTCATTATTGCTGAATTATTAGGAGATGAAAAAAATCCAACCCCTAACCCAACAACAAATTGAGTTATAATAATGTATATTAATGGTAAAAACGCTATTACTAGAATTAAAAGGATAAAACCAACTGCCATAATAATCATACCTGATGTTGTTAAGATCCTAGTCCCATATTTATCAGAAAGTCTCCCACTTAATGGGGCTATAGCTGCCATAGTGATTGTTGTTGGAAGTAAATATAAAGCTGTAATAGCTGGTCGGATGCCTAAAATCGATTGAAGATAGATTGACAACAAAAAACTTATTCCAGAAATTGCAATATAGTTTAATAAAGCAGCAAAATTAGCAAAAGAAAATATTCTATTTTTTCTAAATAAGCTAAGTTTAAATAAAGGATATTTGGTTTTGTTTTCGATATAGATGAAAAAAATTATGCCTATGGTTGAAATAATAAATAATGAAATAACCACATACGAAAGCCATCCTAAAATATTTGTAAATGTTAGTGCTAAAAGAAGTGATGCTAAGAATAATCCAAACAAAATTGTCCCTCGAAAATCAAAACTTTCCTCCTCAATTCCTTGATCTACTTTTTTTAATTTAAACCAACCGATAATAAAAAGGACAATTCCTATTGGAATATTAATAAAAAATATAAGCCTCCAAGTAGTAAATTGGACAATAAATCCTCCTAATACCGGTCCTATTACTAAACCTGTATAAATTGTTGCTACATTTATTCCTAATGCCTTTCCCGTTTCTTGACGAGGAAAAATGTCTGTTATCATTGAGGGCGCATTTGCTGAAATAAAGGCGCTTCCAATTCCTTGAATTGCTCGAAAAATTATTACTATTATCCCTGAAGAAGCAAATACAGTTAAGAAGCTTGAAATAGTAAAAAGAAAAATTCCCAGGAGGAAGAATAATTTTCTTCCTTTAAGGTCAGATAACCTTCCAAAACTAATAAGAGTAACCGCATTTACTAATAAATATATAATCGGAATCCATTGAGCTACTTCAAATGATGTACCCAAATCTCTCGAAATTGAAGGAATTGCGATATTCACAATACTTCCATCTAGAGAAGACATGAATACTCCAATAGTGGTTATTACTAACACTTTCCATTTATATTCTACCATTATAATAAACTTAATTTTAAATATTTATAATGTCAAGCTTCTTCTTGATTAAAAAGGTTTTTATTATGATTCATTTATGATTTTAAAAAGTAGATAATATTTAATGCATGAAAATGTTAAACCTACGGTTTTTTTTCAGATTGTTAACATTATATTCCCATCAAAAATATACTCCATCAGAATTTCATTCTTTTAATCAAATCTAAAAATTATAAGAATATGATTTCAATTACTTTTGTAGTATGCATAGCATCATAAAAATATGAAGCTATGGATAAGATTATTAATTTAGGAGAAGTAATTGTTTGTGTAGAAAAATACTACTAAATTTACAGCATGAAACACCTAAAAAATGAACAGTAGTCTTTCTGCAATAAACTCAATCTCAAATATCAACTATTTTTTGCTTTCACTTTCATTTTCTTACACTAAAAATATCCCATGTATCATTCTTTGATGTAGAAAAATATAAACTATAAAATTAAAAAATAATCTACCACATATTTGAATTGTAATTTCTTTTATTTTAAAATAATTTAAAAAAGTGATAAATATGTCTAAAAGAGTCGCAATTAATGGTTTTGGAAGAATCGGTCGATTATTTTTTAGAGCGATATATGATAATTTCTGGGATGATATTGATGTTGTTTCCATCAATGACCTTTTTGACCCAAAATATCTGGCTTATGCTTTAAAATATGATTCTGTCTTCGGAAAATTTAAAGGAAACGTAGAATCCACCGAAAATTCATTGATTATACATGGTAAGAATATTCCTATTACAGCTGAGAGAGATCCCGCGAATTTGCCCCATAGTAGTAATAATATTGATGTCGCTGTTGAAAGTACTGGTCGATTTGTTAATAGAGAAGGGGCTAGCAAACATTTATCTGCTGGAGCCAAAAGAGTTTTAATAAGTGCTCCAGCTACAGATCCAGATATAACTGTAGTACTCGGATGCAATGATGATAAGATCACAAATGAGCATAAAATTATTTCAAATGCTTCGTGTACGACGAATTGCCTCGGACCTGTAGTGAAAGTCTTGCATGAAAATTTCAACATAAAATATGGGCTAATGACAACAATTCACAGTTATACAAATGATCAAACAACGGCTGATATTGCAAGAGCAGGAACTCCTGAAAAAATGATAAGGGGACGAGCAGCAGCTGCTAATATGATTCCAACCTCAACTGGTGCTGCGAAAGCAATTGGATTAGTTTTTCCTGATTTAAAAGGAAAATTAGATGGTATTGCTGTAAGAGTTCCTACGCTTGATGGGAGTGTAGTTGATTTAAAAGCTATTGTTGAAAATAGATGTACAGCTGAAGAAATAAATTCTAAGATGAAAGAGGCTTCTAATAATAATTTAAATGGCATCTTAGATTATGTTGATGACCCTATCGTAAGTAGTGATATTATTGGCAATTCACACAGCTCAGTATTCAGTAGTCTTTGGACTAAGGTTATCGAAGATGAAGTTTTTGTATTGAGCTGGTATGATAATGAGTGGGGTTTCTCTAACCGTATGGCTGAATTAATTGTAAAAAGGTTATGAATATTTAATTCATTTAATTCTTTTTTTATTTTTATTTGATAGAAAATCAATTTCTGAATTTGTTCATCGAATTTAAAATCAGTTTTTTCTCTTCATCTCTATCTAATTTGGAGTAAACTTTTAAAATATATTACATGGATAGGAGTGGATCTAATATCTTTCTAATTTTTGCTAAAGATATGTCTTTTTAAATTTTCTTAATGATTATCAAAGTGAAGTGAATCATTCTAATTATTAATAAAACTAAGAGATAACATTTATTAAGTTAGTTTTGCATCTTTGTTTGATTAAGGATGGAAAAATGGAAAAAACTCTTAATTAGTAAAGGGGATGATCCTCAAGAAGTTGCTGAGGAGGATGAATATCGTATTTCAAATGGGTGTTGTTTTTTTCATGATGAAAAAGAGTTAAATAATTTTGATGATATAAATGATGATACTCCAAAAGAGGTTTAAGGAGTAGTTTAGGTAGCATAATAAAAATACTAAGGTTTGGATATTCTTTTTTTATTTTCAATGGAAGTTTATCAGTTTATATTTTTAGAAACTACTTTAGACTTTATACCAATAACAAGTGGTTAGTCTATAGATTATTCAATATACAGTAATAATTGAAAGCCTAGTTTCTGGTATTGAATCTTTTCAGCAAAGAAATAGTTCATAATTTGGATTTGGACAATAATAGGATTCTTATATTTAGATTAATAATGAAATTTAAAGCATCAAGTGCAAAGATATCTATTGAATTGATGCATTAAATATCATTTATGCTTTAATTTTATCTCTGACAGTAAACATTGCTAATACAAGAAATATCAAAGCCATTAAGGAAATTATAAGTACGTCTGGCCATAATTGAGTAATATTCCATCCTTTTAACATTATTCCCTCAAATATTCGATTTCCGTAATATAATGGAATAAATCTTGCAATAATTTGAACAAAGAATGGAAAACTATTGACGGGAACGAGCAATCCACTTAATGCCATAGAGGGAAGAGCAATTAAAGGAGCGATTTGTATAGCTTGTAACTCATTTTTAGCAAAATTTGATAAGAAAACGGCTAGAAGAACGTGAAGAAGAGAGAACAACGAGAGCATAATAACAAGTAAAATGATGTCACCTTGAATAATAGCGCCAAATAGAAGAATACTAATTAATAAGATAGCAGTTACCATAATAAGAGCAAGAATAGTTAATGCAATTGTGTATCCAACCAACCTTTCTGATGCTCGTAAGGGTGTAGCATACAATCGTTCCTCTGTACCACCTATAGATTCTCGCTTTATCGTGAGTAATGAGATTAATAATATAAGGAAAGTTATTACAAAAGCTATTACTGAAGGGATACTGGTATCTAATCCACTAAACTTTACTCCTCCAAAAGCAAATTCTTCATCAATTGTTATTCCTTTATTACCAAGAGCTGATTGCATAGCATCTTGTATGGCAACAAGGATAGTGGCTTTTATTGAGGGTTTGGTGGCATCAATATAAAGAAAAATAGTGACATTTATTTGATTTCCTTGTGTTTTGTTGTAAATAGACTCTGAGAAATTAGATGGAATATAAATAGCAGCATAATATTTACCATTATCAACATTTTTTTTATTATTAAGAAAATTTCCTACATTATAATGTACTCTATCATCATTTTTTAATGCGGTTGTTATATTTTCACCAAATGAAAATGTTTCATTCACACCAGGAGCAATCATTGCGGTATAAGCTCTATCCTTATCATCAACTAAAATTGGTATATTTTTTATATCTCCTCCAAGCGCAAAACCAAAAATAAGCATTATTGTAATAGGCATTATAATAATCATTCCGAAAGTTCGTCGATCGCGACTTATTTGCCGTAAAACGCGACGTGCTATCAAAAAAACCCTGTTAAAAGAAAAATGCGAGGTTTTTAAATGTTCCCTTGACTTCTTATTTTTAATGTCTTCTTCAGTCATCTGTGATCACCTCATCACTTAATTTTAAGAATACTTCCTCAATCGTATTAACATGATGTTTCTCTTTTAAGGAATTAGGCGTTCCCTCGTCAATAAGTTTACCTTCACGTATTAAGCCAATCCTGTCTGCTCTTTCAGCCTCATCCATTACATGTGAAGTAAGAATAAGACTCAGTCCTTCTTTTTTAAGCTCATTAAAATATTCCCAGAAGAATTTACGAAGAATAGGATCAATACCAACTGTAGCTTCATCAAAAAATACTACACGAGGGGAATGAATCAATGCACAAGCAATACTCACACGACGTTTCATCCCACCAGAAAGATTGGAAACTAAAGTGTCTTTTTTCACTTCAAGACGTAAAATTTGGATTAAGTTATCAATTTTTGCTTTAAACTCATGTTTATTCATTCCATACAACCGACCAAAAAATTTGATATTTTCCATCACTGTAAGATCGTCATATAATGAATATTCTTGAGGGGCTATTCCTATATTATGAGCAATTACTTTTCGGTTTTTAGGGACACTCAAACCGAAAACACTTATCGATCCAGAAGTAGGATCCAGAACTCCTGTTAACATTTTTATAGCGGTAGTTTTACCAGATCCATTTGCTCCTATGAATGCATAGATTTCACCCTTGCGAATACTTAAATCCAAACCATCTACAGCTCTTACATTGCCCTGCTTGTAAATTTTTACCAAGTTTCGAGCTTTTATCACATAATCCGTGTCAGACATTTTTTCATGACTAAAATTACCGATATAAATTTTAATTATAATCTATACTCTTAAAACTTATTGTTATTTTTAGAAAATAGCTTCTCTTTTGAAAATAAAAAGGAATTAAAACAAAAGTTTAATTTAAACGTTTTGATGGAAAAAGTATATGCTTTTCATTTAAACTGATTGATAATTTAGTTGAAGTTGTTAATAAAATTGGATATAATAGCAAACAAAGATGTTTCTAAATTATAAAGTTCAGTTAGAAAATTACTACAA
>JBHLOC010000078.1:0-10392 GCA_048940925.1 Promethearchaeota archaeon | reverse complement strand
AGCTTAAAAGGTAAGAAAATAAGTGATTTTATATTTTCCCTTAAGAATTCTTCTTTTTCTGCTGATGCGTTAGAAGGTAAAGTTTCAATTTTTTCTATACTCAAAACTTCATCCTTCTTTAGCTTATTTATTGACCATCGGAATGATTCCATGGGAACATCTTGAAGTTGCTCCTTTTGAGGATTCACTCCTTTAGAACACCATTCATGTGTATTACTCATTGTATTTTTATCTTCATTAAATCTAAATAAATAACTTCGGCTTGCTTGGCTTATCATTCCAATTTCTTTGAGAGATAAATTAATTGCTTCATCAGTGTCATCAGGATTTACAAATCGGGATGAAATTGTAGAGATTGCCCTTTCAAATTCTACTTTCTTATTAAAATTTTGTTTGATTTCAACAAGTTTTGTCTGTGAATCAAAAATAGCAACCACTTTTTCAGAAGGCAATTTATAAATATACATTTCAGTCCAACCATATAATCTATCATCTTGATATCGAGATATAGGAAAGTGTTCTGCTTTACCTGTTTTCCAAACCCTCCTTAAAGCATTAATAAATCCGAATTCCTCTACACTTGGAAATATAGCACTAAGATTTTTTCCAATTACATTTTTTCTGGAAACTTCACATATATCCATACCTGCTTTATTCATTTCTCTAATTATAAAATTTTTGCCATTGTCCAATGTTTCGCAAATGGAAACTCCGCTGTTTATATTTTCAAATAATTCTTTAAATATTTTCTTAGTTTGATAAAGTTCTGATTCACTCAATCATATTTACCCCTATTATTTAATATACATTGAGATTTTTCTATAAACTTTATAATAAAGGCTAGATTTGATTGTTCTATTCTTTACTATTATTTAAAACACATATATAGTTAACTAATGATATTTAAATTTATGTTTCATAATTTTGATATTGAGAATTCTCATAGAGATTCGATAAAACTTAACTAAGGATAAGAAAAAATAAAAAAAATAATATTAATCCTATTTTTATAACATTGAGGGCAAGATTTTAGCAAGTGGTACTGCAAGACCACCGAGTAGGGAGCCGATTGAGCTTAATTTTTTAAGATAATCCTTAATATTTTTCGATACCTTGACTACACGAGTCTTTCCTTCAATTATAGTCCCATCTTCTGTGAGTAGAAAAATTTGGACTGTTTGTTCACCAACTTTTCGGGGTTCTAAAGTCAACCATGTAGTATCTCCGTTTTCTAACATTGTTGATAATACTCCCACAATATCATTACCTTCAGAAGATATTAATGGAATCGGAGTATTTGGTATCATAAATGTACCTCTTCCTTCTACTTCAATGTCAAGCTTCAATTTACTAGGTTCAAATCCTGGTGCATTTATTTTTATTATATATCTTTTAGCTTCCGGAGAATTATTATACAAAAAACAAAAAATATTCAATTCTGAATTTAGATATACAACTTCTTGAGCTGTTGAGTCCATATAGATTGGATCTTTTGCGATACGTTCAATATTATCGGCTAGTTCCAATTGTAATCGGTCTATTATATTGAAAAAACCAGGATTGTATTCTTTAATATAATCGAATAGTTTATCAATGTCTTTCATACAGAAGTACCATCTATTTTCCATATATATTCCTTTCTCAACATCAAAATTTTCCGAATCTACATTAATAATTTCTTTTAATTCTTGAATTAATTGATCCTCTGAGAGAACTTCCTGAAAATTCAAGTAGTAAAGAAATAATAGCCTTTCGATAGCAAAAGTTATAGGAAGCTCATCTGGTTCGGTCTCTTTAATTTTTTCAATGAAACTATAATTTAAAATCTTATTCAACTCTGCTAAATATTCATCCCATTTAAGGAACGTCACTGGATCTAGATGATTTGAGAGAATTTCAGCGAAAAAATTATCCAGAAATATCTGATGAGTAGTGGGTTTATAATAATCTTGAAGACCATTAACATCATGGATATTAAGATTCAAACTTCGAATTAATAATGCTAATCCAAAACCTACTAAAGCAAAACCTGCTGCTGCAAATCCTAAATTAAGATCACTAAGAAAAATCATTATAATAAATAATACTAAGGCAACAAAGCAAATTAGAGAAATCACTTTCAATAAATTGGTAACCTTTTTTACATTATTTGCTAACAAATCAAAGCCATCGAGACTATCGATTGGTCGACCTCTTTTTCTTTCAAATTTCAACCGTAATTTAAGAGATGATTCTGTGGAATTAGCTCCTAACAATAGCATTACTGAATTGAATAAATATACAGATAAGATTGTATAGAAAATTATTGTCAAAGTAATATCAAGCTCAGTGAAGAGGGTTAGTAGAGTAATAATTACAAGCACTATAGGAAGTGTAAAAAGTAATAATTTTCCCACTTTAGACATGTAACTTACCATACTAGCCTGAAATTTTTCTTTCTTGAGAATTTTAGCTAGATCCTTATCAAGGTTTCTTTCCATTTTTTTTTCATCTTTTTCATAAGTATTATATTTCAAAATTATGTAATTAGAATAATAGAACTAATTATTTTTAATATTATTGTATAATTATACGGTCAAGATGGCATGCATTAATTATTTCCAAAAGCAATCCAAATTATAATTTACCAAAATTAATTTGATTTTTTTCTAATTTTTAAATTATTTTGAAAAATAAAACTAAAATTTTCAGGTTAATTTTGATTACTAACAAAGTAATATACTTTTTATACCTTGTATTCTGTAAAATTTAACTCTGAAGTAAACAAAATTGAAGATGTTTATCAAATTAAAATAGATATACCATGGTCAGTTAGAAATGTTAGCCTATATATTTTTACTGTAAAAGAAAAGATTATTCTTTTCGATTCTGGATTGAATATGGGAAATTGGAGTAAATTATTTTTTTCAGCACTTAAAGAAATAGATATTTCTATTAAGGACATTGAGTATTGCTTTATCTCTCACAATCATTCCGATCATGTTGGATTAGCGAGAACACTAAAGAAAAAAAATCCTGATCTTAAAATATTAATGCATGATATAACTGCTAAAACCTTGAAATGGGAAACTAAGGAAGGAAATTTAGATAAAATAGAAAATAAAGCGATTAAAATAGCAAATCAAATGATTAGATATGGCTTGAATAAAAAACAATCAGAAATCGTAGTGAGATTTTTGAGTTATTGGCCACAACTACGTGAATATCAAGAACCTGATATAACATTACATGACGGTGATATAATTTTAGATAACTTAGAAATAATTTGGACTCCTGGTCATAGTTTTGGTCATATTTGTGTTTTTAATAGAAATAAAAAATATTTGTTTTGTGGGGATCATATATTAAGCCGTATAACTCCTCATATTGGCAATTATGTTATTCCAAAATTCCTAACAGAACAATATAAAGGCTATGATTTTAATAATATCTTAAATCATTATTTAAATTCATTAGATAGGATAAATAAGTTAAAATCCAAAATTATTTTTCCAGCTCATCAAGATATTATATATAATCCTCATAAGCGAATTACAGAAATCAAAGAACATCATAAGAATAGGTTAGCAGAAATATCAAAAGTAATCAAAAATAATCCGTTAACACCTTTAAGGATCTCTCAACTTCATTTTGGCACGGATCTCGATGGGGCTAATTCTTTTTTAGCTCTTAGTGAGGTTTTAGGTCATTTATTCTATCTTGAGAATTTAGGTTTAGTAAGCTCTATTGAAAGAAATGGAAGAATTTTGTATTATAGTTAGAAAATAATTTACAATTTAAAGCAAAATTATATGAATTTTATATTTCTTTTATGGAAATTATAGAAAAAGAAAGAGAGAATCTAAAAAAATGTCAGGTCTTATCCAAAATTTAAAAGAAGCCATTATTGGGGAAAGCAATGCAAAAAGAAAGTATGAAATGTATTCTGAAAGAGCACAAGAGGAACAACTCCCGGAGATTTCTCATTTATTTAAAGCTATTTCGAGTGCAGAAGCAATACATATAAAAAATCATATAAAAGCACTCTCAATCCTAACTAAAATTGAAGTTAAAATTGAAGAAATTGTGAATATAAATGAAGAACTCTTAAGAAAAACTGTTAAAGATACAAGAACAAACCTAAAAGATGCTATAAATGGTGAAACATATGAAACTAAACAAATGTACAAAGGTTTCGTCAAAAATGCGAAAAATGAAGATAATGAAGTAGTTGAGTTAGCTTTTACGCTTGCTAGAAAAGCAGAAAAAGTTCATGCAAATCTGTTTACAAAATATTTAAAAAAATTAGAAAAAAATCAAAGTATCGATAATATGAAAATTTATGTTTGTCAGATATGCGGAAACGTTGAAATAGGAGATATTCCTTTAGTATGTCCAGTATGTGATCATAACCAAAGATTTTTTAAAGAAATATAGCCAAATTGAATTCAACTTCCAATTAGATGGTAGTAATTAAATTTTCAAGAATAGTTCCTACCCCATAAGAAGCTATAAAAGCTACTATTCCTATTATCACCATTTCAAGTCCACTTCTAATTTTGTTTTCTCCTGTAATTTTTGTCTTTAAAGCGCCAACAACAAATAACAGCAAGAATGAGATAATTGAAGACAAAAACAAAGAAATTAAACCTATGTTAAAAAAATATGGAAATAGTGATAAAAATGAGCCAAAAATAAAGGAAAGAAATGTCAAGATCGCTCCTAAAATAGGATTTTCTGGTTCTTCTAACCCTAATTCACTTTTTATTAAAAAATCAATCCATACCTCTTTATTTGATGTAATCGTATTTACACATGAATTAAGTAATTCACCTTTAATTCCCATTTTTTCAAAAATATCCTTTACTTCATCTTTTTCTTCTTCAGGGAAAAGTTCAATCTCAGCCCTTTCTTTTTTCAATTCATTTTTAATATAGTTATATTCAGATTTACTAGAAATGTATTCACCAAGTCCCATGCTTATCGCTCCTGAAACCATAGCCGCTAATCCTGTTAGAATAACGATGGAATTACTGCTAAGAGAAACCAGTGTAGCAGCAGCAACACCTACCAATAATGTAAACGTTGAAATTAAGCCATCGTTCAATCCTAAGATAACACTGCGAATCTTTCCTCCCCCAACGATATGTTCCTCTTCTCGAGCACTCATATTAATTTGATGCAAACTTCATATCAGTTATCAGTAATAATAATATATAAAAAAAAATGTAAATTGAAAAAAATTACTTAATTATATAAAATTATAATTAATCCATTATCAATTGAAAACTAATTTCTGGTTTTTAAAATGAATAATTTAGATATGAAAGAAATTAAAGAATTATTGGATGAATTCCAGTTAATTAAGGATAAAGAGATTATTTCTAAATTCTTAGCAGGGGAAAAACTTTCTCAGAGAGAAATTCTACGCGCTTTTCAAATGTCATTTCCACTTTTCACTCTTGTTTTGCTAAATAGAAGATTTGAGATGAATAAACAACTTGCTGAAAATGATTGGTCTAGTGCCAGTATAGAGAAACTCGATGAGGGGGGAACAGTTAAAAATTTGAAAATCCTTCCATTGATCGATTTTCATGCAGAAGGTAATTTTTCCACTGAAGAAGGTGTTTCTTATTATATCAAAGCTGATGAAATTGGTGTATTATTTGATACAGGTCTAAATTCTAAAGACGAACACCCTTCTCCTCTCTTAAAGAACATGGAGGCTTTAGGAATCTCTCCAGAGAACTTTAACTACATTTTCATTTCTCATTTACATCGTGACCATGTAGGGGGCGCTAAATGGGTTAGAAAAAGAACATTCTCTCTTTCGGGTATACAACAAAATCTAAGTAACGTGAATGTCTTTACTCCCGTTCCAATGAATCATCCAACCGCCACTGTTCACCAAGTGAAAAATCCTATCTTTATTAACAATGGTATTGTTTCCATTGGTCCAATTCAGAGCCCAATGTTTTTCTTTGGGCCCACTTTCGAACAAGCTTTAGCAATAAATGTAGAGGGAAAAGGTATAGTAATTATTGTTGGCTGTGGACACCAAGGAATCCAAAAAATAATTGATCGCGTTGAAGCTCTTTTTGATACTCCCATTTACGGAATTATAGGTGGGTTACACTTACCTATCCCAAAATTCCCTGGTGAGGATATCACTTGGTCTGGTCTGCCTATATATAAATTCATCATGACAAGAAGACCACCATGGGAACCATGGCATAAAAATGATAGGGATTTTGCATTAGATTACCTCAAATCCAGAAATCCTAAACTTGTATCACTTTCTCCTCATGATAGTAGTATGGAAAGTATTAATGCTTTTAAGGAGACTTTTAAAGAAGCTTACATTGATTTGAAAGTAGGGAAAATTATTAAAATATAATTATAAAATAAATAACAATTATGGAACAGAAAATAAAAGACAAAAGTTTAATACAGCAAAAAAAGAAGTTATTTACTAGATTAGCTTTTGCAGCAAAAGAAGCAAAAGAAAGTGAAGGGAAACCATTTATTTTTCATTTCCTGACGACACTACGATGTAATTGCGACTGTGAATCTTGTCTTTGGAAAGATAATTCAGTTAAAAATGAATTATCCCTAGAAGAAATTAAACGTATTTATTTGGAAGCTAAAAAAGCAGGTTTTTTCATAACTCTTCTTTGGGGAGGCGAACCTACACTTCGTCGGGACATTACAGATATTATTAAATTCGCTAAGCATGAAGCTGATTTTGATTTTATTGGTTTAATAACCAATGGATATCTTATCCCTAAACGAATTAATGAATTCGGAAATGATCTTAACCTAATTCTTATGTCTCTTGATTCCCCTTTACAAGAAGAACATGATAAAATTAGAAAACTACCTGGTTTATATAATAAAATAATTGAATCGGTCCATTTAATAAAAAATAACTATCCACATATCTCTTTACAATTGAGTTTTTCTATTAGTAAATATAATATTCATCGTGTTAATGAAATGATTGCTCTTGGTGATGAATTAGAAGTCCCCATAGCTTTTAATGTCATAAATACGATACGTCATTATTCAACTGGTGATGTTGATGAGAAAGGATTTCTTTCTGCAACAGATCAACAAATAAGTAATGCATTTTCAAAAATTTTAGAATCAAAAAAGAATGGATCTCATATATTAAATTCAGAAATGTATTTGAAACATTTTATTGGAGGGAAAAAGGCTTATCAATGCCATGCCAGAAAAGTATTCATGTATGTTAATTCTAATGGTGATATAGAAGATTGTCTTCGAATAGATAAACCAATAGCTAATTTACGAGAAGTTTCAGTTGAAAAAGCAATGAATCTGCCACGATTTCTACAATATTTAAAAGATACAGAAAAATGTGATAGTTGTAATTCTCCAACAATGATCGATACAAGTTATGTATGGGAAGATTGGAGTTTAATAACAAAATCTGGAGGAATATCATTTGGTTAAAATATAAGAACAATAATCTTTAAAATAATAATCATAATAATTTGAAACTTTTTCAGGTAAGGGAAAATAAAAGAAAAAATATTATAAATTATTTATTTCTATTTAATTTGTTTAAGCGTTGACAACTTCAATTAATTTGGGAAAGATTCGGGGATAATGTACTGCCATACAATGCACTCCTGATAGAAGCTCCTTTTTTTTGAGTTCAGAAATAAAGGGTTTAAAGAATTCATAATTTGCCTGGTCATACATTCTTTTTTGCTCTGATTTATTGTCTTTAAATTCAGTTTTGATATTTTTCCATTTTGCTAAGATTTCTTTTGGAACATCTACACCTGGAACAAAAGTATCAAAACCTTTTGCGATGCCATAACTCTTCATGGGGAAAATTCCTAATAAAACAGGAACATTATACTTTTTAATTTCACTTAAAAATTCAATAGTTCTGTCTAAATCATACACAACTTGAGTCTGTATAAATTCACAGCCAGCTTTTGCTTTCCTTCCTATTTTTAAGATTTCAGCTTCCATAGGATCTGCATTTGGATTAGCAGCAGCACCAACGTGAAGAGTTGGAGGATGTTCAATTTCATGTCCATTTATCGAACCAGTGTCGACCATTTCTCTTACTAATTTAACCAAGGTTGCTGAATCAAGATCAAATACAGGTTTCGTCTCAGGCATATCTCCTAGATTTGGATGATCCCCCGTAAGTGATAAAATATTTCTTAAGCCTAAAGCATGTCCCCCCATAATCATACCCACAATTCCTAATTTATTCACATCTCTTACTGTTAATTGCCAAATGACTTCCAAACCTGCTTCTTTTTGAATTATATGGGACGCTGCCATACTATTAATGGTTACTATTCCAAGAGGACTGTCAGTAACATTTGCAGCAACTACGTATGGAGCCATTTCTTTAGCTTCTTGAATTGTATGCGATAAATCACATGTTTTTTCAGGTTCAAGTTCTCCCGTTAAGATGAATTCTCCTTTCGCAAGCATTTCACCTAATTTTGAAAAAACTTTTTTCCCTTCCATTAGTGTTCTACCTCCATACCACTTCTCGTTGGTGGCCAGACTCACTCCAATCTACTGGATCTCTTAATTTACTAAATAGATCTAATCTACCTAATTCCTTTAGTCGTTCATATATTAAAACCCAGCCACAATCTTTTTCATAATTACCAACTTCACACTTACCACGAACCATCCCGCCACATGGTCCATTCATAAGTGATTTCGCACAAGTAGTAATAGGACATATCCCCCCTGTCTCATTTAACAAACAATCTCCGCATCCACGGCAGCGCATATAAAACCTGCCAATCCTCTCAGTCATTCCCATAAATTCAGTATTAGTACCAATAAATACAGGGATATCTGGATGCTTTTTTGAAAGAACTTGTGTTATGCTTGCAACTCCTAAACCACAACTTAATGTCAGTATCGCATCTATTTGCCCTAATTCTTCATCAATTTTTCGAAAATCTTTCATCATAACTCTATTGTCACATACCTCTTCAGGAACAATTGTAAGAACTACTTCGAACCCTTCTTTCTCCAATTTCTCCGCCATCTCTTTAGCTCCCTCTGTACCACCAGTTTGACACATTGCCGCGCAAGAACCACAAGAAACAAGGCCAATTTTTTTCACATCTCTTAATGCACTTAAAACTTCTTCAAAAGGCTTTTTTGTTGTTATAACTGTCATTTTCTAATTCAATTTTACATTTTTATTTTTAATTTTAATCTTTAATTATTGAAATTAATCATGATATTTATTATATTGAGTTATACAATGTAATGTTTTCGGAAAAAAAAATATTAAAAACAAAAATTTATTAAGTGATGAGGTAAAAAGATGTGAAAAGTACTCATTCAATTCCATCTATAAATTAAAATCGTTTTTACAATGAAATAAATTTCTGGATAAAATCATTTACACTTTCAAAAGCTTTTCTACTTTCGGATAATTCTTCCACAAAATTTTGAAAAACATGAGTCATATTCTCATATACTTCAAGTTTAACCTCAACACCCGCTGTTTTTGCTCGTTCAGCTAACGTAATTGAGTCATCTACTAATGCTTCAATACTACCAGCCTGAATAAGTAAGGGAGGTAATCCTTTTAGATCGGCAAAAACTGGTGAAATTAATGGATTATCAAGAGATTCCTTCTGGGCATAAGATTTTGCCATATTCATTATTCCGTCTTTTATTAAAGGCTCAAATTTTTGGTTTCTAATAATAGAATCTCCATTTCCTGTAAGATCTGCCCATGGTGACATCAAAACTCCAGCTGCGGGAAGTTTTATTTTTAACTCTTTAAGTTTCATTAGAGTTGCAATTGCTAATCCACCACCTGCTGATTCACCCCCAATAATTATCTTTTTCGGGTCAAAACCTTTTGATATTAACCACTTGTATGACTCAATTGAATCCTCTAAGGCTGCTGGAAAAGGGTATTCTGGAGCTAACCGGTACTCAATATTCAAACATCGTAGATGGGTATTTCGGGAAATGTGATAGGGGATCCATCGACGACTTTCTAAAGTGCCCATGATATACCCTCCCCCAAATAAATGATAAAATACGCTTTCTTCACTAGCTCCAGGAATAGAAATCCACTCAGCAGGGATGTGCCCAATCTTAAATCCTTCTATACGAACATCCGTGGGAATGTTTTTTCCCCTTTCCTTTCCTAAATTATTTGAAATATGTCTATTAAATTCCATCATTATTTTATCTTCTACATTTCCTGATGCTAAATCCTTAAGCGGTATACCTTTTTGAGTAGCAAACTCTCTGGCTAACTTTCTTCTAAATTCAAAACTATCCTCTATTAATTTGCCAAGTTTCTTATGAACTTTTGAGATTTCTTCATATGACATTTTAACTTACCACATTAAATGTTACCTATTAAAGTATATG
>JBHLOC010000040.1:43209-44343 GCA_048940925.1 Promethearchaeota archaeon | reverse complement strand
AATTACTGTATCTGCATGTTCCCTGTGAAAAACTTCTCCAAATCCTCCCCCAAAAGTGGTTTCATCATATATTCCATCTTTAAATTTAATGCTCTCTGGATCAAAAGGTTCAGAAGAACCAATAGCAATTTGTTTATCTATATGAAACTCTGGTAAATGTGTAGTAAAATATCTCAATTCTGAGGAATACATTGTTCCAGAAGTCTCGTTTCCGAAAACTTGAATTGTGTGTATTCCATAATTAGACATTGGAATTGTAGAATTTCCTAAAATGGTTTTATTTGTTTGACCATCAAATGAATAACCCATCCACTCAGAATCTATACTACTTTCAAAACTAAGAAGTAATCCTTCTTCTAAATTATCTCCGATCTCATAATTAGGATCCCATGAATACCCTACAGCATCAATATAAGAATAGAAATCTTGTTCAGTAGTAGTTGTACCAATATAAAGAGTATCCAAAGCAGTTGGATTACCCCTAAGATTATAACCAGAACCACTATCTTGACTTATGCCATCAATCCATAAATACCAATCACCCACTGCGCAATCCCATTCAATTTTGAGATGATACCATTGACTACTGTTGTATTGCATTATATTATGTGTAACTGTATCGTAATATTTAATATAACCATCATTATCGAAATATAAATACACAGCATCAGTATCTTCTTCATCATAAATAAAAAATTTTGTTCTTTTTGTATTATTAGCACATCTAATAAAAAATTCAATTGTTCCATTAGTTTTATCAGTAAAACTATTAATTATTTCCATTTCTAAAGCTGATGTATCATGAATCTCAAGAACCTTCTTATGACCATCAAGTTCAGAAATTATATTAGCCGTTCCCCCTGCATCTAATACACTCCATCCTGTTGGAAAGCTCCCATCCCTATCATTTTCAAATCCATAAGATGCTGGATAATACCCACTCATCGCATTATAATATGTCTTATTTTCAGGAGTAATAATAGAAATCTCTCCAGTACTAGGCTTTAAAGAACATACCTTTGAAGATTCATCTTTAAAGGGTGAAAATAGCATCAGATTTCCCAACCAAATAAGAAGAAATATACTTATACCTATATATTTCCCTTTTTTTATTTTCAAATTAGATTCGCCAAT
>JBHLOC010000040.1:0-43109 GCA_048940925.1 Promethearchaeota archaeon | reverse complement strand
TTTATGATTTGGTTCTCCCATATTTTTTCCTAATGCTTCAAAAATTAGAATTGCCGTTAATCCAGAGCATAAAGCATAATCCAATTTTTCATTATCAAAATTATATTTCATTGCTTTAAATTTATCTATTGCCTTGGCCCCTCCAATTAACATTGCCATAGGTTTATCAGGGTGGTGCATTATCTTTTTTAATGCATCTAATTCCTTATCGGTTATCGGTCCCGCCATCATTTTTGGCCATCCTACTATAGAAGCATGAGCACGATGAGCGGCTCCAAATGCATCAACAATAACATAATCTACTAATGGGAACAATGTCTTCACCATTTCTGTATTTTCTGCTTCAGAAAAATCTTTATAATTCTTCATTTCACCTTCAAATTTTCGAACATTATTAAGAACCAAAACTTCACCTGGTTTAAGTTCCTTTATTGCTTTTACTGCTTGATCTCCAAAAATATCCCTGACAAATTTAACTGGACGCCCAAGATGTTTTTCTATCTCTTTTGCATGAATATCTAAATCTGTAAAGTCATCATAACCTGGACGAGATTGATGTGCCATAATTATTACAGCACTATCTTTAAAATATTCATTCAATGCAGGAACTAGTGCTCGAATACGCGGTGAATCTCTAATTTCCATTTTTTCAATATCAATATTTGAGTTTATATCAACTCGCATTAAGATTTTTTTTCCTTTTAAGTTTAC
The DNA here is from genome assembly GCA_048940925.1 of Promethearchaeota archaeon. Taxonomy (GTDB): domain Archaea; phylum Asgardarchaeota; class Lokiarchaeia; order Sigyniarchaeales; family SOKP01; genus Loki-b32. Next base: position 42,398 of record JBHLOC010000040.1, on the reverse strand, counting down.
ATCTTTATACGATGTATAATCAATCTCCATATGTATAACACTTTAAGTAAGGTATTTTAATTGAATTTGTAATAATTTATAATTATTTTAAGTTATTATTATCTTTTTTCAAAAAATTATAATGAAGAGAAAAAGATTTAATAAACCAGTTTAAATAAAACTATTTTAATAACCTTTCAATTAGGTCTATTATAAAAAATTTAAAAAAAGTCTAACTAAAATGTAAAATGAGTGAAATTAAAAATATTCTCAAGAAATTGATTGAAAATCAAATCTCCATTGAAGAAGCTGAAAGATTATTAAAAGCGAATCAAATAGAAGAAGTTGGAGATTTAGCTAAACTAGATATATTTCGTCAAACAAGAACAGGAACTCCGGAAGTTGTTTTTGCTCAAAATAAAGAATCTCAAGTTTTAATAGATATTACCGAAAGATTATTGCAAAATAATAATTATGCAATTATATCTCGTTATAATAAGGAACAAAAGGCTTTAATTAATAAGACTTTTGAAGAAATGAAAGAGTATAAAATTGAGATTAACGATTTAGGTAAAATTATTGTCATTAAAAGTAAATCATATGATTTTCCTCAAAAAGGAGGAATAATTGGAATCATTACAGCAGGTAGCTCAGATATACATATTGCTATTGAAGCAACAGTTATAGCAGAAGCGATGGGGTGTAAAGTTATTACGAGTTATGATGTGGGGATTGCGGGTATCCATCGAATTTTTACACCTTTAAGTGATATGATTAAAAGTGGAGTTCATGTATTAATAGTATGCGCTGGTATGGAAGGAACTTTACCTGGATTAGTAGCAGCACTTGTCGATGTCCCAGTAATAGGTGTTCCTATCTCAAGTGGTTATGGTATGGGAGAAAAGGGAAAGGGAGCTCTTACGACAATGCTGCAGTCTTGTTCACCTGGATTATTAGTAGTCAATATCGATAATGGTTTTGGCGCAGGTGCTTCGGCAGCGATTATTGCTAATAAAATCGCGAAGTAGTTATAAGTAGGGTTTTAAGATCAAATATATATTTAATAATTGAGCATCTAATAGAAAGCAAATATCTTCATTTTAGTTTAAATTGAATTAGAAAAAATATTTAAATATTTGTAATTAAATTTCTTTAACTATTCAAAATAAAATAAAAATTATAAGAATAAGTAAAGATTATGGCACCGACAGAGGCTTCACTTGAAGCATTATCTAACCTTCGAGAACTTAACTCTGAATATGGATGGTATATCATTACTTTACTCGCAATAGTATTATATATTTATGGTATTGAAATTAAGAAAGCAAGAGAAACAGGAGATTGGAGTACAATATTTGCTGGGTTAACTGTATTAGGCTTGGATTTGATTAATGAAATTTGGAATGGATTAATTTTTGCATTTACTAATTACTCTGCCTTTTGGACGACTCCTGGAGCTAGTGCATATATAATTTTAATAGGATGGAATATCGAAATTGCTTTCATGTTCTCTATTGCAGGAATAATATTTGCTAAGTTTTTGCCAGATGATAAAAACAAGAAATTATTTGGCATTCCTAATCGGTGGGCTATGGCAATAGGTTTTTCACTTTTCTGTGTTATTGTAGAGATCTTCTTGAATTGGGGTAATTATTTAATCTGGGAGTATGTATGGTGGAATTGGTACAACCCAATTCTAATCTTTCTAATAGGATATTTCTATTTCTTTATTGGAGCTTTCTATGTTTACGATCTTGCTGATAAAAAATTAAAGATGAAAGTGGTTGGGGTTATTTATGCAGTAGGATTAATACTTTTATGTATTTTCCTCCCGCTAGGTGTAGCTGGAATAATTAATTTTTAATTTATTTACCCTTTTTTTTTTAGTTTTATCTTAGTTTTTAATTATGAATTTTTTTTAATTAAACACGTGTTTAATTAAATTGCTGTTCATTTGATGATTTTTTTTACTTTATGTGAAAGGTTAGATTCTTCAGATTATTATCCCTTTTTGATGCCTTTGACCCTTTCTTTGGAGTATAGTTAATTTTATATATGTATTTTATTTTATTAATATTGAACTTATTTTTAAATATATTAAATCTAAAAAAAAATTCTAAGTACATGTAGTTGAGACCGCGATGGTCGCATCTATGAATCATACGGAACTTTTTGAGAAATCTAAACAGTTTTTCGAACTTAAAGATATTCAAAACACTTTAGAACAATATGAAAAAGCAATAGAACATTTAGATCGGACAAAAATCAAGAATAAAACAGAGTATATTCAATTCCTGCAATCAATTCTGACACATTGTAGAGAAAACAAGTTACAAGAACAAGAAGCATTAGCTCTAAGAGCATTAGGTAGGACTTATTCTATTTTTAAGCAATATGCCGAAAGCATGAAATGTCATTATCAATCTTTGAAAATACAAAAAAAATTAGGAAAAAAAGTAGAAACTGCCGAAGGTTTAGTATTTTTAGCAGAAGATCTTGAAGTATCTGGTAATTTTGATAGAAGTGTAAAAACTTTCGAAGAAGCTTCAGAACTCTTTCAAGAATTAGGAAAACTAAGAAAAGTCAAAGAAATAAAGAAAGAAATAGTCCGATTACGAAATTTCTCTAAAGAAATGGTTGAAGATGAGTATTATCTGAATAAGTTTAATATTGATAAGTATTAAAGAGATAGATAAACCTACTTACTAAACTTTTTTTTTCACTTTTTGTTTTAAAAATTATTTAAAAATTGCTTGAGATGTGCCTGAACAATTAATTGTATTTTTCGCAATGGTATTCCTAAAGCTTCACTAATTCTGTTAAGATCTTCATATTCAGTTTTTATATTAACAAGTTGCTTTCCCTCTTCTGATTCGATATAAGATATTTTATACCTTACTTCAAAATTTTGATTATGTACTTCTATAGTCTGTTTTTTAATCATTCTTTCTATACATACTCTATTAATAGTATTAAATCTTACCCCAAGAGTTCCTAATTCATGAATTATTTTATCTATTAACTCAAATGCATATTTAGGATAACAAAGTATTTTAATAATATTGCTAGGTCTATTTTTTTTTGTTAAACTCGGTATAACTTGTATATCCAAAACTTTTTCTTTTCCTAGTTGGTTAATGAAGTTCCCTAATAATTCCCCGGAAACATCATCAACATCTGTTTCTAAAATCGTTATTTGTTCCCGATACTTGTTTAATGGGTGAGTTAAAAGAGAGTTTTCTAAACCCTGAGATTCACCAATAAATAGCCTTAATATATTTAGGAACTTGTTAAACTTTTTCTCACCAGTACTAAAAATAGATTTTTGAATATTCACATCTGGAAGATATTTTTGAAAAATAGGATGTAAATTAGTTAATAATGCAACTCCGGTGGGAGTCACGAGTTCAGAATCGATAGGTCCCCCATAGGTTATCAAATTTGATTTTTCTAATATTTTTAAGGTAACTGGAGCGGGAATTGTTAAAAACCCGTGAGCTGTTTTTATTTTGCCTCCTCCTAAAGGAATTTTACTACAATATACCTTAAAGTTTTCGTCAAAGCCAGTTATTTTATCTAAAGCTGTTGCAACTCCTATAATATCAATTAGCGTATCAACAGAACTAAGTTCATGAAGGTGTATATCATTAATTAACTTACCATGTACTTCAGATTCAGCCTGAATTAAAGAATTTAATACATTATTAGCATAATCCATTGCAGATTTCGATATCTTTTTTTTCTCTAAAAATTCATTTAATGCAGTGATCAAAATTTTTGTTGATCTGTGATTTCTGTTTTCCTTTATATCTATATCTAACTTATTTAATTGAATTCCAGAATGTGAAGTTTTAATTAATTGTATTTCTAATTTTGAGACTCCAGGTAAGTATTCTTTTAATTCTTTTAACTGTTCTAAAATTTTATAGGGCTCTGGAACTAATCCTAAAAGTGCTGCCAGAAACATATCCCCCGAAATTCCAGAATTATTTAAGTCGAGATATAATATTTTCATTTTTATCTTTATCCAAGTTTAGCATATTATTCGATATTTTAAGTGATAACAATTTTATAATTATATTATCATTTTAATAATATTAAGAATTATTAAAAATAAATAAAATTTTCAATTATAGGGCACAAACATGTCAGAGCTTCAAACTCTAAAATGCTACATGAACCAATTACCAGCAACCATACTGAAATTATTGGAAATTGAACCACCCCATGGAACAATCCCAGTAGCAATTCCGGAAATATCAAATTTATATTCAGGAATCGAAAGGATAAGTATTAATTTAATTGACAATTTTGGTCTTTTCGAACTAACTTTTATGAAACCTGAATTCATGATCACTAAATCTCAAATCATGCTCCTTCTTTCTACAAAAAATCCCTATACTTTAGGAGTTTTACATCAATTAATCTATGGTGGTTTTGAAGTTGAACCTAACGGCTTTCATTTATTAAGGGCTATAAATGAAGCAGGAAAAACATCCTGCTTTATAGCAAGAAAAAAAGACTTAGAGAGATATGATGGAGGCACGAAATCAATTCCCAAAGATACTGATATGTCAACTTGGGTTGAGAGCGCAAAAGCTATAAATACTCATCATCTATCTTGGATGCATTATTTAGATTTTGAAAATCTACATAAACAACAAAAAAGATTAAAACAACGGACTCCTGAAGATTTAATTGAGAAATTAATAAATAGAACAGATAAATGGATTTTGAGTAATTACAAACAGCTACGTCAAAACTCTCTAATGATTATTATAGGCGATCATGGAAGAAGCAAACTAGATTTAGAATATGCTGGGAAGGTGGGGCAGTGGAGAGAAGCGAGTGTCCCAATCGCAATTTTTATAAAAAAATAAAATAGTTCTACTTGATTCTATATATATAATTAAAATATTAATTTAAAATGGAAGAATATAAACGTTTTACAATCTCTCTTCCTAAAAAGCTATACGATATATTTGAAGAGTTTAGGAACAAATTAGGAATCTCAAGATCAGATGCTATAAGGAAGGCAATGTATAATTTTATGGTAAGTGATGAATTTGTATCAACTAGTTCTGGAGATGTTGTAGGCTGTATTACAATAATCATGGCTCATCAACACTTGAATTCGAAACATGAACATCCAATTATAGAAGATCAAAACCAATTACATGATCATTCTCATGACCCTAACCATAGTCATGATTATGAGTCGAAATCTTTTTATGCAAATATCCAACAAGCAGATGAACTTCTGAAGAACGATATTCAACACCATTTTTACGATATTATCATCTCTACTATGCACGTACATTTGGAATATGAAAAATGTCTAGAGATTATTGCTGTCTCAGGACCCTATAACAAGGTAAAAAAACTCAAAGATTCTTTACAAAAATTAAAAAGTATAATATCAACTGGATTTTTTATTATCGACAAAGCTCAAAATCAGGTTAACGAAAAGTAGTAAAAATAAGAATAAAAAATTCCTATTCTCTTAAAAAGAGGTTAAGGTATAAGGCGATTTGGGACGGAATTTTTATTCTTTATTTTAGGTTGTATGTGTTATTTTAATTTTAAATTCGAAGAATTTAAAAGTGTATACTGTGGGAAATTTGTGATAAAATACCTAGATTCAAATAAAGATATAAAATTAGAAAAAAAAACTAATTTAAATTAGAGTCAAGAAAATTATAAATCTTTTTCTTGAACAGTTTTTCTATTATTAGCTTTGGCTCTTCCGATTGCTTTGTCAAGAATTTCAATGATTGCATTATTAAGTGCTGGGCCATCAATTAAATCCCCACTTGTGTTGCAACCTTTACCCTTGATATATTCTCGAACCTTGCTTTTTACAAAAAGGGCCTCCACAGCTGCTTTTTTAGCCATTTTTTTATTCCTCCATTAATGTTTTAAAAATGTTTTAAATAAATTTCTATTTTAAATATTATTCCTACAAACTTCCTTTTAAACTTTAAGATCTGATCATCTTAAACGATGAATAAAATCGCTCTAAATGCAATTTTTTTCAACTTCAAAAATATATAAAAACTGGCGCAGACTTTAAAATAAATCAAAAATTTAGTAGGATTTATTTGAATCCTAGTTGGAAATATCAATAATATACCAAATAAAAGGAAAATCTAAATGGAAACTATTTCCCTTAAGGGAAAATGGACATGCAAACCAGATCATTAGAATTTAGGTATAGAATCGATATTATTTTATAGATTATTTTTTTTCCCTTCAGTTATTTTATTCTGACTTATTTAAAAACATTAGTAGTTGATATAATAAAAAAGGAGAATTTAATAAAGGCTCAAAGTTATTAAATATACCAATCTAAAAATATTACAATAGAAAAAATTGACAGAAACAATTCTCTCTAGAGCTCCTGTTAGAATTTGTGATATTGGTGGCTGGACTGACACTTGGTTTTATCCTAAGGGGGCTGTGTTTAATATTTGTGTTGATCTTTATAGTTACGCTCGGATTGTTCCAAATAATTCTAAAAACATCAAAATTTTTTCAGAAAATCTTAATTTACAGACAGAAATTAAAGATTTGAATAATATTGAATATGATGGAAATCTAGATTTATTGAAGGCTGCTGTCAAAAGAATGGACATTAAGAGGGGGATTGATATTTATATTAGAGCTGAAGCACCTCCCGCTTGTGGTACTGGTACAAGTGCAAGTGTAGCAGTTGCCTTAATTGCTGCTTTAGCTCGATTTTCTAAGAAAAAACTAGAACCTGCCGAAATCGCAAGATTGGCTCATAAACTTGAAATAGAAGAATTAAAGTTAGAAAGTGGAGTTCAAGATCATTATGCTGCGGCATTTGGTGGTATTAATTTTATGGAAATAGACTACCCAGAAGTAAGAAATGAACACATTCAATTAGATAATAAGAGAATATGTGAACTGGAAAGTCAATTGATTCTTATCTTTTTAAGCTCACGGAGCTCAAATCAAATGCATAAGAGTGTAATTGAAAATTTTACAAATGGGGATAAAAATACTATTGAATCTTTTGAAATAATTAAAGAGTGTGCTTATGAAATGAGGGAAGCAATTAATTCTGAAAATCTTATACAAATGGGGAAAATAATGTCAAAGAACTGGGAAGCACAAAAAAACTTACACAATTTAATGGTTAATCCTATTATAAAAAAAACAGAGAAAATTGCTTTAAAAAATGGTGCAATAGGCTTTAAATTAAATGGTGCAGGAGGAGGAGGTTCTGCTACGATTCTAGCAGGTATGGGCACTGAACACAAATTAAAAAAAGCTTTCACAGAGAATTTTTTCCAAATATTGCCCGCAAGACTAGACTTCATGGGAGTTCAAACGTGGATTAATTAAATTTTAACTATTATTTAATCAAAAAGTTAGAGCTTTTTATAGTTGTTTTATGAATTTCTAATATGGTAATACAAGAACGACGACTTTTTCCATCAAAGATAAAAAGATATGATGAAAATACCAATATACACAATATATACATATTCAATAAAGCGGGGATATGTTTTTATTGTAAAAATTTTACCGATCATTATAAAATAGAGAAAAACCTACTTTCACCTTTTATAACCGCGTTAATGTCTTTTTCTGAAGAAATGATGGGTAAACGAATTAAAACTATAGAGATGGATGATATAAAGTTAGTAATATTTGCAAAAAACTCTATTTTTTATAGTGTATTAAGCGATTCAATAGAAAATTTGAATTTTTTAGATGAGATAATTTCTAGAATAAATAATAAAATTATAGCTTATATAAAGAAAAATAAGATTAAAATAGATGGTGAAATCATATATGACAGTAAAATAAATAAAGAAATAGATTATTATATAAATGAGATTATTTCTGATGAGTTTGATTTAGAAAAAGAAGAATCAATCAAAGAATTCTTAAATAAGTTAACTTTAAGAGATGATATTGATGGCATCATTTTCTCAACACATAGAGGAAAAGTATTATACTCAACGTTTAATAAATCAGACTTAAGTAAGTTCTTAAAAGAAGTCGACTTTCGAGTAAAAATATATAATAATTCAATTTTAAGACTCTTTTATACCTTCAAAGATAAAAAATATATCTTTTCAGAGTATATTCATGATAAATATTTTATTATCTTGGTTTTTGATTCCATGGTAAAATTTGGAGTAGCAGAATATCTATTGACTAAAATTGTGAAATCTATTACAAAAATACTTTCAAAATAAAGAACATCCTTATTTTAAAGAAACAAAGTAATTTTTTAAGAAATTAAATCAAATCTTTTTTCTTAAAAGAAGACCTCTATTTAAATTTAATAAAATTTATTATTTATAAAAACCAAATTAAAAAATCTCAAAATATATTTTTAAAATAAAAATTTGTTGGTGTTGATTGATTATGACCCAAACAGAAGAAAATTTAAAAGCAGCATTTGCAGGAGAGTCTCAAGCTAATCGCAAATATTTAGCATTTGCAGAAAAGGCAGATAAGGAAGGATTTCCTCAAGTAGCGAAAGTCTTTAGAGCAGCAGCTGCAGCAGAAACAGTTCATGCTCACAATCATCTTAGAGTACTTGGTGGTATAAAATCTACAAAAGAAAATATTCAGGAAGCAATAGAAGGTGAACATTACGAATTTACTATTATGTATCCTGATTTTTTAGATGATGCTAAAAATGAGGGTAATAAAGATGCTGAAAGAACATTCAATTATGCTAATGAAGTTGAAAAAGTGCATCATAAACTTTATGAGGCTGCTTTTAAGGCAGTAGAAAGTGGTAAAGATTTAGATAAAAAAGATCTTTATATATGTCCTGTGTGTGGATATACTCATGAGGGAGAACCTCCTGACAAATGTCCTGTATGCGGAGCTGTGAAAAAAGTATTCAAAAAAATTGATTAATAAATTTATTGTTTTTTCTTTCTTTATTTATATAATAGTTATACACTCCAAGGGCTGTAGCAATTCTTAATTTTTAATAAATATTCATTCAGATCAAAATTTAATTCTTTCTCCGCTCGTTTTAGAGCTCCAAAAGTAGCTCCATTGTTATAATAATTAAATAGTAATTTTGAAGTTTCTTGATTTCCTAAAGAAATTAAGGTTTGTAATTTAGCATTTTTTACAATTGATTTATAATTCATAAATTTAATTTTTATTGATGGGATTTTCTTTAATTCACTTTCTAACTTTTGAAATTTGGCCTGAAAACTAGACTTATTTTCATCAAAATAAAAATCAACTTCCTTTTCATATGGTGTATTTAATTTTGGGATAAAAGGATTAACATTTACTCGCAATGTATTCTTTTCAAATCCTAATTCATTGACATTTTTTAATAAATCAATAATTTCATCAATGTCCCTATCAGTTTCATTCGGCAATCCAATAAGAAAGTAAAATTTTATATTTTTTATTCGAGAATTTCTAATTTGGGATAATATTGAAATAATCTTTTCATTAGATATTATCTTTCCAAGGCCAAACCTCAAATCTTCTGATCCTGCTTCTGGAGCAACAGTGATAGTCTTAATGTTTCCCTTTTCTAAAATTTGTATTACTTCTGAAGATAAATGTTCAATTCTTATTGAGGGTATAGTCAATCGTTTTCCTTTTTTAATTATGAATTCGCAAATTTGCTTAAATTCTGGATGGGATGAAATACATGATCCTATAAGACTGATTGTATCAAATTTTAAATATTTTATCCCCTTGTCAATAGTTTCTATTATATTATTATAACTTTTATTCCTGAAGGGTGAGTTATGAAAGGAAGAAATACAAAACTTGCATTGATATGGACATCCTCGATTTATTTCGATTAAAAAATTTCCCTCAAAAATAGAATTTGAAGAATTATTTTTTGAAATCAATTGAAAAATAGGAATGGGCGACTCATCGAGATTTTTGAGAGTAGCTCTTTTAACCTTGTTATCTAATGAGGGAATAAAAAGACCTTCTACGTTTTTTAATTTTTTTAAAAACTCTTGAAAACTCAATTCAGCTTTATTATACTCCCCAAAAGAATTGAAGAAAGAATTTAAATTAGGTTCACAATCTCCAATAAATAGAACATCAAATATATTACTTAATGGCATTGGATTTGACGTAATTACAGGACCTCCACCAATAATAAGTGGATAATGTTTTTTTTCCTCAATGTTCGACTCTTGACGTTCAAGAGAATATAGGGGTATGTTTACTTTATCTAAAAACCAAAATATATTCTTGAAATCATTTTCAAACTGAACTGAAAAGCCTAGAATATCAAATTCAGCTGGTAAAAGTTTAGTTTCAATAGATCGTAAACTTTTCAGAGAAGAATAGTCTTTGGAAGCAGGAAATTTTAACTGCTCGGGTAAAAAAAATCTTTCACATACAATATTCTCATAAGAATTTATTAAATAATAAAGAAACCTTATAGAATATGAAGACATACCGATTTTATACGTATTAGGATAAATCAATCCAAATGAAAAGTCAATATTTCGCCAATCTTTTCTAATTATATTTTCAGTATTCATTAATAAAACTAGTTTAATTACTTTTAAGAATTCTGTTTTCTTTCAAATCTAATCTTTTTGATTTCTTCCACAATCAATGGGAGTATAGTGCCAGTTTTATTATTAATTACAACCTCAGCTTTTTCATCCATATATGTTGGTTGATCATTTACAATAATTAACTTTCCTTTATTAGCTAACGTAAAAATTGGCAAATCAGATACCGGTGCAACAGATAAAGATGATCCTGCTATTAACATCAAATCTGTCTTTTTTGCTAAATCAATAGACATATATTTTTCAAAATTTGGGAGATCTTCCCCAAACAAGACTACTGAGGGCCTTAAAGGCATAGCACAAAAATCACATAAAGGTGGTTTTTCTTTTTTTAATTTTTTTAACACTTGTTCTTTAATATAACTAGCGCGGCATCCCATACATGTAAATCTATTAATATTCCCATGCACTTCATACACGATAATAGCACCGGCTTTTTGAAGAAGCTCATCAATATTTTGTGTGATAATTGCCTTAATTATATTCATTTTTTCAAGTTCAGCCAAAGCATAATGTCCTGGATTTGGTTCAGCGTTAAATAATGTTGGAGCTATATCTTCTGCTAACTTCCAAAATTTACTAGGATCTTTTAGGAGTGCTTGAGCACTTCCAAAAATCTCTGGTTGATATTTTTTCCATATCCCATTCTCCCCTCTAAAATCAGGTATACCAGATTCTGTTGAGATTCCCGCACCTGTTAACGCAATGGCAGCTTTGGATTCCAATAATAATTTAGCAACCTTTTCAATTGTCTTTTTTTCGATCATTTCAATGTATTCATTATTAGTTGAATATCTCTTCTATTAATGCTTAAGTCATTAAGGATAATATTTTTAATAAAATTTATAATTATATTTTTGAAGATTTAAAGTAGTTTGTACTAATAACACTTAAATCAATTAAATCATAAAGAATTAAAATAGTCAATAACTTTTTCATTAATAAGTGCTAATTAATTAATTGAACTTTACTTTTTCAGAGTATTCTATATGATCTCTGGTTTTACTATTATTTTAGAAGATGAAATTCTTTATTGTTCAGATGATAATAAATATAATGCTTTTGAAGTAGTTCTATTTGTAGAAAAACTTTTAAGAAGTATAAATCCAAGATATACTTGGCGTCTAAAAAAAATTTCCTTGAAAAACCCAAAATTTGGAAGGGAAAAGATACTTGTCAAACATGTAATCACAAACTTAAACCAAAACTTGTTCTTCTGCATTATAGGAGATTTTGAGGTGGGATCAACAGAAGCTTTTGAAATGTTAAACGAGTTTAGTAAACAGGTAAATATTCAATTTAAAAAATATACCGAGTTAAAACACGCTTCTGAAGAATCCACATTTGAAGAAATCATATCATTAATAGCAACCTATTTAGAAGACAAATATACTGAGCCATTAGAAGAAGAAATAATATTTAATGATTATGGTAATAATTTTAATAATAAAGTACTTTATGCGGGTATATCTTCTCAAGGATTACCGATCATTTCGCAATTATATGATGTAAATCTTCTAAAGAATATAGAACGAGAAAGAACTTATGAGAATATAGAACTATTTAGTTCAGATCTTTCTGCAAAATTAGCAACTATATCTATGAACACACAAATTCGGGCAAAAACAAAAATTAAAGAAATTCATCTTAATGACACAGAAGTAGAAGATGGTAAAAAAATCATATTATTTGGAAATATAGATGGATATTCATTAGATTTTATAGCATCTGGAGATTTCCATAAAATAAAAAATGTCTTTAAACATCTTAAAGATAAAATGTCCCAAGATTCAGTTTTTCAACAAGAATTTACAGGTGATTTAAGACCTTTTAAGCATTTAAAGCAGTATCTCTCAGAGATCATAAATGAGTTTGATCATTAAGAATTTGATTTATTCTATAATTTCAATAGTGCTCTCCTTCTCGGGACCTTCAGATTTTAATGCCTCTCTCTTTTTAAATTTACGCAATAATTTTGAAAACTTTAAAGGTTTTTCATGATAATCTAGTTCTTCAAGAGCCTGTTCTTGATATTTTATAAATAATTTTGTAGAAAATTCTTCCCAATCTCTACATATTGCTAACGTTTCTTCATCATTTCTTAAAAAACTATCATGAGACATAATCCGTGAAAACTCATGAGTGTAGACTTCTATTACATCATTATCAACACCTTCAAGCAAATCTCGGCAGAATTCATCAGCGGGATACCATTTCTTTACTCTCTGGATATCACGATGTATTTGTGTTAAAAGCACGAGCCTAGGGCCTTCCCACAACTCCATAATTAAAGAATCACGGTGCAAGCGCGGAAAAGATAAGAAATCTTCCATAATACCATGACCTCCAAAGAAAGAAATCGCTCTTCTTATTAAAGCAGGAGCTTCATCCGCAACTACAATTTTCTGTAACATAATTAATTCACGCAATCTAAAACGCCGCTTACGTTCTTCGAGATTCTCAATTTTTTCTAAATCCTTTATTCCGCTAATCAACTCTTCTCCAAAATGAATATATTCTGAATAAACTTTGAATGTTCCAGCAGCAGATCTTTTTGCAGCATGAACTAAATCATTTATTTGATTAATCATAAATGGAAAAGAAGAAACTGGAACTCCGAAAGCATTTCGAAATTGTGAATATAAAACTGCTTCTCTCGCAACCCGTAAAGTACCTGCTGCCATCCCAAAAGCAACATGGAGTCTAGATAATGAAAGCACAATCCCAACAATGTTAGCAAGACCTTTTTCAAGAGGACCTATGGGATATGCCACTGCACCATTATAAGTTATTTCTGCTGTTGGTAATTCTGCTGTTCCTAATTTTTGCTTTAATCTATCAATAGTGAAAGAGTTTCTAATTTCTTTTTCTTTATTACCAGAGAGCCAGGAAGGAACTACAAAAGCAGCGACTTTAGTGGATGATTCTACTCCTTTTGGTTTTGCAGTGACTACTGCATAATCTGCTTGCATCGCAGAACAAAAAAATTTTTGACCATAAAGACGCCATACATTTGAATACCCATCATGACCCTTTTCCTTTTCGAAGACAGCTTCGACGAGATTTGACGGAACATCACTCCCACCTTGAATTTCAGTAACAAATTGAGCTCCAAGTTTGTAATCACCGTTAATACCATCTCTAACAGAATTAAGAATACGTTTAGCTTCCTCATCTAAAGAATCCTCGTATTTTTGCATTAACCAAACCATTCCATGAGTACACGCAATAGGGCACATTACACCTGCTTCACCATTTTGATAAAGCAAAAACATTTTAGCAAACCTACTCCATGGGGTATTACGCGCTGGATCAAAAAGACCAAGACTGAAAATTTCGCGCTCAAGGATTTCAGTTTCTAAACATCGTTCTATTCGATCGATATGGTGATTATGAGCATCATAATGTTTAAGTTTGGTAACCTTAATTCTATTTTCAAGTTCATTAGCTTTATCAGCAAGATCTCTAAATCTAAAAGATACATAATCAGAAAGTGCTTTAAGATCCCTATCTATCTCTCCAAATTCCTCTCCAGTGAACTTCTTGACTAAGGTTTGTAAGAAATCATCATCACGGTAATAATTAAAATGATTTCTAACATATAAAAAATCATCAAAAGAATAAGGATTATTTCGATTTCCTTCTTGAGTTGACATAATTCTAGCCTTACTTAATTTTAATTTACTATTTACAACATCTATAAATAGCAATTATAATTAATATAAAAGTTTTAAGTAAATAAATCACTAATGCTTTAAATAATTCAATAAAAAGAGCTTTTATAGAGGATCATTTTATTCATCATTTTCCTTTTCTAAATCTTCTTCAGTTTTTTCAACTTTAGGTTTAGTTTGTGCGAGTTTCTTGACGTTAATACGTTCAGATCTCCTTATTTCTGATTTTCGAGATCTTTTAATATCAATTTCAACAATTTCAAATTGCTCGTCTGGAATTTCTTTATCTTCTCCACCCTCAGGAATTAAAACAAGTTTACTCTTAACTATTACACAGCTTGATAAAGGATATATTGTTTTAGCTACACGTAAGATTTGGTTTTGAAATTCTCCATAAATAAGACCTCCTATGAACTTTTCATGGTTCAATGATTTAGCAAACTCACTTAAAATCTCTCTTATGATTTTCCTAATTAAATTAATCTGGGAACTTCGTGCTCGTTTAATAGTAGTGCAAATTGTTGTTACACGGAATCTATAATTATCTTTAGTTGTAAGGTTATTGATAGTCTGGATTTTTGAACTACCTCTACCTATTAGGGATCTTATGTAATCATTTGTATATGCATGACCTTGAAAGACAGTATTACACTTTTTTGCCTCATCATTAATTTCTGTTATTTGAAATCTGAGTTTAAGGCTAATATCATTGTAATTACCTGTAAAATCAAATAATAAGGTTTCTACAGTTCTCCCTATTAAAGTATCTTCCACCCCTATAATTTCCCCAATAGGCTTAAATTTGAAGATCTTAGGTGTAATAACACTATACCACTGTTTATCTTTGAATGTTACCTTTTTTGTTTTTGGTTTCTTTTTCCTTGCTTTAGAACTCATAATAAAACCTCCCTTTATCTTGCTATCAAGGTTCTAATCTTCTCTGGATCATACCTGAAGTCTTGAGCTAAAATTTTCTTTCTTTTATAATACTTTATTAATCGATAGATTTTAGATTCAGTTCTGTTTAAGCCTTTAATAGATTCTAAATCCTTATGATTAGTTTCTAGATGTTTTCTTATATTTAACGCTTTTCGTACTAAATTCGATAAATCTTCTGGAAGTGGAGTTTCAATATTATTTTCTGTAAGAATTTGGCTAACTTTTTTACCAGCTACTATTTTAACAAGAGGAACTCCTCGAGAATCTCTCATAATTGTTCCTATCATTGATTTAGAATGTCCTCTTCGAGCTAACTTAACAACTTCATTTTCAACCTCATCAGGTGAGAGCTCTACCCATTGAGGACGCTCTAGCCTAGCGGGTCTTGTACTACCCGATTTTCCACGCTTCCTAGAATGCATCCGAGCCATTTTTATATTCTGCCTTCAATTTTGCAGTTCTTATATGATTTATTATAAAGTAAATAAAGCACTATATAAATTAAACTTTTGGAAAGTTAATTCATACAGCCTGTTCCATCTTCTTTAAACTTAAATATCTAAATAAATCTTAAGCTATTATAGTAATTATGAGTAAAGATCAAAATATAATATATTTTGTAACAAGAAATAAACATAAATATAATGAAGTATCAAATCTCTTTAAACGAGAAAGATTAAATTGTAAATTAAAACAATTGGATCTTGAAACAATTGAAATTCAGGCAGAATCCATTAGAGAGGTTGCTTTATTTAAGTTAAATAGTGTAAAAAAGAAGATTAAAAACTCCTTTTTTATTGAAGATGCAGGATTTTTTGTAGATTTTCCTCTTAATGGATTTCCTGGTGTATATTCTTCTTATGTTTTAAAAACAATCGGTAATAAAGGACTATTGAAATTAATAAATGATTATGATAACTCAAGGGCTCATTTCTCAGCTATTGCATGTTTATATTACAAACCACTAAACGAAACTATTTTATTTGAAGGTGAGATAAAAGGGAAAGTTTCTAAAAAAATGAAAGGTAAAGAAGGATTTGGTTTTGATCCTATTTTTATACCCGATTTATTTCCTAACAAAACTTTTGCAGAGCTTGCTACTGAGGAAAAAAATAGTATTTCCCATCGTGGTCAAGCAGTAAAAGAATTGATAAATTTTTTAAAGGAAAATATTTAAATTTAACAATTTCTAACTTACAATTTTTTTTCCTAATGAAAAAAAATAAATCTATTTTACTTAAATAAGAGAAAAATAGGAAAAAGTAGATTCAAAATGTCTGGCGAAATATATCCATGATGGTTTCTCTACTAAGCTTTAGAAGAATAATATATGTGCCTAAAACACTCACGGATATAGAAATAATAAATACCCTGAGTAAAATATCAATTGGAATAGAAAAAATCACTGGCATTTCTGTCATGAGGCCCATATTAGTTTCTAAGAGATAAGCTGTAAATGTACCGATTATTGTACCCATTATACCTGAGCTAAGTAGTATTATCATACTTTCTAATAGAAACATGTTACGAACATTTTTCGTCTTTAGTCCCATCGCACGAATTATACCAATCTCAAATTTTCTTTCTAACATTATTGCATACATACTGCTTATTAGACCAAAGATACTGATTATTATTGTAAAGGTCAAAATTAATTCCATCAAGAATTCTCGTCTTTCAGTCATCGCTTCCATGAAATTTATTTTTGAAACTGCATCATCAATAATGAAATCTTTCTCTTGATACATCAATTTAATTTCCTCCTTTGTTTCTTTGATATTATCTTCAGTTTTATCTATTAAATTTATAAATACTTTATCTATAATCATATTAGGTTCTCCTGGATTTTCAACTTTCATTAATCGCATATAATTTTCTAATGAAACTATCACTCCGCCGCCACTAGCAGACATTTCATTAGTTCTAAAGTTGAAAAATCCTGGAATTCCTCCAGAAATTCCTACAACAGATAAATTATATGGAGTTCCTCTATCATTTGGATCTGCAGGATCATAAAATGTTACTCGGATTTTTTGCCCAACATCATGAACACCAATTACACTAGCAACAGATTTCGCAATAATACAAGTATCATTATGGTTGAATAATTGAGAAAAAGAGAAGCTTGTACTACTTCCTTCACTTTTCCAAATTATTAATTTTTTATCAATCAAATCAACAAAATCTTCATTAACACCAATAAACCCTACATCAACGTTATCAAAATCCATTAAATCACCTGCCGTTGTTTGAAATTTCAGTTCTTCTTGAGCTGCATAGAATTGAAACAAATTCATTATTGCTTCCTCTGATCTTCCTCCACCAAACGTAACCTGTCCTTCAGAAACATCAAATATAGCAGATAAAGTTGCTTGAAAATCAAATGTATTATGAAGAGATAATGCTACTTTATCAATTCCTGATAGTTCTTTAAGATTTTCAACCATTTCAAGTGTTACTGCATATTCTTCATAGTATAGTTCTTGATTCACCAAAACTAAATCTGCTCCATATTGAAATTTTAAATTTAAAGCCAAATTTTCAGACTCCATTTCTGATATACTCGTAATAAAGAAAATGAAAGAAAAACTTATTGCAAACATTACAACAGTACTGGTATTACGTCTTCTATATCGTTTTAAAGAAATATTTATTATATTGCTATATTTCTTTATTATGGGTGAAATAACTCCTAAAAATATCTTTTGGATTAGTGGTACGATTCCAATCGATGCAAATACTAATCCAATTAGAATTGCAGCAATTAATCCTACAAAAAGACCCATTATTAACATAAAATCTCCTGTTACAAAAATATTTGGTAACAAAATGAAAATAATCAGACCTATAGTGGCTACTGCAATTCCTACTAAAAAACTCTTCAAATTCATGCTCCCCTCTTTTTTTACTTCCCAACCCTCCTCTTTAGTCTGAAATGGTGTAATTGCTTTAATTAGATCAATCTTTCTTGTTTTTAAAGCAGGTAATAATGCAACCACTAATGAAACCACAGCACCAATTGAAAATATCATTATTAAAGTCTGTGGCTTAGTTACCCATTTAACTTCCGCAAATGCAAATTCAAAGTCATATAAATGAAATAGATTTCGAGCAATAGGTTGAATCAAAGAGACTCCAAGTATCATTCCTATGATCGCACCCATAGATCCCATCATTAAACCCTCGAAAAGAACTATTTTCATAGAATATGATTTTTTACTCCCTACAACTCTAGTGATGCCAAATTCTCTCACTCTTTCTTCCGCAGATGTGGACAGGATACTATTTATTAAAATAGCTGTAATAAGCATTGAAAGAATTGTAATCACCCAAAAAATTATACTTATTGTCATTAGTGAAAATTGCCCTGCTTCAAGTTCTTCTAATTTGGGTAAGTTTACGGTGAATTCATTAAGATCTAATCGATCTTGAATTCGTGCACTAATTTTTCTTAATTTTCGTGTTGTTTTCTTTAAGTCACTGGCATCATAAACAGACTTAGGGTTGTTTATAGTGCCTACAACAAGATTTATTTGTTCTACACGTTGTAAAAATGACTGGGCTTGGTCTAAATTAACTAATATCAATGTATTTTCGAATTGCATGAACTTTAATCTTTGAATACAAATTTCTGCAACAATTAGATTTAAATCGTAATTTTGATATTCTAAGTGGATTTTATCTCCTTTAGTAATATTTAACATCTCAGCAGCATTCCATAATATCACACACTCGCCTTCTTTAGGCTCATCAGTATAGATTTCATTAGTTTCTTTTCCAAATTTGTCGACTATAATTAAGTCTCCCATATTCCCATTTTTTGCTTCTTTTTCAAAGTCAAATCCATATAATTCTAAAGAAGTACTGGAATTTGCATTATCAGGAAAGGCATCTACAAACATTAGTATTCGAGGAAATAATTCACTTACGCCCTCAATATCGTGTAACTCATTTTTTATTATATCTTCATTAAAGAAAGGGTCAAAAGTTAAGTCTGTTTGAATAGTTCTTGTGATCATTATATCAGCTTGACCTGTCGTTGATGTTGTATATAATAAATAATTATAATTTACAGTATCATTTAGTGTTCCAATTATCGTGAGTAAAAACAATGAAATAGCAATACCTGAGATCCCAAATATTGCTTTTGCTTTATCACGCTTGAGATCAAGCCATGAATGCTTGAGAAATTGTAAATTGAATCGTTTCTTAAGTTTATAAAAAAATGCTCTCAAATCCATATTTTACTCACGGGAGAATTTCACTTTTTTTATACGTCTAAAATACTAAACTTCTTTTTTTTTCTTTCAAATTTTCTTAAAACTTTTCCCTCATTCGCTAATAAATTCTGAATTTCCTCTTTTTTTCTTCTAATTAATCTCACTCCTTCACAGGTTTTGTTTTTGCAATAATAATTTTCACTTGGTTCATTTTTATAGAACCACTTACCACAATTCTCACATCTATATGCCGCATAAATTTGATCATAGTCACATACAGGACAAATTATATCAAATTTTTCAGCTGAAAACCATGATCTACAATGTTTACAATATAAAATTAAAGGTCTTTTTAACTCCTCTTCATATTCTACAAGCTCTATTCTTTTAATCACTTGATCCTTATCAATTTCTTTAAGTCTCATCTTTTCAACACGAGTACTTCTTATTTTTTCAATCCAAATCTTTCCCTTCTTCTCAGATATTTTATAGATAATTATTCCAATAATAACAACCCCAACACTTAAAAGAATATATGGGCCCCATGTGCTCCACCATTTTATGTTATCAACTTTTACAATTACATAACTTTCTGCCATATTGCCTTCCTTATCATACGCTACAACCTTTATTTCAAATATTCCATCATTATATTGGGTGGTATCCCAACTAAACTCTAATAGGCGAGTATTATTATCATAGCTCAATTTCGTCCTATCTACACTCATACCATTAATGTAAATATAAATTTTAGATTCATCTATTTCAACATTATCTTCTATTTCTGCTTGGATTAAAATTCTAGATTTTATGGTTGTATCATTTGAAGGGTTAATAATATGTATCTCTGGAGCAAAAAAATCTGTTGATTTATCATACCCTATATAGATATTATACAATAACCAGCCATATCCTAATCCTCCATTAAAATTATTTGTGTGTAGTGTAAACTTAACCATAATATCATCGCCTAAATATCGAGAAAGATCAATTTTTTCTTTTCCATAAAGATTATCACTTTCATAAGTATACTCTTTCAATAGCGTCCAACTATCTCCATAATCATTTGAAATTGATATATTACATTTATCTAATTGGTCTTCTGGCAGATAATATTCATTTTGTAATTTGATTTCATGATCGAATTTAAGATACACTTTATATTCACTATTTAAATGCAAAGGATAAGTTATTAAGTTTGATTCCCAATTTATCTCATAACCTTGATCATTACTTCCAAAACTATTACCCATACCTCCATAAAGCATTTGTTGATATAGTCGGGTTATTGGGTGCCATGTATTATCTCCTTTAAACCACGCAGTCAATTCTTTCTGTATTGGTATTCCCGTGACAAAATAATTAGTTAAGGAATTATTAGGGAAATTGTATCCAATTAATTTATTGTCTTTTAAAATATTAAATTGTAATGGTTCAAGTTCTACAAATTTAAATAATTCATTATTTTTATTATACCAGTGTGTTCTAGTGATAAACTTCCCATCAGATATGTGAAATCGAAATGAATTATTTGAGATATCTCCTAAAACTAGTGATCGTGTAAACAAAATACCATTATCTCCTACCGTTGCATTCCAATCTCCATGTATATTATACATTGTATAGTTTATCTCTTCCATCTCTAAATAGACATATTCAGGATAATTATTTTCTAAATCATAATATCTACATGAGAACCTGAATCTTTGATATTTAAAACCCTGATATGATGATAAATCATTTTTTAAATCAAAATCAATTTGTGGAGAATTTTCATTAGTATAATTTATTAAAGCAAAATAGTCTAATAAGAATCCTTTATAATTAACAGGATCAGACTCATTGTTTATAGATGTTTCAAATCGAAATTGTACAAAATACCCTATATATTGTGTAATATTTATTTCCTCCATAAACCACTCTTTTTCTTCATCAGTATAACTTTTTATTGTAAACCATCCTGTCCAATTTAAATTTATTTGTAGGTATATAAAATCTCCATTATTGATACTAGTTCTCAATCCAAATTTAGCAAAAGGTTGTGTTCTATTTTCATTAATATTTGTTAAATTAATTAGAGGACTTGTTAAAATACCATTTGGAAATGAACCTTCTGTTAAGTTATTTGGTTGGTATGTATAATTTGTCGGAAATTTGTGATATGTACCAAAATATATGGATCTCCAAGAATCTTGATACATTAAGGATCGATCATCATTTATATTATACTGTTCTAAAAGCCCCCATCCTGTACCTGTATAAGTCCAGTTATCAAACCCTTCATTAAAGGACGTATAATGAGGAAATTGAATGCTATCAGTAGGAAATTCAATGGATATATTTAAAAATCCTGAATTAGGAAATCTCGTCCGATGTTTACCGTCACTCCCAATAAAATAATATTGAAACATCCCAGTATGAGGAAATTGAATATAATTACTTATAAACAAAGCTCCATCTGTAAAATTATTATCTGGTGGAAATAAGAAGTTATTATATGGTTGATATAATGTGTAATTTTTCGAGATACCTAAAATTACTACATAGACTTCTTGAGGTGGAACATTTGTAGTATCATTATCAAAGTATTCAATATAGAATCTATAATTATCGATACTGTAATTCTTTTGAGGATTATTACCCATATATTCTTGAAGGCTCATTATTGTTGTATTTTTTTGACCCCCACTATAATAAATTTCAGGGACTTTTAACATAGGTTCGAACTTATTATCGACAAGTGAGACATTCAAAGTAAACATACTACTTCCACTAACTGCTTTTACTGTTATAATACAATCTGTTTGATTTGCTTTAGGTGTAAAGTAAAAATAATTAAGATCATCATACCATTTTCTTGAAGATTGCAATAAAATAGGTTCACCATATTGATTTGATTCATTAGAAAACAATAATACATCAAAATCTACGTCATTTTCAGCAATAGTCAAATTAAATAGATATTGTTTATTTTTTGCTAGTTTGATTTGTCGAGAAAATACGTGAGGTCCAAGAGGATTTACTTGTGAACTTATTAAATTACCGCTTTCGGATCTATTAACATCCATAATTTTTGTCAATGCATCAATTGCTGCTTGGATGTTCAACCTTCCATAACCCTCATGAACATCTTTTATCCCAAATGTTAATGGAGCTGATGAAAATTCTGGGGAATAAACACTTTCATTTACATTGGTAGATGGATCATTTTCTCTTTGAAGATTAGTTTCTGATGCAGTCATTAATAGATATGCTTTAATATATTTTACCCACTGTGTAAGGTTAAGATTGTTCCATTGATTCCAATCATCCCATTTTGCTTCAATTAATAAATTTACTGCTGCAGAAACTATAGCAGTAGCTACTGAGGTTCCATAAGTAGATGTAGCTAAATCTGATTCTAAACCAGCTGAAGTTATTGTTCGATGCCCCCCAATTTTACTTCCACCAGGTGCGACAATATCTGGTTTAAGAACAGTTCCAATTTCTTTACCCCTACTACTATAGGATGTAACTTGATCTTTATCATTAATAGCCCCCACTACTAGTGCATTTTCATTTTGAGCCAATTTATTTAGTGAGTCTGAGAATTCAACACCAGAATTTCCTGCAGCAATCACAACCAAGATTCCATTGTTTATAACTTCATTTATAACAGTATTTATAGCAGCTACGTCTTCACCTATAGTCCCAATGCTTAAACAAGCACTAACAATATGATATTTACTTCGATTCAAGCTGACACTAATTAAAGCAGAAATTAAGTCAGATGAATATCCAATTCCAGATTGATTTAGTATTTTATAAGCCACAATTTTAGTTGCATTTGCAATTCCTGTGAAATGAGTATAGTTTTCTATATAAAACTCAGGAAAATATGATATTGAAACATTAAATGAGAATGATGGGTCACTTTGTAATTGTTTATGGTATTTTAAATATAAATCATAAATACCTAATTTATCTTGATTAAAAGTATGATTAATAGTAAGATAGACATTTTGTAATTTATTATGTGAACAATTTACTAATCCATTGCCATAATACAGTTCAAACCAAACATCATCAATTCCACCTGTTTTACAATTCCATGAAGAATTAATGAGAACATTAGAATTTGGTTTTGAAGCGTTAAATGTGAATAGTTTTAAAGAATAATTTTTGGAAGGGGAATATTCTTCAAATAAGTCAGTATGGGAATAATTTTCTTGTATTTTCACTTTTGAAGGATTAACTGATCCATAGGAATCGGTACCTGTTCCTGAGATTATGGAGGATATAAAAGTACCATGACCATTATCATCATATATTGATTGACTATTTACAAAATTTTCCCAACCAACTATACTTCCATTTAAATCTGACGGATTATATCCTTTTGGGAAAAAATTATGAGTTGGATTAACCCCTGTGTCTAATACTGCTATAGAACAATTAGTATTACCTTTAAATCCATTTAAATACCACGTTGAATTAAATGCACCTGTTTGAATAGAAGCAAAATTCATTTGTGTTTCCAGTATTTCATCATTTTCTATTGTAGCTTCGGGGTAAATATTCTGAAAAATAGAGATATTTTCTTCTGGAATATTACCAGCAAAACCGGAAAATGAGGAAAAAACATTTTTCCATTCTATTTTAACAGATCCCCCATAGGATTCAAATACGGAGATAATAGTGGGATTATAAGAAGAATCATTAAAAAAAACTATTACATTTCTTTGAGATGAATCTGAAAGTTTAAGGTTTACATCCCTCAAATCATTGTTTAAAATTTCAGCTGAAGTAAAAGAAGAATCCAAATAAATAAAGAAGAACCATAAGTAAGAAAGAATTATGATCACTAATAGAAATATTGATTTAATTTTACTCTGTAAAATTTTAATCATCTCGTTGATTGTCTAATTCTTTTGATATAATTCTTAATCTTTCTCTTAGAGTATGTTCTCCCGTTAAAATTGACTCTCTTGAACTTTTATCAAAAAAATGTATCTCTGTTCGTTCATATTCACTCTTTTTCAGCTTATACTTATTTATTCTCCAAATATATAGAATAATTATAAGAATTGCTAAAAAACTTGGAATAATAACAAATAATGATTGATATAATTGAGGAGTTATAATTTTTATATTAATTATATTAGAATTTTCTTCTCTTTTTAGTAGATAATAATATGATATAGATGCGGGTTGTAAGCTTACAAAAGCTTGTTTTTTTGCTTTTATGATGTATTTAAAGGAAATTGTTTCTCCTGCTGCTAGTTCTGAAGTTACATTTATTAAATTTCCTTTAACCAATGCAAATTCTGATTGCGAATAACTTATCATATCATTTATTCGCACATCATTTACACTAATCGTTCCTGTGTTTTTTAATTCTATTGTTACTATAATCCTTTCTCCAATCTCTACTTGTTCCTTATCTACCCGCTTACTTAACGAAAAATTTATTCTACCTAATAATTTTGATGTAGAAGAATAAATTTGAATAGTATTTGTTTCAGATCCTTCGAAAAAGTTAATTGGGGGATAATAATATCCCTTCCAGTCTAATTTTTCCAAAGTAATATTAAAAGTTATAGTGTCATTATAAGCAATATTTTGGCAAAGTATGGTTTTATTTTCAACCCTTTTGAGATCTCCAAATTGATCATTCATAGAAAATTGAAGATCAGAAAGATTAAATCCAAAAGGACCTCTATTCTTAATATTTACTGATAAGTTAAAGACGGTACCTATTGCTGGAGCATCTTCTGACTTTAATTTTGAGTTATTATTATAAAATATTTCAATTGTTCTAATAAATGGATATCTTTTATCATAATCTATTGGTGCTGAGACATAAACTTCATTAGGTAAAACCATTATCTTTGTACTATTCCCTCCTTGAATATTTTCAGGATTTTCATAAGAAATTGAAATATCTTTTATAGATCTTGTATTAGGTGTATAGAATGTAAAATTTAACAATATATTTTCAGATGGTGCAAGATTTGATAAAAAATATGTCAAATTATTTTGTTTAAGAGTAAAACTATTAGGATTATTTATAATCCCTGGAACTGTCGCTGAAATGTTAATATTTTTTGCTGTATCTGAACCAATATTTTCTAGTTTTAGTAAATATGTATTCAGTTCTCCGTCTCTCGAGGAATACCGAGATAGATTAGCCGTAGCTACGACTGAAGCCATATCAAAGGTACTTAAAGGTATTGAATTACTCCTTCTATCCATTTGTACATACCCTGTTTTTGACCCATATATTAACCGAGAACCGGAATCATCATTAATATTAATATCTCTTGTCGAAAATTCTATATCTAAATCCTCTATTGAAATATTGAATTGTTCTGAATTAGAGCAATATAATTTAAAAAGAGTAGTAAAATTTACTGGATCACCAGGGTAGAACAACCACTTCAGACTTTCGTTATTATTGGATATAGAAAATTTCCAAGTATTATTTTCAATAGAAGTTAAATAGGGTGTCATATCATAGAATTCTTCTACCTCAAAATTATAAATCTTAAAGTATAATTCATCTAAATTTTGTGAAGCAGTGAAGTTGATGATAATTGAGACCATTTCCAAAGAATTATTAATAAAATCTATTATAGTTTCATTCTTAAAAATAAAATCGATATCTATTCTTTGCTCTGCGAATTTTTCAATTGAACCAATGGTCCAATTTTGATTATCTGTAGCTAAAGCCATCTGAGGCGTAGTTCCATATAGAGAAGTTCCTGAAACAATTTCAGGTGTTTCTGGTGAAGTCTCAATTGAAAAATTATTTCTATAAAAAGGAGAAAATGTGTCTAAATTTGAAATAGAAATATTCTCTACTTGATAGGATATGATTTCTCCTGGATATAATCTCCAGTTATCATCATTCCATATGCTTCTTTCATTCATAAATAATTCTTTAACAGTATTAAGAGGTAGTCTAAAATAACCTTCATTATCAGGATAAACTATATCGAAAATCTTATCAACCACTTCATTGTAGGGCCATAAATTTGTAATATTTAGATAATTTGGATAAAAGGTATCAAAAACTCCTGTACCATATGTATCAAAATAAAAGATACGAGGATCTTCATCAAAGTTAAAAAAATCCTCTAAAGATTCATATTGATTTGGATATTCGATATTTATTGCTTTCCACATTTCATTTTTAAGTTCATCTGGAAATGGGCTTATAATTGAGAAGAAATAATCAAGTTCTATAGGAAGAGGAGTAGGTACTCCCCACGCAGTTACATTTCCAACATTTTTAGCAGAAATATAATAGGAAAAATTTCGATATGCTCCATATGAAGCATTCTTTCCAATCAATTCTTTTTTAAGCAATAAATTAGGCTCTGAATAAGATACATTATACTTAACAATAAAATCTTCAAAGGGGTTTACAATACCTGTTGGAATATATGGTAATCCTTGAAAACCAAATAATTGTAGAAGATTTATTATATCGGTAGTATCATTTAAATTAACTGGTTTTATATAGGAGCGTTTAACTCCCTCATCATCAAACCAAAATAATTCAAATGAATAATTTCTTAAAGTTTGAACATCAAATTCAGCACCTGCAAGATAGAATAGCAAACTTATTTGTTCTAAAAGATAATCATAAAATTTGAAATTGAGGGGAGTAGTATCAATTATATCTGTACATAAAATATTTATTTCAATATCGCTCATAAAAGCACCAATCAAAGCAATATAAATTTTTTCACTTGGACTTAGAGGAGCTCCTTCATAACCTAAAGCATCCCACAAACTGAATTCGTATTGATTTTTTCCAATTTTTCTTATGCCCTCATTCACACCTTCATACTGAATCATAAAAGTGGTATAATGAGAATCATTTGACAAACTAAAAGAACTAAGAATTTCAAGGAATTGTACTAAATCTTCTTCCGAAACTGATGTGTTAATCACTTCTTCAAAATTTTGTATCGTATTATTTAGTTGCTCTATCAATCCTCCAGTTTCCAGATTTTCTAAAAATGATAAATCAAGAGCATGAAAATTGAAATTTAATTGATCAGTAGTAATATTAAAATCACTTTCAAAAAAATCTAAAGAATTAATGACCATAAATGTTGATGAGATATGATGATTTTTAAAATAATTCTCACTTTTTAGACGATCTATATCTAAAGCTTTCCAATATCCATCCATTGGAAGGTTATAAGTAAGTTCTTGAAGATAAATCTCCCAATCGGGGTAGTATCCTACAAAAGGAAAAAAGTTTGATTCAGAGGTATTTACCATAATAAGATCAATTTGAAATTTACTCCTTATAATTTCAAGTGCTCTTTCTGATCTTGATTTAGCATTTTCAGGAGTTAATTCATTATCATAGTAAAGAAATCCGACGAAACTGTTGAAACCTAGTGCATATTGAGAAGATAGATCACTTTCAGTTAAAATTTTTGGAAAAATATTATGATTTATTGTATTAGATGCACTAATGAGTATATTACATTTATAAAAAGCAGGATCATTAATATCAAATTGGGAAAAAATATTTGTATCATTTGTAAATAATGATTGTTTTATCAAAGATTTATTGCCCGCAACATAGGCATTAATTTGTTCTGCATAAAGGTCAGTTCCAGCTATATCAGATGTCTTTAAATTATTCTTTTCATAAGGTTCGTCGTTATTAATATTAAGGGTTTTTAAATGATAATTGACAATCAAAGTATTAAAAAACAAATTGAAAGGAGCTATAAATGCCACTACAATAATAAAACCAAGGTATCTTTTTTTTCTATTTTGTAAATTTATTACTCCCCTCAATTAAAAAACCTCAGCCTTATACAGTCTCTCTATAAATTTCAACAATTTCTTTTTTTCTTGCTTTTCTTAAAAGTATCCTCATCCCTATCAATATCATGAATATCGAAACTAAAAAGATTAATATCATATTAAACCAGGGTATGTAAATAACATCAGGCATCCCTATCATTGTACTCAAATTAGAAGTAACAATCCAAGCCGAAAGCCAGCCAATTATGACCCCAACTGTTCCACTACTTATCATAATTATCAAAGCCTCAATTATAAACAAGCGATTTATTTCATTACCCTTCAAACCTAAAGTTCTCACAATTCCAATTTCTTTTTTTCTCTCAATAATGGTTGAATACGATGAAGATAACAATCCAAATATACAAATAAATACCGTAGTTAATGTTATTAAAGTAAAAAGTGTATCCAATACAAAGAAAGAGGATCTCTGTCTTGCAACATTTCTTTTTAGATTATGTAATACAAAATTATATTCATTACGATAATTATCAATTATATAAGTTTCAATACTATAATCAGATGTGCCTTTATCTTCCCGAAGTTTGATAAAAATTCTGTCCAAGTATGGAATTGGAGGGATATCCATGATCTTAATATAAGTTTCTTGAGATATTAGAACTCCTCCTCTTGTAGCTTGTGCACCTGAAGCTCCAAATTCTCTACTAAATCCAGGCATACTTTTAGCTGTTCCAACAATTTTAAAAGGATAAACTTCTAATTCATCACCTCTATAGACCACAATCCGGATTTTATCATTTAAATTTAAATCAAATGCGATTGAAATAGCTTCAGAAATAATGCAGGTATAATATTCTTCATAATTGAATAAATTCCCAAATGATTTTTCTATAGAGCCAGAAGTCATTTCAATAAATTCATTTTTCACTGTGTATAAGTATTCTTCATCGATTCCAATTAGCGTGATCTCCTCTGTACTTAATCCTGCATAATCACCTATTTCTGCACTAAATTCTTTATCTGCTTCTGAATATATTTGGGTTAGTTGAAATGGTTTAGCTAAGACTGAAGAAACTTTTTCAATTCCGTCAATAGAAAGTAATTCTTCTTCAAAATCGATAGTCATAATTTTATTTGGATCAATAGAGGAATCAAGTAATTCCATTTCTTGAGCTTTTTTAGTATTTAACAAAAGATCTTGAGAATCAACAACATCAGATGACATAAAACCACCACCAAATCCAAATCCTCCTTGAAAAATTCTTTCTTGTTCTTTCCAACCTGTTGTTTCAATAACTAAATCAGACCCATATGACAATTTAGTAGAAGCTGTGGATTGTGCTGATAAAGTATTTATGATGGTAGAAGTGAAAATGACGAATGAAAAAGATAAGGCAAATATCATAACAGTACTTGAATTTCTCCTTTGATATCGAAATACAAGAATTTTAATAACATTATGAAGACGCCTAGATATAGGTTTAAAAATTATAATAAAAATTCTTAAAATAAGGGGAATTAAACCTAATCCCGCAAGAGTTAATCCAATATTAAAAATTAATAATATGGCTATAAGTGTTCCTGCAAATAAAGTTAAATCACCTGCTATCATAATTCTTGGGATAATTAAAAAGACGAATCCTCCGTTGAGAAATAATATAACCCCTATTAAAATTAATTTATAATTAACTGTAGATTTTTGTCGTAAATGGTACAGGGTATCTTCATGACGATATGGGTGGATTGATTCGATTAATTGAAGACGCATCACTTTCACAGCAGGAGAGATGCTAACAATTAATCCAACAATTACACCGATAATATAAGAAAATATTACCGACCATAAAGTAAGAGAAAAAGATAATGAAGTAAACCCTATTCCACTAGTACTTATTACATTGTTGGCAAATGGTATAATGATAAACCTAGTTATAAAAACTGCAGATATTATACCAGAAATTGTTCCAAAATTACATAATAAAAATCCCTGCATTAATACGATGTATAAATTATATTTCTTATTAGTTCCTAATGTCCTAAATATCCCGAATTCTCTAATTCTTTCTTCAACGGATGTTTTTAATGTTCCATTTATCAATACTCCAGAGATTAACATCGCTATAATTGATACAAACACAAATACCACAACTATTAACACACTTAAAAACTCAGAATACCCTAATACTCTTAATTTTGGTAAATCTATATTGTATTTTTGAATTCCTAGTGCAACTTGAACATCACTAATCATTTCTTTTATATTAGTTTTGGATCCTTCAAAATCCCTTATATCATAGAATTTTTTACTATCTTTCAATGTAAGTATTAATTTACTGCATCGTCCAGAAAAATTATTATTCCCGAATAATCCATAAAATGTATTAATATCAACAACAATAAGATGGTTATTACGATAATCATTTGGCCATTTTAAATTGAAATCAAAAATGGTATTAATAGTTAGATTTTTCACAATATTAATAGTTCTATTTCCATGACTTAATCCCATTTTAATTTCAATTTTATCATTTTTAGCGTACTTTATAACATTATTGAAACCATAATATATCGCACATTGATTTGTGGGTAATTCATTCAAATTTAGTATCTTATTGGTAAATGGATCATTAAAGGTTCCAAATTTTACGTTGTTTTCTAGAGAGAAATTAATCGCAGAAATCATACACCATTCTTCCTCATCCGTAGGAGTTGTAGAGTTAAAATCCTCTGAAATTTTTACCATCCCATATAATTCCGTCCTAGGTATGAAATCCCGAAAAACATCAGAAGTTTCTTGTACCGTTTCAATTACTGGTCTATACTTAAAATAAGATGATCTATTTTCTGGTTCTCCATTATAATGCCTTACTGAAACTACAGCATCTTGATTTCCTGAATCTATTGTAAGGTAATCTACATAACTCGAAGAGATGGAGTCACTTAAAAATAAGACTGTAGTGAGAAGCCCAATGGAAATCAACATTCCAAATATTGCTAAAAGGGTTCTTACCCTTTGTTTCTTTAAATCTAAAAATGCATATTTTATTATTAATTTAAAGTGGGTCATTTAATCAATCTATTGAAAAATTAATAAAT
This sequence comes from Promethearchaeota archaeon, assembly GCA_048940925.1. Classification (GTDB taxonomy): domain Archaea; phylum Asgardarchaeota; class Lokiarchaeia; order Sigyniarchaeales; family SOKP01; genus Loki-b32. Next base: position 11,144 of record JBHLOC010000040.1, on the reverse strand, counting down.
TTCCTTCAATTCTAGCATAAATATTATTTTCATCTATTAATTCTTGCAATATATCATTGAAGTGTTCAGGTAAATTTGATAATAATGAGCTAGGGATACTATTTTTAATATCATTTAAATTAACTTCATTTTCATTCTGATTAGCAAATAAATATTGAAAAATTTTACTCTTACACTTCTCTTTATTAATTTCTGTTTCTTGTTGCCTCTTAAGTTGCATAATCTCCGTCTCTTTTAAGCCAGCAACTTTTCCTTCATGGGTAAGCTTCCCATCTCTCATATGGAAGACTCTAGTTGCAAATTCTGAAACAAGAGCATCGTGACTTACTGCAATAAAAGTAGCACCTCTCCTATTTAAATCTCTTAGAAGATTTAAAATCAAAACACCTGTTTTAGTATCTAAATCTCCTGTTGGCTCGTCTAATACACATATAGCAGGATCATTAGCAAAAGCTCTCGCAATGGCAACTCTTTGTTGTTCACCCCCACTTAATTCTGAAGGTGTGTGATGCGCTCTCTCGTCTAATTCTACTAATCTTAAGAGATCCATAGCTCTTTTTCTTTTTCCTCGACGGCTTAGCTTCCCTGAAAAATGCAATGGGACCATAACATTTTCCAAAGCAGTCATTTGAGGTAATAAATTATAGAATTGAAACACAAATCCAATTCTTTCTCTTCTAATCTCTGCAAGTTCATTATCTGAAAGCATACTTATATTCCTGCCCTCTAAAAACACCTTTCCTCTCGTTGGAGTATCAAGTCCTCCAATTAAGTTAAGTAATGTTGTCTTTCCAGAACCTGAAGGTCCCATAATATCAACAAAATCACCATTATCTATAATCAAGTCAACACCCCTTAAAGCTGCCACGGCTGTTGTTCCTAATAAATATGTTTTATGGAGATTTTCAACTACAATCAAATGATCGTAATCTTTTCCAGCGATCTTATCATCCCTAATTTCTTTTTTCATCTTTTTCCTCTCAATTCGGGACTGGGACAAAATTTCAGTTTTCTGGCGCTTTATAGTCTCTCTTCTCTTCTTGTCCCTCCATTTCTCAAAGTCCTTACTTACTTTTCCCTTCCAGATGGCCAATTTCCCCGTCTCTTCCTCATATTCTTCCATTTCTTCACTTTTTTTAATAACTGGCATCGTTCTGAAAAATTTATAGTAAATTTTTAACTCTCTGAGAGTAATAATCCTACAAATTTTTAAAAAGTTAAGGTTCTACTTCATTAGAAATATCAAGTTCTTTAATTATTAGATAAAAAATGGTTATTCTCTGAGAAGTCTCATATTATATAAGACTAAATTAATTAGAAAGTCCATTAAAGCTAAAATTTAATAAATTTCATAAAAATGAAACTAAAAATACTATACTTTATAATTTTGAAAGAAAATATATATTAAAAAAATAGAAAAAAAATTGTATTTATTTCTTTAAACTTTTATTTCGATATTTAATAATTACTACTGAACTCACACAAATTAAGCTTATCACGAGTAAAAGGCTGTATCCAGGGATTCCGCCTGGTCCAGGTATTTTTACTTCCTGTGAGTTTATATTTTCGATATTGCCCATTTTATCAATCGAATAATATGAGATGTTAAAATTACCGGATTTAAAATCAGATAAATCAAAAGGAGTGCTAAAATTAATCCAATCCCCGTCATTAATTTTATACATAATCGAAGCAACCCCTGAGCCTTGTCCATCATCAGCTGTTAGAGTAAAGTTGGTTGATTTTTTCACTATATTAGTTCCTTTATAGGGTGTAAAAGATATTGATGAGGTTGGAGCAGTTATATCTTTATAGACAGATACCCCTGAAATTCCCTCAAGACCTATAGAATCATTTGCATGAAAATTAATAGTAACTAAACCTTCGCCTTTTTTATCCCATTCTGCTTGACTGATATTACCTATTGATCCACTAAATGTAATGTTTGTTATTCCTCCATCTAAAGTATACCATGTTGTATCTAATTCTGAGTCAAGAATAGAAATATCATAACTTGGGGCACTAATGTTATAGAAATTATTCTGGATTGGTGTATTAATCTTAATCTTTGGTGCTGAATTATATTTCACTAAACACATATCAGTTAAACTCACACTGTTATATGTATTTCCCGCAAGATATATATTCTCTGATGAATCTAATGCTAGTCCATAACCTATATCATTATTGCTTCCGTCCCATGTATGATTCCATTGGTATTCACCAATGCTGTTGAATTTTACCAAACTCAGATCGAAACCACTCAATACACTCTCAGAAAATCCTGCAAGATAAATATTATCTGATGAATCTAATACCATTGAATGAGCAACATCAGAATAATCTCCACCCCTTGTACAACTCCATTGATAGTTACCAGAGTTATCAAATTTTACAAGACACATATCCCAATCGCTTACCACGTCGTATGTATAACCCGCAAGATAAATATTGCCTGATGAATCTAATGCTATTCCATTAGCAATATCCTCATCGTAAATCCCTCCGTCCCATGTGCTATTCCATTGATAGTCACCAGAGTTGTTAAATTTTACTACACACATGTCGTAATCACTCACACTGTTGAATGTATATCCCCCAAGGTAGATATTATCTGAAGAATCTAATGTTATTCCATAAGCAACATCATGATATCCTCCATCCAATGTATGATTCCATTGATATTGACCAGAATTATCAAATTTTACTAAACACATATCGGTATTACTTATTCCGTCAAATGTAGCTCCTGCAAGATAAATATTACCTGATGAATCTAATGCTATTCCTTCAGCCCGATCCATATGATTAATCCCTCCGTCCCATGTGCTATTCCATTGATAGTCACCGGAGCTGTTAAATTTTACCACACACATGACATGTTCTTCTCCCTCATAGGTTAATCCCGCAAGATAAATGTTGCCTAATGAATCTAATGCTATAGCATAAGCATCATCGCCATGAATTCCACCCCCATCCCATGTGCTATTCCATTGATAGTCACCAGAGCTGTTAAATTTTACAACACACATATCGTGATAATTTAAAGGGTTATATGTATTTCCCACAAGATAAATATTGCCTATTGAATCTAATGCCATATCATAAGCATATTCACTTTCTAGACTACCCCATATTCGAATCCATTCGTATACAACAGAATTACTAGAAGATAATATGGGTGTCATTTCTTTCTTATCGTATTCTTCTCGAATTGTATTAACAATATTATGATTTTGGAACAAGAAACTAAGATTCAAAAATACAAGTATTAAAATTACTAAAATTTTCTTATTTTTCATTAATTTCGCCATATTATTTTAAATTATAAATTTAATCTTCAGTCTTTTATTAAAAAAAGTTAATCATAAAATTGTCAAATTATTATTTAAATTTTTTGTAGAAAAAATACTCAGATAAAAGAACTCTAATTAGGATTCCTCATTTTTTAAATAGTCCAAAATTTTGAAATATATATCTTTTTCAGCATCTTTTTTATTGGTGAATTTCTTGGATTTAAAACCTTTAGGCAGTTTAAACAACTCTTTTTGAATATCTTTTTCCAAAATCTTGGGATTTTTTGCAATCCAAGTAGGATCATGTTCTAAGCCACCTTTCTCATATTCAAGCGAAATATAGATATTTGTTTTAAATTTCTCTTGTAAAAATTCTAATAATTCATTTTTTTTAGATAATATCAAATTTCCACTTTTAATATCTAAATTTTCATAGAAAGGATCAATAATTTTTTGTTCAACAATATTCAAATTATTATCTGAATCAATAAAAATAGCTCCACATATTGCTTCATATATGTCCGCTAAAATCCTCGTCCCTTTTACTCTTTGTTTATCAGCTTTAAATATATACTCATGCAAATTCATTTTTTGCGCTACTTTTTGTAAATTTTTATCGCTCTCTAGGGAAGCTTTAATTTTTGTTATTATTCCAGGGTCTTTTATCCCTTTTCGATACAATTTTAGTATAAAAATAATTTTAATTACAGCATCTCCCAAAGTTTCAAGAAATTCATAATTGGGAGTTCCTATCTCATTTCCTAATTGTGGAGTAGTTAAAGCCTGTGCTAATAATGCTTCATTTTGAAAATTATAATCTATGAATTCTTGGAAATCTCTTAATTTATCTTTTATTGACTCGAACATTCTTAATTAACTATAATATTAGTTAAATTTAAAAATTTAGGCAAGACTTAAATAATATATGGAAAAAGAAAATAAAGATAAAATACTTGATTTTATTAGAGAAATTAAAGATAAAAATTCTGAGATGGGAAAATATCTTTCAACTTTACCAATTTTATCACGAGAAGATATGCTTAAAGAAATTACTCGGAAAATAATAGAAAACAATAAAATTTTGCACGAAATTGTAGGCTCTAAAGAAAAAAGCTTGTCTAAAGAAGTTAAAGAAAAACTCTATACCCTCGAAGACAGAATTGATACGATTATTTCAAATATCCAGGAAAATGAAACTAAGAAAATTATATATTTACGAGAATTTATCGATTCGTTTCAAGAGATTTCAGATAATGATAAAAACGTAATAATTCAATCTTTAAAAGATGAAAAGGACATTAATCTCTTAAAAGAAAAAATGCTCTCTTTATCTAATACTTTTTTATGAATTCATCAAAATGAAAAGAGAACATTTAATATGTAAATAATTTTAGTAAAGTTAATGCCATACTTATCTTTCTTATCCTTAATCTAAATGTTAAAATTTTTGGTAAAACACTTCCAATAGAAAGATTTTCACTAGTTAAAAGATCAACGAAGACTTGTGTCTTTGCGGATATTCGAGCGTCCCACCCAGCATTTTCCTTTTTTAAATTTTTTTTTGGTTTGTTATCAACACCTTCTACATAAATAGTACCTTTATCTATAATAATCAAAGCAGCATTTTTAGCATCTGTTGCATTCAACATAATTTTAATTTCTGTATTCTTAAAATCTTCTCTGAATTTCTCAATATCGTTTAACTGATCAACTTGTTTTGATACAACTCCTGCAAAACCTCTAAGCCTTTTCTTTTTTTCTTCAGTCATATATAATATTCTCTAATTAGTTTTAGCATAATTTTAAACTTTAGATTTAGAAATATATCACAAGCTATAAAGAATACGAATATTTTACAAAATTAATGAAGAATAAGTGATCTAACCTTAGATCTCAAAAAGAGCCCTTGTTAATACCCATCAGCTTCGCTTCCTGAGAATAAATCCTCATATGCTTTCCGATCATCACTAGATATTCTTTCACCCCTTAAACCTTCTTTAATAACTATTGGGGCTGCTTCTTTTTCATCATGTCTTATCTTTTTTTGGATCATATAATCTTCTTTATCCTTTCCTAACTCAAATTCCTCTTCACAGGCTTTACAATAGAGTTTACCGTTTTTGGGGATTAACATATTTCCGCAATTGTCACAAAATCTCATAATCTCTTAGATCACACCTGTTTTTCAATATTCTCTCTTTTTAAACTTTTCGGTTTATTAGATTATTTTATTATTTTTTTATTTTTAAACAGAAAATAAAAAATAAATAACCACTTATAAATTTATTCATTTTACCACATAACGTGTTGACGTTTCAAATTAATAAACTTATTGTTTCAGTTATTAATTTATTATTAAGATTTTGTTCTCGAAATTGAAGGTTAAATTCTTAAAACTGTGTAGCAAACCGAAATTTAGTGAAAACTTGATTCTCAATTTTACTAAAATGAACATTTAATTAAATAAGCCAAAATAGAAGAGAAATTTATCGCTCAATTTGAATACACTAGAAAAGAAGGAAATTAAAAAAAATTAAAGATTTATAAATTTATAAATATAAGAAATTGAGTAACAATAAAGAGTGGGAGTTAGACAAATTCTAATAATAGGTCATAGAGGAGCTTATGATGAGGCTCCTGAGAATACATTAAAAGGCTTTAAAAAAGCAATTGAGTTGGGAGCGGATTATGTTGAATTTGATGTACATGAATCAAAGGATGGAGCACTTGTAGTAATTCATAACACTGATATACTCAAAAGAATGGGTTATAATAGAACAATAGAGCAAATGACTTTGGAGGAATTACAAGAATTAGATCTTGGAGAAAGTGAAAGAGTCCCTGAGTTATGGGAAGTTATTAATCTTGCTAAAAGAAAGATTAATTTACTTTGTGAAATAAAAGCTAAAGGTATTTCTAATAAAGTAATAAATCTATTAAGAAATGAGGACGTAATAAATTCCACAATAATTCAATCATTTTTGATAGAGGAATTATTAGAAATAAGAAGAATTGAACCAAAATTAGAATTAGCTGCTATAGTCCCAATTACAGAAGAATATTTACCAGAATGGGAAAGAAGGAAAAAATTAATAGAAAGTGTAGCTAATTTAGGTTTTCCTTATATTGTCACTCGTTATAAAAATGTAGATGAAGAATTTCTAAATTATTCGCATAAACACAATTTAAAAATTTTTGTTTACATTCTTAATACAAAAAAAGTTATGAAGAAATTCATAGAAATGGGCGTAGATGGAATTATTGTAAATAGTATCTCGAAAGCTAAAAAGGCTCTTGAACAAAAGATCAATTTCGATTAGGTGGTATTATTTTGAGAGGAAATAAGAAAAATTTTTGTGTTATAGGACACAAAGGCGCCACTGCAATAGCACCTGAAAATACGCTAAAAGCTTTTAAAAAAGCGATCGAATTAAAAGCAGATTATATAGAATTTGATATTCATCATACTTTGGATAAAGAAATCATTATCCATCATGACGAAGATACCCTTAGGACAACTGGAGTGTTTAAAATGATTAAAGATGCCACACTTGAAGAGCTTAAAAAATTAAATGCTGGAGAAGGGGAACAAATACCTACCTTACAAGAATTAATAAATATTTCAAAAGGAAAAATAAAGCTTCAACCAGAGATTAAAGTTTCAGGTCTAGCTTATGATTTAACAAATATTTTAAGAACAAGTAATCTTATTGAAACATCAATAGTTAGTTGCTTTGAAATAGTAGAACTATTAAAAGTAAAAGAAATAGAACCACAGTTAAAATTAGGATATTTAATACCTAAAGTGCTAACAAAATTACAACCTATTAAGCAGTATATAAAAAGAGCAGTAGCAAATGAATTTTATGCAATTCATCCATATCACACATCAGTTAATAAAAATTTAGTAGAATATACCCATAGGAGTGGTCTCAAGATAAATGTATGGACAGTCAATGACGAAGAAATCATGAAAAGATTAATTGATTTAGGTGTTGATGGAATTTTTACTGATGATATTGCTTTATTAAATAAATTATTGGGAAGAACTTATTAATAAAATATTTTAGTTGAATTGAATTATTCTACCTAACTTTTTTATCTATTATTTAAGGATTTTTATATGTCTACCTTAAATCAAATACAAAAAATTAATTTCGACAGATTATTCTTTCCTAAATCTATAGGCATCATAGGTGTAAGTTTTGATCTTAGAGGTGGAGGTTTTTTTGTCCAATGTATGAAAGACAAATTTAAAGGACCAATATACTTATTTAATCCTAAACTTGTTGGGAGAGAATTACAAGGATATAAAATATATGGTTCAATCTTTGACATTCAAGACTCAATAGATTATGTAATTTTAGCTGTTCCCGCACGGTTATGTCCTAAACTAATGGAAGACATTGGGAAGAAGGGTGTTCCCTTTGTAACTGTTTTTGCATCAGGATTTCGCGAAGTGGGCAATGAAGATCTGGAGCAACAACTTTTGGATATTGCTAAGCAATATAATGTAAGAATAATTGGTCCAAATTGTTTAGGAGTATATAATCCAAAAGGAGGTCTTTTTTTCGCTTTTGATCAATCCAGAAAGGCAGGAAATTTTAGTGGAGTGTTTCAATCAGGGGGTATTGCCCAAAATATATCACAATTAGTAGTTTCTTATGGGCTTTACGCTTCGAAATTTATCTCAATTGGAAATGCTTTAGACTTATCAGTAGTAGAATTATTAGAATACTTCAAACAAGATGATTATACGAAGATCATAGGTTTATATATTGAAAATTTAAGAACTACAAAACAAGGAAGACAATTCATGAAAGTTGCAAGAACTTGTAATCTAAATAGAAAACCAATAATACTATGGAGAGCGGGTTTTGGTGATGCTACAAAAAAAGCGATATTATCTCATACTGGTGGTCTTGCTGGTAATAATGAAATGTGGAAAGCTGTTGGTAAACAAACCGGTTGTTGCATTGTAAGTAATTCAAACGAACTTGCAGCATTAGCATCAGCTTTTCATCTAACTCATTTACCAGAATCACGTAATGTAGGTGTGATTGGAATTGGAGGAGGATCAACAATAGAAGCTATAGATATTCTTGAAAAACATAATTTAAATATCCCAAGTTTAACAGAAAAAACTATTCAAAAAATGAAAAGATTCCTACCTGACGTTAATACGAATGTAACTAATCCAATTGATCTCGGTGGAAGCGGTATTCAGCCTCATATATACTATAGAACGTTACTTGCTTTAGAGAAGGATCCAAGCGTATCATCGATAGTCTTCATTAAAGATCCTGAAAGATTTGGCGGTTTTCAAGATATTTTGGAAGAAATTGGTTTTAAAGGAACAGATTTGAATAAGGAATTTATTAGATACATATCTAAAGCAATAAGAGTATGCACAAAACCTATGTATTGTGTGATGTTAAAGATAAATGAAGGATTTGAAGAATATGAAAGTCGATATAAATTCAAATTAAAACTTCTAAATCGCAATGTGCCAGTATTTGAAAGTTTGGAGTTAATGGGAACTGTGTTAGATAAAATTAATTCATATAGAGAATTCTTGCAAAAATATGGAAAATATCCTAAAACGGAGTTTGATAACGTATTATAGTCTAACTAAATATAATTTATATTAATTATTGTTTAAGTTTTTCAAAAAAAAATATTAAAATTCATCATAAACTAAAAATTAATTGTAAGAATTATGCTTATTCTCATCTGTTCACATTCCAAGGGTTTTTCTAAGGGCAAGAAAAAATTATACATAGTTCTTCTGGAAATGATCTTCATAGCATACTCTATTTATGCAAAGATGATTACGATGAAAGGTTGAAAAAGCACCAATACTTATAATGTGTCATGGTTTTACAGGAGATATATATGAATGGGGGGCGTTTTCCTGATATTTCTATAGTATGTAATAAAGATTTAGATAAGGTACCTGCGGAAGTTCCATTAGAAGAAGGTAAGCTTATTATCTTAAAAATTAGCTTTTTGACAGATTACACGAAATTTCGAGTAAAATCTTTTTTAAAAAAACTAACCTAGCCTATTTTGATCATTCAGGGGTCTTCTGATGAACAAGTACCTCTTGAATTTACCAGAAAAGCATTTAACACCTTACCGAAAAATGAAAATAACAGATTTATAGAAATTTCAAATACTCTTCATAGTTTTGAAGGTGAACACTTAGCAGAATTTATTAAACATTCAGTTGAGTGGTTAAGAATATATTTTCTATAAATTTTTGTAAGGTTAATAATAGTTCTAATCTTTCTCAGTATGAACATCAATCGGACGTCCAGGACTACCTTGATAATAAAATTTACCAGGCTTTCCTCTCCAATTTTTATGTAAAACAGTATTTGGAAAAATCACATTATTATCTGTAGTGATCGCATTAGGACCAACTATATTTCCTGGATATAGGGTTGTATTTTTACCTAATTTCATTTCCATCATTGTTATTTTCCCAAAAATTGTATTTACAGCATGACTCGATAAGGCACTAGTAGGGTAAATAAAAACATTATCACTTAAGTCTGTAAATTCTAGTCCCGCATATCCATCGCAATAAATAACATTTTTCCCAATTTTATTATGACCAATTTTACGGAGAACTCTGTTAAGTAACCAAGGAAATGGAGATTTAGATGTTAACCAAACCGGAAATTTTATAATAAATCCACGTTTGTGATAATATTTCATCATCTTTCCTTCAGGACTAGTAAAATCATCAAGTATTCTAGCAAAAACACCTTGTTGTGGAGGTGATTTTTTGTTCCAATAGCTAACCCAAAGGCCAACAAACTCAATCAGTATTATAAGATAAATATAATATAATAAAAATAGAAATCCCGGCAATATACTTAGATGCAGTATAAGAGGAATAGAAAATAAATTTATAATTCCAAATTCAAACAATAAGAATATCCCTAAACATATATATAAGGGCACTAAGAAGCTAATGAAGTTTATTTTAAAAAAATCTAAAGCGGGAAGTTCCACTGTTTTTTTTTCGTCAATTGAAGTTAAAGTATTATCTTCGCTTACTTTTTGAGATTCCATATTATTAAAAAAATAATAAACTTAAACCTTATTAATTTTTATAGTTGGGAGAATTTTACTGTTTCCTTAAATGGACCCTTCTGCATAAAAGATATTATTTTTTTGAAATCCATTAATAATGATCCAATAGCAGATAATCCCAATACAATTCCAAAGAATAAGTATCAAATCTTTCCAGGAGCAGTGGTTCTATAAGTGAACCTATAATTTGGGCAATACTATCTAATGTTGTGATATAGTCATTTATCTTTCTAATTTCTTTAGGGCTTACTGACTGAGTTACTCTGCTTATTAAAATTTGAAAATTATTATGATGAAATATACAAAACAACTAATAAAAAATCTTAAAGAAAATAAATAATTTGGAAATTTAATTAAAGTCTAAATTAAAAATATCGATTTATAACATTTATGTCCAATATTAGTCCATCCAAGAATCATAGGATCTTTAAATATCGAACTTTAACTCCATTATGGATTGCTGTTTTTATTGATATAATTGGATTTTCGATGATATTGCCAATGGCACCATTTATTGCTAAGCAGTTTAATGTACATATATTTATTATGGGAATAGCGCTTTCTGTTAATGCTATGTTCTCATTCATTTTCGGACCAATCTTAGGAAAATTAAGTGACAAATTTGGAAGAAAATCACTTCTTTTAATTTCTCAGGCGGGAACGTTTACTGGATTCCTTATGCTAGCATTTTCAAATTCAATATGGATGGTTATTATTTCAAGAATTGTCGATGGTGTTTTTGGG
>JBHLOC010000039.1:40697-44917 GCA_048940925.1 Promethearchaeota archaeon | reverse complement strand
ATATTTATCTGGCATTTTTTATTAACTCCTTCTTATTTTCTGATATTAAAGTTAGACTTTAATATTTGAATTTAATTTTTCAACTGATATAAATGTTTTTTAAGGAGAGTATGCAGATTAAAAATTTTTGACTGAGAGCTAAAAAAAATTTTATTAGCTCAATCCCATTTAGGACTAGGGAGTACATCAAAGATGGTTCGAAAGTACGTTCTACATGCGATTATGCATCTGTAAGGATAGATTGAAAGATATTTAATTCCAATTAAATATCTTGTCTGTTAAGATTTCTTGTAATTCAAAGTAAAAATATCTTTTAATCAGTTTCGGTGTAGTCTCCTTAAATATAAGATATTCGAGCATATCGTATTAGCCCATGAATGTACCGTTAATGAATTAGCCGATAAGTTCGGTATAAATCAAAAAACATATTATAGAAAAGCGAAACGATGGGATAAAATGCGACTTATCTAGAGAGATGAGAGTAAAGAGAAGCAGAGGAATGGATCACATTTCATAATTATTGCTCGCCCCGAATTGAAAACAGTATTGCGAAGATTTAGAGAAATAGTCATGGAATTCATTGAGAATGCAACCCAATTCGGAATACTTTTTGATAACAAAACCATTAACCATAATGAAGATAAGGGGAAATTTGTGACCAAAAAACAACAAACGAAGCCAATTCTCTCCGAAGAGAATTTACTTGTTGCTAAGGAGTAATAAATTTTAAATAATGGTCTAATCTAATATATTACCAACTACCTAAGAAAATTAACAATAGGGTAAAAAAAGGCAAGAAATTATGAATAAGATAGAAAAAATTCTCATTTTTATGGGAGTAATATCTCTCTTAGCAGGAATTCCAAGTCAACCTTTCATAATAATAGAGTCAACTGGGAACGATAATTTATTTGATAATAGTGAGTTAGCATTGTCACCTTCATTGAACATATCTGATTTCGTTATTTTTACTGGACCTGCGATTGTAGTAAATCCTAAAGAGTGCAGTGATCCATTTCGAATAAATATCGATGATACCAATCTGAATTATAGTTGGAGTGCATGGGCAAATGAGACTAATTGGGTTACTGGCTCAGGTACAGCTGAAGATCCTTACATTATTGAGAATATTTTCTTTGATTGTCAAGGGGATGGGGGAGGAATTCATGTCACTCATTCAAAACAATATTTTATTATTAGAAATTGCTGGGTAAATAATTCAGGCAAGAGGTCATATCATGCAGCAGTTCTTACTAGATGGACAGAGAACGGCATAATCTCCGAAAATTATTTCACTTATGTAAAAAGAGGTGTATGGGTAGAATATTTTTGTAATAATATTAAAATATCAAATAATTTTATGCTCAGTAACCATGAATATATGGGGCGAGGATGCGATATGGATGTTCTGTGTGAAAATTTATGGTTTACAGGTAATAAGGTGATCAATTTTTATGATGGGTTGATGCTTGATTATATTAATACCACTATAGTAAGAAATAATTATTTTAGAGACACATTATGGGACAAAGAGCCTGGGTGGGAAGGTGTATTTGAGATTTCACCAATTCATATACGGAATGTTAACTACTCAAAATTCACTTACAATGCATTTGATGGATCATACGCATATTGCACTTCATTTGCAGATATTACTGGAAGTTCAGAGGGGAATGTTATTACCAATAATACTCAGATTATTAATCAAACTACGTCTCCCCAGACAGCGGAGAATCACCCAAAAACTCAGAACGCAAATGTGAGTCTAGTGGTATTAGACAATTGCAATTATAATACTATAGCCCATAATGTTATGTATCTTCCAAAATCAGATTCTGGTACCGCAATTACAGGATATCCATTCCTCTCTCTAATATTAATCTTTATTGTAATTTCTCTTGTTGCATTATATCGCAAACAAGTAAAAATCCAAAAAAAAAAAATAAAAAAGAAATTATAATCGATATCAAAAAATAGTGAAGTGAAATGAACAAAAAAATCGTATTAGGTGTTGTAGCTGTCTCTTTATTATTCTCGTTCATTACTTATGGAAACGGACTACGATTGTCTGAAACTGAGACTACAAAATATACTGATGGTAGTGAAGATACATATATTAATTCTTCTGAGATATATGAGAATTATTATACCCTGGATTTTTTATATATTGGAAACCATTCGACAGGATTATATGAAACATATATTAGTTTTGAGTTATTTGATTATCCTACCGATAACTGGACAAAAGCGGAAGTAGAAATTTATGTGAAAATTCTACTTGGAACTACTGCTGTAACGGCAAGTGAAGTGAATGAAATCTGGAGAGCAGATACTCTGATTTGGAACAATAGACCTACTAATAGGACAGAGATTACAAGTTTTATAGTAGATGAAGAGGATAAAATATATTCGTTTGATGTTTCAGATCTAATCTCAGGGGAATATTTATTAATCTGTCTTAATGCAACATCGATTCCTACAGGATATTTAAGTATTCCGTCATCATCTGACGATTCATATAATATTCCAGGACCTAAGATTAAGTTTACATACCCTGCAATTCCTAATGGAGAGGAGGATGAAAGTGGTAATGGTAGCAGAAATAATGTAATTGCAGGATATGATCTCGTGTTGTTTCTTGGAATTGCGATGGCATCAACTGTCTTTATATACAAGATAGTTTCAAGAAGGAAAAAGAGATATAAATCTATAAATAACTAATATTTTTTTTTTAATTTTTTAATTTTATTATGCTTTAGTAGTTTTAAATGAGCCAATATACACACTTTCTAGCAATGATATAAAGGAGTCCAAAATCGAGAATTAAAAAAAATTTTATTAGTTCAATCCCATTTAGGACCTCCACTCTTTTCGACAGTGTTATCATCATCTTCAGAGTGGATTCTTTTTAAGTCGATATCTTGATAACCTGGGAGTACACTAAGCATTCTTCTCATTGCGAATTTAATGTCTTTTGCACTGGCGATAAACCTGCCTACGATGAGAATATCTGCCCCTTGTTCCATTGCATATGCGGCAGTACTTGGTTCAATACCTCCAGCTACAGCTACTAATACTCTATCCCTTCCGGAAGCTTTCTTTTGATTAGCATATAATTCCTTGATTTTTGAGACTAATGCCCATCTTTGTCTTTGCTGCGCATCAGGTGATAATTTTCCTTCTACTGATTGTTCGACATCTATCGCTCGATGAATTATTACAACATCGGGGGTTTGTTTGAGTGAACTCAATTTTTCAATTGGATTTTGAACTTCCATAGTGTCAACAAAAGCGTGAATTCCTAGCCTTTGAGCTTCCAAAATAAATTTGTCTAGTGAAGCGGTAGCAGCTAAACCACTTGCGACAACAGCATCAGCAGTTGCATCAAACGCAAAATCCACTTCTAATTTTCCTACATCTAGAGTCTTCAGGTCAGCAACGATGAATTTATCTTTTGCAACTTCTCGAATTTTCTTAATCGATTCTACACCATATTTCTTAAGAAAAGGAGTACCGACTTCCAATATAATTCTATCACTCTTGGGCAGTTCCTTGACAACTTTCATTTGGCGTTCTAAGGCAGGATGATCTAAAGCTACTTGTACATAAGGCGGTCTCCACAATCTTGGGACTCTTATGCCTGCAACTGGATGTTTAGCACGGTCTTTATCATAAAATATTTTTTCTATTGATGGATATCCTCTTAAAGCTCTTTGGATTGCTAATTTAGTAGCACCATAATTATATTGATATATTTTACGATAGTCATTAGCAGATGGATGTATATACACACTTGCAATTATAAGCCAATCATCAATTTTGTTCATGGGAATCAATCCCTCTTCAACAGCATCAGCTATCCCTTTAGCGACAGCAGCTTGAGCAGGTCCGAATATTTTACTTGCATCTTCCATTTTAGCAACTGTTACCTTAGGGACAATAAGTGAAACTGGTTTTGCTAGAAGATTAGGACGGATTCCTGCGAGCAGCCCGCCATGACCCTTAGAAGGTGTGCTGAGTGCATTTGCGAATGAAACACCCACAGGTCCATTTTTTGAACCAATTATTAAATCTATATGTGCAAGATTTGGATCTCCAGAATCACCCACTAAGGCTTCTCCGATATAATATTCAACGGCTCTTGGCATATTTTTCACTATAAATATTTTTTTACATTAAACACAAAATTTTGCATAATTTGTATATTTTTTTTTATTTAT
>JBHLOC010000039.1:0-40597 GCA_048940925.1 Promethearchaeota archaeon | reverse complement strand
GGCATATTTTTCACTATAAATATTTTTTTACATTAAACACAAAATTTTGCATAATTTGTATATTTTTTTTTATTTATAATAGTGTGTGTCATGGATAATATAAAAAAATCTCATCCACATTATTCTAGAGTTAATTCTCTATTATTAAAATTACCCTATAAAAAATGTTTTGAAAATAACATTGATATTCAGACAAATTTCAAAAGAAGGGCTAAAATCACATATTACGATAAATTTAATCAAAAAGTAAACAAATTATTCAAAAAGTACATGTTTTACTAACTACAGTTTATCAATAGAATCAATTCTCCAAAGAAATCTATTAAGATCGACTTTAAAACTATCTAAAAACTCAACATCTTCTTGTTTTAGGAGCATTTTTTGATATTCTCGATCTTCTCGGGTTTTTAATGATATTAATCCTTTTGAATTTATGACACGATGCCAAGGAAGATTATATTTTTTTGTTGAGGAGTGAAGGATCCATGAGACTTGTCTTGCAGCTTTAGGATTTCCTGCTAATTTGGCGATAAATCCATATGTTAAGACTTTTCCTTTGGGTATTTTTTTAATTATATAAATTACTTTTTGTGTGAAATCACTGGGAATAAGAATCCACCATTTCTAATAATCATGTTATTGTTTAGTTTAATCTATTTAAATGTATTTTCAATTTTTTTAGCAATAATATAGAATTCTTCTAATTTTTTTTTGGTTAAATCTTTTGTTTCAAAAATGAGAGTATTACAATCGTATTTGGTAAAATCTTTTTCGAATATTTCAATGTCAAAATATTCACTTTCATCCCACAAACGAGATCCAGGATATGGCGTTGCTACAAAGTAATTTATTTCATCTCCTTTATCTAAAGGTAAAGAGTTAATATATTCAATAGTCTGGTAAAAGCTTTTTTCAGTTTCACCAGGAAGTCCTAATACAAAATAAGCTTGAATGGCTATATCAAATTTTTTTAAATTTATTATTCCATTTTTTACTTGTTCTGGATCTTGGTATTTGAAATTTTTCTTGAGAACTGTTTTATTAGCAGATTCAATCCCCGTCGCAACTAATTGACATCCTGCTCTTTTCAGTAAGAGTGCGTCTTCATAGTTGATAGTGTCTACCCGGAGTTCACAACCCCAGGGTATAGAAATATTATTTTCAATAAACATCTCACAAAAATTTCTGAAGAATTCTCTATTTATATTGATATTATCGTAAAAATTGATATAATTATAAATTTGTAATGATAAAATGTCAGTTATTTCTGCGTATATAGATCCAATGCTTCTAATTCTTGGTTTTTTAAATAAGTTTTGCCTTGAACAGAATGAACAATCATTGGGGCAACCTCTGTTTACAATGACACTTGCAACAGTATAAAAAAAGTTCTCTTGAGGTAATTTATAACGAGCGGGTAATGGTAATGATTCTAAATTTATTGGTTCTTCAGGCAAACCTGTGAAAATTATTTTGCCTTTTGAATTAATATAAGAAATTCCTTTAATTAAATTAATTCTTTCTTCTAATTCCTCCAACTTTTTTTCTTTATTAACATGATTTTGTAAAATTTTGACGAGATTTAACAAGGAGTATTCTGATTCGCCAACACAAATAAAATCGATTAGTCTTTCTGCTTTTATATTATTCTTTAAAATTTCACTATGCAAGAAAGATACGTGGGGTCCTCCCATAATTATGTAATTATCTCGATTTTGAGACTTTATGATTCTGGCAATATTAAGCGCCATTTGAAAAGTGTTTGTAAGAGAAGTAATTCCAAAAATATTATAACCGGTTATTTTTACACGTATTAAATTTTCTAATTCTGATTTATTCAAATGTTTAAATTGCTCAAGGTCTAAAATATCAACTTGAATGTTGTTTAAATCTAATATTGCTGCTAAATATAATAATCCTAAGTTAGGTTCTCTAAAAAAATCAGTATGGGCTTCTAAAGGCTTAGAAGTTCTAGGATTGATTAGTAGAATCATCTTGAGCGGTTGTTTCAGTGTCTTCAGGTAATTTATCTGGAATTTTAAATGCCTTGATTAAAGCATTGAAAGAACCCGGTTTACTATATTTTTCTTCGTATAAAACCGGGATTTGTGATTCCAATGGAGGAGATTTATCATCTTTATGGATATATAATTCGATCCCTTGAATTTTTCGATCTTTAATAATTAATCGAGTGGAGTAATTATGATCTTTGAAAAAGGTAAAACCATTGTTTAAACGTCCTAATTTCACAGTATTTGTTACATTCTTTTCTTCTTTAACAAAAGCTTCTATAATTTCCTCTTCATTATATATAGTTCCCCCTATTACAATAAATCTTCTTATCAAATCATCTGGCTTGGGAAAACTATTAATATATTCAATTGCTTTATTTGCTTTAGGGCTGGCAATCGAGACATCTTTTATATATTTATCTTCAGTAGGTTTAGCAAAATCATTTTTCTCGATAGGTTTAGCTCGCCCAGCCCCAAGTGGTTTTTCCATAATATTTTGAAATTCTTGATTATCGCTAGAATACATGTTTAATGGGTAAACTCTATAAAATAATCTTAATTGTTGTCGAAGCATTCCAGCTAAAATACCACCGTATATTTGGACTTTGAAAGAGCTATGAGAACCATTAAAAGTCCAAATTTTCTTTGTATCATGATCTACCAGCAAATATACCTTTTCTTTACTGGTTTCATTCAAAATATCACGCACTGTATTCCCTTGCAGTACTTCTCTTGTTTCCATATACGGGAATTTGGTAAGTGGAACAACTTCAAATATCTGCATATAATGCTATCTAATAAATTCTTATATAATTTATAAGGTTGTTATCTTTAAAATAAATTTCATATTATGTATCAATTTAGAAAATTATTCTAAACCATAAAATTCCATAAAATTTTTATGAAAATAAACATTCTTGAAGTTATTCTTGCTGTCTTAAGTTCAAATTTGATATACCGTGTCTTCTGAAAAAATTGTATATAAGTTAAATATCAGCGGTGGCAATGAAGGCCCTGGAAAAGGTTTATCTAAGCTAATTGAAATTGATGAAAAAAAATTTCGATTTGAAGGGATGAAAATCGGTGATGTTATTAAAGGAGGGATTGTAGGCTTTCCCAATTATGAATTCGTAATTACTGGAGGAAGCGACTCTTCAGGATTCCCCATGAGAAAAGATGTACATGGACCCGTTAAAAAGAAAATTCTTGCCTCTAAAAGAAATATTGGGTTTAACCCTCGAAGAAAGGGAGAAAAAAGGAGAAAAACTGTCAGAGGTAATGAAGTAACCAGTGATATGACTTTAATCAATCTAAAAGTTCAAAAATACGGAGAAGCTGAACTATTTAAAAAAGAAAAAGAATAATGAAATGTTTGTGGTGATATCTCATGGTCAAAGTAAAGAAATGCTCTTTCTGTGGGTATGATATTCCTATAGGCAGAGGAATAATGTTTATCCAAAAGAACGGTATAATACATAATTTTTGTACCAACAAATGTAGAAAAGCAATGCTGGTTTATAAAAAAAAAGCAAGAAAAACCAGATGGACTGCTTATTACGGGAAAGAATAATTTTTACTTATTCTTTTAAATATTAAAGAAAAGATTTAATCATTGTAATCGAGGAAATTTAAGTAATTCATCGATCAGGTCAAGAAAATCCACATAATTTTACTCTTGTATTTCACTTAGATTACTATATAATTAATTTAGACTATTGTAATCTCGGAAATTTGAGGAGCTCATCTATCAGATCCACATGACTTACACTTATAAGGCGAAAATGCCTACTAATTTACGATCATGCGTTTACAACAAAAGCGTTCAATACCAAGCTCCTTAAACGCTTTTTCTGAGCTCTCTCCTTTTTCTAAATACTCTAAATATGGTTCATATACATGTGCTATGAGCTTACCGCAACTAAAGCAGCGGATTGGGATAATGATGGTAAATCACCTCTATAATTCCAAATTTGGTAATTCTAATTAACATTTAAAATAAAATCACAACTTTAATTTGATAAATTAACAATATAAAAAAAATTTTTCTAATTTATTTATGGATTATTTACCAAATATTTATTTTTGAAATCTTCAATTTTTTTATCGAAGTTTAGTTTCCAGTCTTTTTTATCAGCTCTCTTCCAGTAGGAATGAGGTAAAGTCTTAATATTATATTCATCGCATAGTCGTTTAAAAAGTTCGAAACTACAACCAAAAGCGTCAGCTAATTTAGTTCTAGGACCAATAAGAGATAATTCATTTAGACATTCCCTATTACCTATTTTCTTAGAAAGAGCATCATATGCATATTTACCTCCCTTCATTGGATAATACGCTCTTTTTCTTTCCATACTATAGTCATACGATTCCATCATTCGATTAAATAATTCTGGACCAATTCTTAAATACCATTGATCTTTTATATCACATTCTTTAGTCCAGACTTTAGTTCTTTCAGCTTTACGCTTTAGTTTTATTTCATGTTTAATATTGAATTCTCTCTTAATTTGTTTGAGAAATTTTTTATTAGTAGAATGAATAATAGGAGCACTTTCTTCACCATCTCCATCATAAAAACCAAGTAAAATAGATAAAGCAACATCTTCCCTCATGTTTGTAAAAAATCCTTCTTTTAAGGCATTTCGTTCTTTGAAATTTAAAAATCCTAAGTTTTTTAAATCGTTTATCATAGGTTTACATCCTACTCTTACACCATATCGTTCTGGATACTCTCCTGATTGCTTTTTCTTTCTTTTATCTGTTACATATTCAAGTTTATTTACAATATTAAGTTCTTTTCTATATCTTTTCATTACATTAATATCTTCTTTTTCTAAAAATATTCCTAGATTTCCTTTAGAAGAAATAGTTCCCTCAGCAAGTAATAATCCAAAATAATATCCCTTACTTGTTGAGTCAAGAGATTTGAAATAATCATATTTTAGATCAGGATTGTGAAGATGCCATTGTTGTTGTCTATATTCAATAAGATCATTACTATTGACATATTTGTTTACTAACTTTTCAATACTGCTAATATCTACATTGCTAAATTTTTTAGAGAAAGAAGATATAAAATTATTTAATTGTTCATTTGAAAATTTAAAATCTGGATTATATTTTTTATTATTCGAATTTACTATTCTATTACGTGTGTCTCTAATATAGCGAGTATGCATATCTAAGTATTCAGAAAGCTTGTCGTATGAGATTCTTCCACCATGTAATTCATGAGAGGGAACTAATTTTGAGATTTCATCCCTTATATCTTCAATGAAATCCATTGTAGGATATTCTTCTTTTGAAGGTTTTTTTTTTTCAGATTCATTTAATGGTTCATAATAATTTTCAAACTCAATGGATTTTGATTCATCTCTTGGTTCAAACCCAGATTCAACTTCTTCATGTAAATCCTCTATTTCTTCAAGTGGTCCAAAATCGTTTATTCGTCCACTATTTTCATTACGAGATATTTGATTGAGTTTAGTTTCAATTTCCTTAATTTTCTCATTGAATTCACCCTCTCCGTATTCTCCCATTAGATTATCACCTTGTTATTTATCTTTTTTGTATTTTGATTCTTTATATTTGGCGATAATTATTTCATTCTTGAGTTCTTCAATGTTTTTTTATAAAAATCTTTTTCTTCCTTTTTTTAAAGTTAAACATTTTCTTCATTTTCTTCCAATCGATTAGTTTCCCTCCTTAAGCTAAAACTTATGAGAAATATAATGATAAAGAATAAATACTATAAAAACTCAGAAAAAAAAAGCATACTTTGTAATAAAATACTGATTTTATCAGTATATATAAAATCCTTTATAAAAAGTATTAAGTTTTCAAAATCTTATTTAGAAAATTAGTTATTATATTGAAGAAAATAAAATAATTCTTGTAAAAACGTTAATAATTTTATATAAATAAATATATGTGTAACTATATGCCAGAAGACAATACATATAAAGAGGGATACCAATTATATTTACAGAAGAAATATAAAAGTGCTATAAGGAAATTTGATAAAGTAATTAAAAAGGATCCTGATTTTGATTTAGCTTGGATTTATAAAGGTATGTCATATTATTTTATGAGAAAGTATGATTTTGCCAAAAAGAGTGCTGAGAGAGCTTTAGAATTAAATCCTTCAATACCAGAACCATGGAAGATTAAAATCAATATATTAATTGAAGATGGTGATTATGAAGAAGCAATTAAGAATTGTCAAGAAGCATTAACAATAGGAGTTAATGAAGTCTGGCTCCAATTGGCTTTTGTTTATGAATATCGTAAAAATTATAAAGAAGCATTAGAGTGTGCTAAGAAAGCTCTTATCTATGATCCAAGTAATAAAATAATTCATCGAGTTAAATTAGTTTTAGAAAATGCACTAAAGTTTGGAAAATATTATTATAAACCTGTAACACGCAGTCCCTTGTTAATGGTGATTCCTCCTGAAGATGATATTATTTATAGTACTATAATGAAAATAACATGGAGGGGGCCTAGAAAGAAAACTACTCGCATTGGAACTAAGCTAGTATATGAAAAATTTATGCAAACTACTGATGTTTTAATGACTCATAAGGGATTTGCTTTGAATAAACCATATAAAGGCTATTATTATGAATCTTGGAGCAATGCTGATTTTTCTTTAAGAGGGAAGATGACAATAGCTCCTGCTTTTGACTGTAAATTAATTCGTGACCCGCGATTCGAGACTGAAGAAACATATGCTAGACGATATAGTGCATTTCATCATTTAATAATTAATTTAAGGTATAAATATTCTCAAGAATGTTTAGAAAAAGCCAGAATTTTTGAGCAACAAAATGATCTTACAAATGGACTAAAAAATGCGGAGGCAGGATTGAGCAGTAATGTAAAGACTCCAGAAAAATATAATCTTTATAAAGAGTTAAAAAATGTTAAATCTACAATTCTTGAAAAACAATTGAATGAAACTGAAAAATATAGCAATAAAGTTGATGAAAAACTTGCCAATTACTTTAATTCCAATAAAGGGAGAGCTTTTACTATTCAGGCCCTATTAAATAGACTAGAAGATATTATCGAAGACTCTGAAGCAAGAGATTATTGTAGAAGAAATATTGAGAATATCTTAGCTAGATTAATTTTTAACGGAACAATTAAAGGTACAAAAAAGGAAGGAATAACTTATTTTTTTACAGAAATATAAGACTAAATAATAATTCTAATAATAAGAAATGAATAAAAAAATTATAAGAATACGCATCGTTTTTTATTAATTTCAGTTATTGCTCAAATAAAATATGTTAATTCGGATGAGTCAATTTGGAGTGTTCAGTATACTTCAAGTTTACCTAATATGATAATCCTTTCCATTATAATGAAGAAAAAGTGTTTATTTTATAGTGTACATACATAATAGTAACAAAAATTTATTGAATAATCAGAAAAATTTATTCAATAGACAAAAATCACATCAAATACCATGTTCACAGATGTACTAATAAAAAATTATTTCTAAACGTAAAGATTTTTTTAAATATCATTTTTATAAACTTTTATATGTATTTTAACTAAAAAGATAATGAATTTAATTACTCATGTTTTGATGGGAGTGCTCATTCAAATTTCATGTTTTATATTCTTTACCTTTCCCTTTAACTTTTTACTTACTATAATCGTTGCCTTTTTGTCCCATTTTATTACTGATGCATTTTCAAAAATAACATATCATACTCCTGAACCGCATTGGGATGATAAGTTCTGGGTTTCTTGGAATATTAGTGTACGCGTTTCTGGTTATATTGCTATAATTCTTTTTTTCCCTTATTATTTAGGTATGTTATTTGCTAATTTACCTGATATTTGGGATTGGATGATAGTAAGACGAATTCAAAAGAGAAGAAATAAAAATGGAAAAATAGATTACCATCATAACAACTTTTTCCATAGAATGGTAGATATAATTAGAGAAAAAACGCTTTTTTGGCTTCCTGATTGGATCTATGAAAAGAAAGCAGTTATTGTAGAAATAATAATAATAATTGCTTTAATTATTGGAATAATAGTTTTAATTCCTTAAAATCTTCAAAATAAAACAAATGGGATTTACAATGGCAATCTGATGATCCAAAATTACTAAAATAACGATCTGTTAAGTTTAAAAATTCTTTGAAAATCTATTGCTTTTACATCTTTCTCGCTATTGAAAACCTTGTCAAAATTATTTTATAATCAATATAGTTGATCTTTTAAAAATCTTAAATCCAATAAAAGAAATGATCTAAATGAAAAATTTTATTTTTAACCTCAAATTATTTATTGTATCATATATCGATGATTTATGAAAATATATAATGGAAGTAATATATTTGAAAGAGATGATTAAAAATATCATATGTTAAAATTCAGATTCCTGATAAATTGAAAAATCAAATAAAGAATGCTTTAAACACTATCGCAGAGACCAGAGATTCTAAGATTAGAAAAGGAATGAATGAAGTAACAAAATCTATTGAACGTGTTCAAGCTAAATTTGTTGTAATGGCAGAAGACGTAAGTCCTCCCGAGATCCTCTTCCATATTCCCTTATTATGTGAGGAAAAAAGGATTCCCTATGGCTATGTTTCAGGTAAAAAGGAATTAGGAAACTCTGTGAGAATAAACGTTTCTGCGAGTGCCATCGCAGTAGAAAATGTAGGAACAGGAAATGAAGGAGTCTTAGATGATGTAATTAAGAAAATAGAAGAAGTAAAAAAATAAAAGATTATGGTGAAGTTAAATGGTTAAGCTTGATAAATCAAAAGGAGTCGTAGTTCAAGATGGTTCTATTCCAGCACAAGTTATACAAGTTATTGGTCGAACTGGTCTTACAGGTGAAATCACACAAATTAAAGTTCGTATTTTAGAAGGTCCAGACAAGAATCGAATCTTGACGAGGAATGTAAAAGGACCAATAAAATTAAATGATATCGTAATTTTAAGGGAAGTTGAAAGAGAAGCTAGAAAGATTCGAGGACGCCGATAAAACCAAATATAATAGTAATTTTGTAAACGTTTTAATTATAAATCTCGTTTTTAGTTAAGTTTAATTATCACTTGTTTATTTTTTTACCAACTCTTCAATAATTCTTTATTCTTTTTGTTTTTAAATTTCAAAGTGTGTGAAAACATTTAAATAGTTTATTTTTCATATAATGATTGGTGTTCACAAAATTTGAAATTTAAGATTTAATAATTTGGTGATGAAAATTTTTTCAAAAAATCATGCTGCGCTTTTGGAAGAAAGAGAAGAAATCATCATAGTCGATAAGATGACTCATAAAGAACAAAGTCATCTTGGAAAATTATTGCTATTTATTATAATACTTATAATATCTCTAACTTGTTTACATTTTAATAAGACTCAAAGTTATAATAACTACGAGAGGGTTCAATTTAAATCTGCTGGAGCTGTTCTTTATGCTAATTTATATTATCCATCAAAAACCATAACATTTCAAAATAAAAGTCCTTTAATTATTTATTGTCACGGAATTGGAAGTAAAAGGGACTTTGATCTTAGATTCCCAATAGAACTTACAAAGCGGGGTTTTTATTTAGTAGCACTTGATTATCAAGGTCATGGTGAAAGCGGAGGAAATATTAATAATATCGATCCTATTACAGGTATTCCTGCTTTAGCACAGGATTGTTCAAAGTTATTAGATAAATTAGAAACAATGCCATTTTATTCAGAAATAGACACGAATCAAATCGGATTACTTGGTCATTCACTTGGTGGGATGGTCGTTCTTATGAATCAAGCTTTAGATTCTCGATTTAATGTCACAGTAGGTTTAGCACCCTTAATAAATTTTGAACCACCTAGATTTGGATTTGTCTACAATCGAAATTTTTTGAATTATATTCCAGCTAATTTATTGAATGAGAAAAATACTCATAACTTATTAGTGATTCATCATGTAAATGATGAGATATTAGATTATACTGAAAATGCATTGAAAGTCCAGAAATTGACCAATTGCACATTAATTCCGGTTAAAGGATTTTTGATTGGTGGGGCACATCAATTATATTCTGATAAGGTTCTTATAAAAACAATTAATTGGTTTGAACAACATTTTTTTGACTCGAAGACTTTGAACGGTCCAATATACATTACTTTCTACTGGAATTATATTTTAATTATTTTTAATATTTCTTTATTGATTTTAACCGTTATATGTCTTATAACAGTATCATGTAGTATTTTTTTTAAGGAAGAACGAAAATTTGAGATGTCAGCATCTCAAGACTACTCTTTATTAATACCTAGTTTTGATAAGAAGAAACAAATTCTTAAAATACCTGTCTCTATTGGTCTATTTGTATTGAATTGGGTGATATTTGAAAGAATTTTTGGATTGATTGGGATCATATATGCTTCATTAAACATGATATTTATTTATACACTTATTAAATTAATATTATACATTAAAAAACATGAAAATGAAATTAATAAAGTTAGTATAAGTAATGTAATAAAAGATCAATTAAAACTGAAATATATAATCTTTACATTGATAAGTGCTGTATATTTCATAGCTATATATATGATTTTTTCTTTTTATTATCCATTTAGCTTTATATGGCCCTCTAATTTCGTCGTTCATTTTGCTCTAGGATATTTAATATTCCCTGTATTTTTATCAATAGAAATTTTTTTCAGGAAAATTTTATATCCTCAGCTAAGTTTCTTAAAATCGAAGGGGTCAAAAACAAAAGTTTTCATTACTATAATGGTTTTAGTTCTAATAGTTTTAATGTTTTTAACTAAAAAGTTGTCTTATTTCCCTTCATTATTATTTACTTACCTAATTTTAGCAATAGTTATAATTTTAAATGAAAAGTTATTTGAAAATATGAAAATCTTTTATCCGGTTGTGATAATCTCATTTAGTATTGTTCAAATCTTTTTCGCGGCGGTAATTTCCAATGCAATTGGCATTAGTCTAAGTCTAAAGTGAAATCTCAATTTTATAATAAATACTACAAACAACTTCTTTCATAATCATGTAATCTATTAGATAGCTAATCTTACTTTGGTTTGTTGATCTATATCAGCAATTATCCCACTCCGATTTTCAAAGTGCCAATTCTTTCCGAAGTCATTATAATTCCAGAAATGGGTATTACAGATTTTGATATCATTTAAGAATACACCGAAGGGTGAATTTTCTATACGCTGAGGATTCTTACCATCCATTCCAGTTGTCAAGGATAATTTCATCTCTCCATATGGCATC
Organism: Promethearchaeota archaeon; assembly: GCA_048940925.1. Lineage (GTDB taxonomy): Archaea > Asgardarchaeota > Lokiarchaeia > Sigyniarchaeales > SOKP01 > Loki-b32. The sequence goes on along the minus strand of JBHLOC010000039.1, from coordinate 29,310 downwards.
TTGATATGGTATGTTTTGTCCTCTTGACTTAGATAAATTTCAACATACCTGAATCCCAGTACTTTCTTCAACATCTGTCCCGCAGAATCACCCGGACCCCATAAAGCCTCTAAATATTTTCTTTGCTCTTCCGTGGTTGATTCACTTATATATATCCCTCCATCACCTCCTTTTGTCATCATATCAGCAGCTTTATTAGAATATAAGTCAATGACGTGAATCGCAAAAATTCCACTGATGTCAATTTCACCGATATGACCTTCTTGTATTTGAAACACCTGAAATGATTTACAAGGATCTTCTCTATCTCTACCAAAATAAAAGGAGCATTGCCCCTCTGAGGCACAAGTTTCATAAAAAATAGCTTTCATTCTGAAATTCAATCTTACTTTACTTTTAGACATTGATTTTCACATCATTATAATTTCTAATTCTTTAATATGTTTGATATTATATAATATTTATAAATTTAATATTAATTTCTGAAAACTTTATAAATTTGCAGGGCTATGAAATTTATTAAAATTAAAAATTATTACTTTTCCTCTAATAATTTACGTAATTCTGCTATTAACCAACAAAGTTCATCATATGTAGAAGAAGATTTGTATATTTCTTGAGCTTTTTTCTTAATATCGTCTTTTGAAGCTTTTTCTGTCCCTTTTAAAATACTAATTTGTAATTCTGCTAACATCCGACATAAATCTTCATAAGTATTATTTTGTTGAGCCAATTTATGAGCATCTAGAGTTATATCAGCTTCAAAATCAGGATCTATTCCCGCATCAATGAGTTCCATTGTATCTTCAAAACCTATTTCTAATTCAGGTCTCTTCTCAATAGAAGCATTTGGTTTCATTCCTTTTTTCAGTATATCAATAATTGCTAAGAATGAACCATATTCGTAATTTTGGTCCATAACCTGAATTTTAACTTCATTTTCTCGCTCTTTCTTTAGCTTTTCTGCCCTTTTTATACCTAAATCTTTCTTTTTTTTGGACGCTTTTAAACCAATCCATAGATATAGATTTCTGAAATCATCAATTAGAAAAACCTTATTTTCGTTGAAATCAATTTTAGTAACTCTTCTTAAAGCTCCATTTTCAGTTACAGTAAACAATAGCATAATTTTTACGTATTTAATCCTTAATCCAATATAGTAAGACTAAGTAAATTAATATTTTAAATTTTAACAAAGACTGAGTTTTAAACTATAATGATTTTATTTTAATAGAATGAAAAGAACGCTGTCTTAGTTAATGATTTATCTATTAGACTGCCTCCTCAAAATAACCTAATAACTTCAAATTTTCATATTCATTATGTAAGAAATCTCTAATAGCATTTCTTATCGCTTCAGATCTACTTGGAATAATATGCATTTTTATTAAGTTTTGAATATTTTTGTCATAAATTTCTGGTATATTGATAGTTATATTCACCATCTTGGTTCTTTTTTTTTCTGGTTTATTTTCTGCCATTTGACTAGCTCCAAGTGATTTAAGTTCTTGCTGTTTCTTATTTGAAGACACAAAAGTGAAAAAGTACTACAGATATATTCTTTACCCTTAGTCTATTCACTCTTTTCTAATATTATACTATAAGAATAGTAAATATATAATCTTGATGCAAAATGTAAATAATTTTAATTGTTTAATTATTTAGATGAACATTTTGCATTATGAATTAATATGATGATTGAAAATATTTTACAGCATTCACAGAAATTCTTAAAATAAAGTAAATTCGATAGATTTTAAACAACTATAATCTATCTTCTGAACTTACATACCTACCACGAGATTCAATTACATTTATATTTTTAATAATCTCATTACATTCTTTTGAATTATATTGGTAATATATTGATCTATAACCTTCTAAGAAAGCTTTAAAGCAAATCTCATAATTGCTACCATGTGATGAAACTAAAACTCTTTTCAGTAGATGTAAATCAACACTTTTGTCTTCAATCATATTAGAATATTCATGTAACCCAAAATCTATTAAGAAAATACTATCATTATCAGTAATAATAATATTACTTGTAGTTATATCACCATGAATATGACCATTTTTATGTAATAGGGCGATTATATTTCCTAGTTGTTTAAAATAATGATTTTTTTTAATATTATCCAAATTATTTAAAATATCTTTTAGCTTATTACCTTGAATATATTTCATAATAATTGTTGAATTATACGGATCAATTTCAAATACTTGTGGGACATTTATTCCATAATTTTTAACTTTTATTAATGCTCGTGCTTCATTTAAAGTCCTTGTTGTTCTAATTATTTTATCAAGTTCTTCATTTCGATATTTTTTAGGGATTCTGCACTTAAAAATCACTTCTTTCCCAAACCAATACCCATAATAAAGATTTGCCTCAGCTCCTTTTCTTATGATTTTTTCCTTAATCACATTAGATGTCAAACTAATTATTTCCTCCATGGAATTGAAATTTGATCCATTCTTTTCTTGGGTTTAATAATAGTATCTGAAATATCATGAGCTCCTTCAGCTTTATATCTTAAAATACCTGTCCATGCGATCATTGCACCATTATCCCCTGCATATCTCAGTGGTACGACTTCAAACTTTGCATTATGCTCATTACTGATATATTCTATCATTTCTTGTAGTCTTTTATTTGCAGCAACACCTCCGGTTAAAAGAACCTCAGTTTTTTCTGTATGTGCTAAAGCCCTTTCGGTAACTTCAGTTAACATCGCAAAAGTCGTTTCCTGTAAAGAATAAGCTACATCATTTAAATTATATTTTGTATCATAGTCATCAGATTGTAGTAGATTTTTTGCAGCAGTGTATAGTCCAGAAAACGATAAATCCATCCCTTTTACAACATAGGGTAATTGGATATAATTCTTAGATTCTAATGCTAATTTTTCTATTTTTGGACCACCAGGATGTTGTAATCCAGCATCTCTTGCAAAAGAATCAATCATATTACCAACTGCTAAATCAAGTGTTTCCCCAAAAATTTGATATCTACCGGATTCATAGGCACTTATAATAGTATTTCCGCCTGAAGCGTATAAAGTAAGAGGATCTTCAAGCTTACACAGTAATCTCCCAATCTCAATATGCGCAACACAATGATTAACTCCAACAATTGGGATATTTAAGAGTTGACTTAACATTCGAGATATTAGTGCTCCAATCTTTAAAATAGGTCCCAAACCAGGACTTTGACTAAAAGCTATTAAATTTATATCATGAATTGAGATATTAGCTTCTAATAGAGCTTTGTTTATAGTCTTATTAAAATTAGCTAAATGTTGTTCTCTTATTAAAGCAGGATGTAAACCTCCTTTTTCAGGAATAAAAATATCGTTTATGAGACTATATACTTTTCCATCAAAATCAATTATTCCTACTCCAAAAGTATGAGCAGTACTCTCAATGCCCAAACACAATTCTTTCATTTATTTTGCCATAAAATTCATTTATTGACATAATATCTTTTAATAAAAAATTATGTAGAGAAAAAATAGTAGTAGCTATCTAATTTACTGATTTTAATCATATAAAATATTTTTAAGTTTCTCTTGATTTGGTGCGTTTTCGAGGGGTTCTTCTAGCTACTTTTCCTTTTGCTGCTCCTTTTCGTTTAAACACAGTATAACCACACTTTCCACAACTCCACCGATCATAATGGTTTGCTAGGAAAAAACTCGGTCCACACTTTGGACAAGATCGATGAGTTCTTACTAATTTATCTCCTTCCAATTTGTAATAATCTGATGCTCCCATCTTTATTTTTTCTATTTTTAATTTTAATATTCAAAAAGATGTTTATAAGGTTCTTTTCTCTTTTTTAATTGATATATTTCAGTTCTCTTATCTTTATCAAGATTACGTACTTGAATATGAAATGGTTCAAAATATTGCAAATCTTTTGAATTTTCATATATATAAGCCTTTCCAACTGTAGATGATGATCCAAAATGAGAATTAAGTTTTCTTATTATGGTTAATTTGTCATCCACACCCTGAGTTGCTGCTATTTTTTTTTTAACTTCTAATCTATTTGGAGTGCTTTCTCCAAAATGATCGATTCTAAACTTTAATTCTACTCTATCTATTAAAGGGTTTTTCTTTTCCTCAATAACTTCAATATTATATGACATTTTGAACCTTTTATTTTTTATTTACTTGATAATTTAAGCCATTTTGTGGATATTTATTGAAACTATATTTTTCAAAAGAATAAGTAAAAAATAAAATTTTGCTTTTTAGAGAAGATAAGATTTAGATCATTATGAATTCAGTATGTTAGTATATTCAATATTTCTCCATTATATTAATGAGTTTTTGCACTTTTTGTTTAATATTAGCATCAATAGTTACAATAACTATTCCTTCTGGTATTATAAATTGCGAGTCTGTAATTGGTGGTTGACCATAAAAAACGAAATGTTTAACTTTTTCATCTGTTGGAACTTTTAATATGAGAGGAAGGACTAATAAATCTTCCTCTCCTTCAGTTATTTTAATTAGGGTTTTTTTTCTAGATTTAATAATATTTCCAAATAATTTCCAAGCATCTTTATTAATGGTACCTTCAGGATTTTTAAATTTAATAATTTTTTCAAAAAATTCCCCAAACGTAATTTTAATTTGATTTCGCTTAGTTTTCTCATCAATAATACAAACCTGTACATAATTCTTTAAAAATTGATTAGAGAAGAAATCTTTAGCAACAATATCCCCAACTATATAAAATTCTATTTTTGTCCCAGATTTAAGATATTCTCTAAAAATATTTTCTACTTGTGCTATTGTATCTTCTCGATTTCCTGCGATTAATATATCTAAAGGATCTGTAAATTGGTGTCTTTGGTTTTGGGGAATTCGTAAATTATACTCCATATAATTCAAAGTATTAAATCAACCAAATCTTAAAAATAATTACCTAAAACTTAAGTCATTTGAGGAATTATAATGTGATGTAAGATGAAATTGAAAAATAATAGATATTTTTTATCTGACCCTTAATGCGTATTTACCTGGGAAATGAATCTTAAGGTATTGAGCAAATAAAGATTGCTCTGGATTTATTATAATGACAGCACCGTGAAAATCTTCACTTAATGTGTGAGTTTTGCATTTAGGGCAAATTGTTTCATTTTTAGTAATGAGATGACAATTTTTACAAGCTTTTTCCTTCATAATAATCACTCTTTTCAAATTTATTTTTTATTCTTCTTTTTCTTCACTTTTTTTCAATTTTTTTGCTTCTTGCTCTTCAATTAATTCTTGAATATCACTCTCTATCCAATCTTCTTTTCCTAAATATTTCTGTCGCATTGTCAAACCAAGTTTACCACTTCTTCCTGTTCCCAAAGATACAGCGATTATTTTTGCTCGTACTTGATCATTGACTTCAAGAATTCTTCCAGTCTCCTTACCGATAAATCTATTACCAACTTGTTCATAAGAAATATAGTCATCACATATTTGTGATACATGAACTAAACCATCGAGTGGACCTAGTCGAATAAAACTTCCAAAATCAACAACTTCTACAACAGTTCCTTCTACTACTTCGGAAACTGTCGGTTTAAATGTAAGAATTGTAAAATCTACTTCGTGAAAGGTATTTGCATTACCAGGGATAATAGTACCTTGTCCAACCTTAAGTACATCAACGACAGCAATTATAAACCCAAAATCTCTTGTAATTATTCCTTCATAATCCTCTGAAAGAATAATTCGAGCACTTATTTCTTTCTCTTGGTCGAATAGAAATGGAGGGATCTCGATCTTTCCTTCAATTGTAAAAAGTTTAAATATATTGAACACCCATTAAAAAAGTCAATATTTATTAGTGATATCGTCAGTGAAATAAAATTGTTTAATTATACCACGAATTAAATCAATTTTAATGATTAATTAAATGAATTACAAAATTAATAGTTTGTGGTTTTATACTATTATATTATCGAAAATCAGATAATATTCAATTCTTTATGCAAATCTTTCTTATTGGGCAAAAATGTCATTGAAAAGAAAGAATTAAATACTCCCAATTAAATTTCATTTTATAATAGATTAGTATTATAAAGTAATAAGGTCAATTATTAATATTTTAAAATGAGGTTTTAATAATGAGTAGTGATGAATTTCCTAAGGAATTGAGTTCTGAAGAACTAATTAATTTATACAAAAAGATGTTGTTGATTCGTGAATTTGAACTTAGAATTACAAAGGATTCTGGTAAAATCAAATCAATTTTTGTTCATGCATATACGGGTGAAGAAGCTATAGCTGTCGGAGCTTGTGCGGCGATAAATGAAGATGATTATATTACTTCTACACACAGAGGTCATGGCCATTTTATTGCTAAAGATGGGGATATTAATTCACTAATGGCAGAAATTTACGGAAAAGAAGGAGGAATATGTAAGGGTCACGGTGGATCGATGCATGTTGCTGATTTTTCTAAAAATATGCTAGGTGCAAATGGAATTGTTGGAGCAGGACCTCCTTTAGCCCTTGGAGTTGCTTTAGCTTCAAAAATGAGAAATGAAGGTAAGGTAGTTCTTACTTTTTTTGGTGATGGTGCTGCAAATCAAGGAATGTTGCATGAAACAATGAATCTAGCAGCTATATGGAAACTACCAATTGTTTTTGTTTTAGAGAATAATATGTATGGATGGAGCACCCCTGTTCATTATGCAAGTGGTATTAAAGATCTTTCACTCCGAGCTCATGGATATGGGATGAAAGGTCTTACAATTGATGGTAATGACGTAATCGAAGTATATAAAACAATTAAAGAAGCTGTTGAACTCGCAAGAAAGGGGGGTGGTCCTACCTTAATTGAATGCAAAACTTATAGGTGGGGTGGTCAAATGACAATGGATGCTGATAAATACCGATCACCTGAAGAGAAGGAAGATTGGAAAAAAAAATGTCCTATTGAAGCATATAAAGTAAAGCTTATAAGAGGTGAAGTTATTGATCGTGCTATGATTCAAAAAATTGAAGAAGAAACTTTAGCGCAAGTAGATCTAAGTGTTAAATTAGCTAAAAAGAGTCCAAAACCAGATACTAATACTGTTTTAGATGATATATATAAAAATCCAATTAATTTAGGAGGGAAATGAAATGGGTGAAGAAACTAAGACGATGAGAGGGTTGGAGGCATTAAGGTTAGCTATTGAAGAAGAAATGGACCGCGATGAATCTGTATTCTTAATAGGAGAAGATATAGGTAAGTTTGGAGGACCTTTTTTTGTAACAGAAGGCTTACTTGAAAAATTTGGTCCTGAGAGAGTTCGTGAAACACCTATTAGTGAAAATGCGATTTTGGGCTGTGCTATTGGAGCAGCCATGGTTGGAATGCATCCTATTGCGGAAATTATGTTTGCGGACTTCTTAACTGTGTGTATGGAGATGATTGTAAATCAAGCTGCAAAAGCAAGATATATGTACGGAGGACAAATTTCTGTTCCTGTTACAATAAGAGTTCCTTTTGGAACAGGCATAATGGGGGCGGCCCAACATTCCCAATCTTTTGAATCATGGTTTATGCATGTACCAGGTCTGAAAGTTGTATTACCATCGGATGCCCGTGACTTTAAAGGTTTACTGAAGACCGCTGTACGAGATGATGATCCAGTCATTTTTTTTGAAAATAAGAGAGCCTATTACCACATTGGTGAAGTTCCGCTAGATAAAGAATTCACAATACCATTTGGGCAAGCAAGGATATTCACTGAAGGGGATGATGTTACTATAGTTGCTACAGGAGCTATGGTCTCAGAAAGTATTAGAGCTTTTACAAAATTGGAAGCAGAAAACATTCATTGCGAAATAATTGACCCCAGGACTTTAGTTCCATTAGATAAGATGACTATTCTAAATTCTGTTGAAAAAACAGGAAGATTACTTATTGTGGATGAAGGCTGTAAAACTTGTTCTGTGAGTGCTGAACTTGCAGCATTCGTCGCAGAAGAGGGCTTTCAATATTTAAAGAAACCTATTATAAGACTTAATACGCCAGATGTTCCAATTCCGTTTTCGGATAAATTAGAAAAAGTGATCATTCCAAATGCACTATTGATTCAAGAATGTGTAAGGAAACTACTTTAAATAAATAAAATTAGATTGATTTTTTCATTATCCTTATTTTCTTCAATATATATATTTATATATATTAATATGTAATAATTATTAAAAAAGAGGTATTTTAAAGCATATAATCGAAACTTTTATATATATACTTTTATATATATTTATGAGAATTAGGGTTTATTTAATTATGGGGTGAGAATATCGAAATATGACTGTGAAAGAGGTTTATGAGATTGTTTTATCAATCTTAGGACTTTCAGGCTTGGTAGCCCTAGGTTTTGTTATATTGCTTCTTGCCGGTCTTTTTTTATAGTTTTATTTTTTTCTTCTCGATAGATTTTTTTTATTATGAGTCAATAAAGAGAAATAATCTTTTTGCCTGTTTCATATACTCTATAATTTTATTCATAGGAAACATGATTTCCTTAGAAAAATTTTGTTTTGTTCTTTAAAATTAAAATTTTTTTAAGTTAAAATATATATACAAAATAGTAATTTAGATTTCTTGGTTCGACAAGCTAAGGTTTTTTAAAGTATTAATACATCTATATTTCTTGAGTAAAATAGATTTTAAAAAAAAAATGTCAATTATTATCCGAGATATGGCCAAGGATGATGAATATTATGTTGGTACTTGTACTCATGTAAATGAAAATAATATAGAGTATGAAATGTCTTGTCCACGCCGTATATCTTGGCTTAGAAGCATGGAAAAACACGGATTAAAAGTCAAAGTCGCACTTTTCGATGGCATTCACGCAGGATTTATATATATTATGCCAATTGAAATAGCCCCATGGAATATGCAAGGCAAAGAATTGATGGTATTTCCTTGCTTAGTTTCGCACTCTAAATTTTCTAAATTAGGTATTGGGAAAAAATTAGTTAACGCAGCAGAACAAGAAACTAAAAGGCAAAATCGTAAAGGGATCGCAACTGTGGGGTTTTTTTGGGATTTTTGGTTTATGCCAGCAAAATATTTTTTAAAACTTGGATTTGAAGTCGCAGAAAAACGTGGAGAAGAAGCAGTTCTATGGAAAAAGTTTGAACAAAGCGCTGAACCTCCTCATTTCCGAGAAGAAAACTATACATTTAAACCTATTAGTGGAAAAATTGTCATAGATTTATTTTGGAATAGATTTTGTCAAACTAGTGATGTTGAAGCTCAAAGAGTGCGAGAAGTGGTTTCAGAATATGGAGAAAAAGTTATCCTTAATGAATATTCAGCAATAGACCAAAATATATTACAGCAATATGGTATTGAGAGAAGAATTTATGTTAATGGAGATAAAATTGAAGTAGGGTCAGAAATTGAAAAAAGTAGACTCAGACAAGCACTTGACAATGCAATACGTAAAATAAATTAATATTGGAATAAATAACTTCAAAATTTCATTTTGAGAATCTTAAGGCTCATTTAAACTTAGAAATATTAAAAAAATAAGAACATCTATATTTTTTTTAAATTTTAAATATATTCTAATAAAACAATATCTTATGATTATGATCTTTTTAATAAGAGAGAGTTATTAACACTGTATGCATTTTTTTGTATAATCGTTTCAAGTTAAAAGAATTGTAAAACTTTTTTAAAATAGGAGGGAATTTAACATATGTCTGGATATATTGGAAAGAAAATTAGATTAGAGAGAATTATTAATAGGGAAACAAAAAGGACTATAATAGTTCCAATGGATCATGGATTAACTGTTGGACCTATTAAAGGAATTGATAAAGAAATAGGAGAAATGGTAAATAAGATCGCTTTAGGTGGTGCTAACGCTGTTTTAGGGCATGTTGGAATTCCGTTATATGCACACAGAGGATATGGTCCTGATATAGGATTAATTTTACATTTATCAGGCTCAACTTCATTAAGTCCTGACGCAAATTACAAAATATTAGTAAATACCGTTTTAGAAGCTGTAAAATTCGGGGCAGATGGAGTGTCAATTCATATTAATATTGGTACAAAATCAGATCCAGAAATGTTAGAAACTTTAGGAGGAGTTTCAAGAGAATGTCGAGATCTGGGAATGCCACTTCTCGCTATGATGTATCCAAGGGGAGAGAATATAGATGATGAATATAACGTTGATGTCGTTAAGATAGCTGCTCGTGTTGCTGCTGAATTAGGCGCAGATATTGTCAAGACAAATTGGACAGGTGATCCTGATTCTTTTAAAGAAGTTGTGGAAGGTTGTATGGCCCCAGTAATAATTGCAGGAGGAGAAAAAGCAGGATTAAGAGATATTTTAGAAATAACTAAACAATCAATTGAGGTAGGTGGTGCGGGTGTAGCTTATGGTAGAAATGTATTCCAAGCTGATGATCCTACTAAGTTTGTAAAAGCGCTATATCTTATTGTTCATGAAAATTACGATGTACCCGAAACAATAAAAGAATTAAGTCTTTAATTTTATGAATATCATTTGGAGTATGAACATCATGGTATTACAACATTAATAATTTCAAATCAGTTAAACAAAGCTACTAATCTAAAAATTTTTAATACTTCTTAAAAATATCTTTTATTTAGTTTTTTTTATAATAAATAGTAGCAGGACAACCGCTACATTTATCAAGACTCTGGCATTCCTTACAATATGCTCCACAGGGACTAACACTATTTAATTTTTCAGGAATTTTAAGTGTTAACTTCTTAGGATAATATACTTTATCTAAAAAAGTAATTTTCGCATTTCTAAGTCCAAATGTGCCACCTGGATTCTTTTCAATATATTCAATCCACCACTTTTGTCTTACTGGTAGGAAAAACATAGCATAAAGTTGGTTTCCTTTAGTTGACATAAGCCTTATATAAGGACAATTTTCATAACCACGGGCTATTTCTATAATTTGTTCTTCAGTTTCTGTTTCTCCATACAGTAAAACGCATATTAAGTTTTCTTCTGTTGTTATTTTTTTCACTTTATTCCTTTTGATTATGTTTTAAAAACTGTTAAAATCTAATCTAATTAATTCAAGCATTACACTTTGATATTACTTTATCGCATTTAAAAATTGTAACAAGGTCATATACCACATTATAAGATACAAATTGAAAGCCCTTTAGTTTAATAATATAAATTAGTAATAGATGCGTAAGTGGGTTATATAACTTCCAAAAGAATTCCAATAATAAGTTTATCTTAAAATGATAAAAAGGATATAATTTTTTCATCTTCCAGTATCTCTAATTCGAAACATACATTATGAGCATTAATAGGATACTTTTATATCTTCTGTAGCATTTATTTCTCAAAAGATTATAACATTAGTATAAATTTATAATCTATCCTAAAAGTTGTAAAAGTTTTTCTAAAGGACAAAATTTAAAAAAAATTTAAATATTAATGATATATTTGTAATTTCTAATGAAATCCATCATTATGGGTAAAATCTAATCAAAATATTTTATGAAAGTTGACGATTATGTCAAAAAGAGATAATAGAAGTAAAGAACGTTTTCTAACTGTAATTATTTTGTTGATATCTGGATTAGGTTTCGTTTCCGGGATTTTTTATAGTGCCGTTGAAACAAAAGCAAATACTTTGTACGAAGATGCTACTGTATATGAACTAACTGCTGAATCTATGAATTTATTTGTACAGTCATTATTTGAGACAGATAAGGAATTTTTTAAAAGTGCTAATATTGCTTTTATGGAGGGGCGTACGCTTACAATTGAATGGCAAGAGATACTTGCTCTTAACTTGCCAACTGATATGGAAAAATTAGAAAACGCTACACATAAAAGTCAAATTCAAGGAAAGTTCCAGGAAGGTTGGGAACATCAAATGGAGAGTACAGTAATGGGTCTCTGGAGAGGCTTTAATAGTAGTAATGGTGCAGGTTCACGCATATTAGCAAATCAATTAACACATAGGTTTGTTTATACCATTACTGGCGAACTATGGAAATCATATAACGATACATATCCAAATTTAATTCCCATTCCACCTGTTACCTTTATTAATGTAATTGTTGGAGGTGTTCCAGAAGATCTTTTAAATCAAATTACTGAAGGATTACCAGACTTATATTTCTTTGAATTTAATGAATCATCTTACCGAAATATGTTAAATGAACCCGTTTTTGAAGCACGCGACTTAGCAGTCCAAACTCTACAAAATGCAAACTTACTTGCTGGTCAAGCAGATAGTTTCGCGATTACTGTCTCCTTTACAACAGTGGCAGTAGTACTTTCGAGTGCGATGTCTGAAAGAATTACCAAAAAGAAACTTGAACGCTATATTTCCCAAGTAAGAGCAGATATCCAAAAAGATGATAGTTTATTAACTATAGGTCGTGATAGGCTTGCTAGTATTGGTTTAATTTTGGCATTAATTATTGCAATAACAGGCTTTTTAATGACGGCACCTTCTTGGGCTCATGGAATTTAATTTTAAATTTATTTATATTTTTTTTTTTTTTAAAAATTTAAGTTGTTCTAATCTATATATCAAATTTTAGATGATATGATTTTGTTCTATTTCTGATTGTCTACTTATTTTAGATATCCCAAGCAAATCTCAAAGAATTGACCTAGTGCTTCTTTTTCAACATTTTAGGAGTACCAAGTTTTGTATGATAATAAGGAAGAAGATCATTGTTAAATTATGGCTACTAATTGAAAATTTTTCTTTAGTTGCCATTAGATAAATTTCAGAAAAAATTAGCATAGTAATGTATATGTGTATATATATTATTTTTAAAGTAAACTGATCATTCTTTTCAAAATATAAGAGAATTAAATTAATCTTGCGATCTTTTCCACATGTTCGTTTACAATCCAAAAATATTAATTCCAATTTTACATCTTTCGTAGTAGAAATAGTAAACACAACATTGGGATCTGTTTCCCTGATTAATAAATAACTATCAGTACCTTAACATTAAGTTCGCTGAATTGTCTTTTCTCCATCTCAATAATAGATCTTTCAGCTAAGGAGAGTAATGAATTATTGTAATATTTCAAATAAGTGGTTGATTCCTTAGAGTGTAAATAAAAAAGAAGTGTAATTCTCTAAAGTAAATCCAAAGATTAATAAGGAGATTTAAAAAAAAAAAGAATTTTTTTAAATAAAGATCATTTGAAATTATTTTTTTCTTTTAACCAACACAAAAAGCAATACCTGTAAGCCAACCAATGCAACTATAATGAGAGTTAGATCTAGCCATCTCAATTCTAAAGTTTGTAGGAAGAATGGAGGATTACTTGTATAAACAACTGAAACGCAATTTGAAACAGAGCTATTGAATAAATAATTTCCAGCTACTATGGTATAGAAAAACTTTCCATGATCGGGTAAACTGTCTATATACTTATTCGTGGTGACTTCAGCTATAGGCTTTAATTCTTCTATGGACCATATAATGGTATCATTCCTATACACATAATAGTGCGTTGCCTTATCATTTGCTTTCCATTCTAACTCAATATTACTAGAATGCGTAGGATTTGGTTCAATTGAAGCTAGTTCTGACTCTGGAAGCCTTTCAGCAAAAATTCTAAAGAAGATATCATCATCTAAGGTTTCTTCATTATACTGAGTGAGATCTTCCCATACGACATGAATAGTTCCTATATCATCAACCACCAGACAAGGATGAGTAGCACCATAATCACATTCTGGGGAAAGTACCTTTACATTCGTCCAAGAGCTTGTAGATTGTTGAAAACTCTTGTAGAAGATGTCTGGATCTGTGCCTGCTAAATCATAATCAGAGCTATCTACCCATACTATATGTATATTATCTTCCTTATCTATTGCAAGTGAAGGAAAGAGTGATTCAGCATTACTTTCAGTAAAGACGACTTCTGTGGTTGACCAAGAACTAGTGTTTTGTTTAAAAAACTTATAAAAAATATCCCAATCGTTACCAGCGTTATTATAATTTGTACCATCTACCCAAGCTACGTGGAGATTATCCAAACTATCTATTGCGAATGAGGGATATAGCGAGTCAGCATTACTTTCAGTAGAAATTACTTCTACAGTTGTCCAAGAATTTGTCTCTACATTATAATATTTGTGAAATATATCTGCGTCTAATCCCGCACCAGCATAATTAGTAAAATCTGTCCACATTATATGGATATTGTCAGAGCTATCAATCGCAAGACAAGGTGCCGATGAAGAATTAGCACTCTCAGTGGAGACAACTTCCGTTGTTGTCCAATTACGTAATGCTACATCATAACGTTTGTAGAAAATATCTAGATCTATGCCTGCTCCATTAATATCACTTGAATCTTCCCACACGATATGGACATTTCCTGCACTATCGATTGCTATCGAAGGCGACGAGGAACTGGATATTGGTGTGCTTTCAGATGAAACTAATTCTGGGGTTGACCACGAATGTGTAGACATATTAAGTCGCTTGTAATAAATATCCATATGCTCTTGGTAAGTAACATGGATATTGCCTTTATGATCAACTGCTAATGATGGTGTATTCGTTTGAAGGGTACTTTCACTAGTAACTACTTCTAAGTTGGACCATGAATTTGTTGTTCTATTAAAATATTTATAGAAGATATCCCAATCTGTTCCAGAGCCGTTATAATCAGCTTCATCTGCCCACATTATATGAACATTTCCTGCGCTATCTACTGCTAGCGAAGGATACCTTGAATCATTAACACTTTCAGTTGAGATTACTTCTAGAGGAAATAACTCCCAATCGTCAAACCCTGAATTACTCATTTTAAGATCAAAAGATTCTTCATCAATATCAAAATTGTTGATGACACTGCTATTATTACAAAAGACTAATGATCTAACCATTATTAGTAAAATACATATAAAAAACCAATATTTGAATATTTTTTTTTTCATACTTGCCATCGCTAATTTTTCTGTAAAAGATTAAAAAGATTAATATTAAATACTTAAATTTTTCCAAATAAAGTTTGTGAAAATGAACACATAGTCTATTTATGTCCTTAAACAAGTCACCTTTCGGAATTCTTATGCAAGATGGAATCGAGGATTAAAAGAATTCTCCTAATTGAAAACTTTGATGGTCATGAATATAATATTAGTTAAATATAAATGAAGAAAAGAAATTTATATTGCAATTCTTAGTTGCTCTAAAGAAAAGAATTCGCTTTAGTAAATTCATAATCAATAAATGGTAATTTTGTACAAATAGATATATATTAACGTAATAATCTAAAACTAATTATAAAGTAATAAGTGAGTAATAAATGGAAAAGAATAGACCCGAAACAACTCTATTTCTAATGCAATCATTAGATGGAAAAATTTCAACTGGAGATATCGATGAACGAGACCAAGAACTTGATTTTCCTAAAATAAAAGGTATTAAAGAAGGTAATTATCAGTACTATGATCTTTTATTTAGAACTGATAGACATGCTTTAATCAGCGGAAAAGTGTTAGCTAAAATTGGTATTAATTCACGTGAAAGAGTTGATAATCATAAGGATGTCAACCTAATTGTAATTGATCGCAAACCACATCTTACAGAAAAGGGAATGAATTACTTAATTCAGTCTTTTAAATCAATATATATCGTTACCAATAATGAGATACATCCTGCTTTTGAGTTTTCAAATCAAAAAAAGCTTAAAATAATTTATTATCAAAAGCAGATTAATCTTGAAGATTTATTTAGAAAACTGAAACAAGATTTTAATATCGAAAAAATATCAATTCAATCAGGGGGTACCTTAAACTCTTTATTTCTTAAGCATAAACTTATCGATCACATTTCTTTTATAATCGTACCGTGTTTAATAGGTGGAAAAGATACTCCTACCTCTATAGATGGCGCAGCTCCTCGAACTGAAAAAGATTTATATAATATTAAAGCTCTAAAACTTAAAGATTGCCAGAAATTGAAACATTCATACCTTCATCTTATGTATGACGTAATAAATGATACAAAATTAGATAGGGATTAAATCAATTTCGCGATTTTTTCGCACGTTCGTTTACAATCCAAAAAAATTAGCCCTAATCTTACATCTTTCGTTGTAGAAACAGTCAATACCGCATTGGGACCTGCTTCCATCACCAATAAATAACCATCTGTACCTTTGACGTATAATTCACTAAATTCTCCCTTTTCCATTTCAATAACAGATCTTTCAGCTAAGGAGAGCAATGCTGCGGTCATTGCAGCAATTCTTGTTTCATCTACCCCCTGTGGAAGCGCAGATGCGATAGGTAAACCTTCAGCGGATACAATTGCGGCGGCTTTAACTTCAGGAATAGCTGATAACAATTTTTTTAGAATTTCATCAAGATTTTCGCTAGTTGGCTCCATAGAAGTCATTTTTCCTGTTATTCTTAATTAGAATCTATTTTTTTAGGATAGAGATATCAATAACAAATATACTAGTATAAATATAATTAACTTATTTTAATTTTATTTAATTTTTTGTATTACTTACTTTTTAATAAAATATATTATTACTGCTTTATTAATTTAGTTTTGACAAATTTATAATTTAATGATATAGAGATCGTGGGTATTCTAAAAATTTGATTTTTAGTTTTTAGAGATAATTTATATTTATATTTCTTTGTAGTTTCTATTATCATTTTTATTTCTCAGGAATTATTCTTGCATTAATTATTAAAATGTTGTTAGAAATTCTTTTGTATGGAAGAGCATTAACAAATCAAAGATTAGTTATATAATTATTAATTATTAAATTAATTAGTATAATTCTTTAGCTGATAAAAGATGGATTATTGGTCTGTAGTTGATCAAATTTATAATTTAACTTTGTCACTTTCGTTTTTTCTTTTAATGATTTTAATGTTTTATATCGGAAGAAAGGGATATAGAGCGGAAAATAGGTATGGGGGAGTCTCCACTATTGTTTGTGGTATTTGTTTTTTAATATTCGGATATTATAATTCAGTTGTAAGATTTTTCCCTTATCCATATAATGGGTTTATGGTGTGGTGGATAGGTATTAATTTACTGATCAATTTGATTTTTTTTTCCCTTATTAAAAAAGAATTAAAAAAAGCGAGAATTGAAAAAGAGATGTACAGTTTTAAGGGAGATAAAAAGTCAGTTTTGAGAAGATATGTAGAAAGAATGACTAAAGAAAACCCATACAGAGAAGATATATCATTTAAAATGGAAGTGATAAGAAAAAGTTTTCATTTAACAGGATTTTTACTTTTAATAGCATATTTTGGATTCTTTATGCTACTCCCCGTGACACTAATAATAAGTAATAGTGTTATAGTGTTAATAAATGATATAAAACCAGCATATGAATTTATATGGGGTAATATTGCTCTTTTTCCTTACAGTACAGGGGATATTCAAGCAGTAATAGACCTAACTATGATGGCTTTAATAGGTGCATTAATGTTCGCAATAATATCTGATTTAATTAGGATTATATGGGGACCAGAATATTCAGTTTTTAATTTTTTAACAAAATCAATGTTGAGAAATAAGGAAAAAAACGCAATGGGACCTCAAATTTACATAATCACAGGATTTACTTTTTCTTATATGTTTTATATGGCAGGATTAATCAATATTTTAGTATTTTTTTCAGGAGTATTAATTGCATGTCTATCAGATGCTGCAGCTGCTTTAATTGGGAAAAAATATGGGAAACATAAAGTAAAAGTAATAAGTAAAGAGACTAAATCTATTGAAGGTTTTCTTGCGGGAGTAACTGTTGCCTATTGTATAGGTTTAATTCTTGTGGGTCCAATTTATGCAATAATTGGAGCGGCTGTATTCTTTATAACTGACTATTTCCCAAGTGTTATAGCTGATAACATTTTAAATCCTATTTTTATACCTTTTGGTATACAGTTATTTATTTTTTTATTAGGTTTGCCTGTTGGCTGGTTTTAATAATTCATTATAAAATGCTTACTGTATTAAATTATGTCTAAATTAATCGAAGATTTAAAACATATCAAACTGGCTATCTTTGATCTAGATGGTGTTGTCTATCGGGGTCAAAAATTAATTACAAATGTGGATAAAGTCATAAAAGAGTTGAAAGATTTATCAATTCGTGTGATTTATAATTCTAATAATTCTACAGCAACAAAGCAAATGTATGTTGAGAGGTTAAGGAATTTTGGCATCTTAAGTGAAAAAAATGATTTTTATACAAGTGCTTCGATAACTGCCACAGAAATAACTAAAATAAAGAAAGATTCAAACATTTATGTTATTGGAGAAAAGGGACTTAGAGAGGAATTAAAATTTATGGGTCATAACATTATAATCAATCCAAAGAGCTTTGATGATATTGACTTTGTTATTGTAGGATTAGACAGAGAGTTTACGTATAAAAAACTAGCATTTGCCCAAAAATGTGTTCTAGAAGGACATGCACAATTTTATGCTACAAATACAGATTCTACGTTACCTGCTGCTAGTGGTATATTACCGGGAGCAGGTACAATGGTAAATGCATTAGAAACATGTACAGGTAAGAAACCAATTAAAATTTTTGGAAAACCAGAACCAATTGGTATTAATTTGATTTTAAAAGATATAAAAATACCTGCGAAAAATGCCTGTATTTTTGGAGATCGTTTAAATACTGATATAGTTGCTGGTAATAGAGCAGGAATTATGACTATTGCTGTTTTAACAGGGGTTACCTCTGAAGATATGATTAATGATTTAAAACATAGTTTAAAAGAATCAGAATTAATCGATACACATTTAGTACCTGATTTAGTAATAAAATCTTTAAATGAGATTTTTGAGAAAAAATTTAGATAAAAAGTATGTTTTTGAAAAGTAATTAAACTTATAGTAATCCTGCCTTTTTTAACATCAATCGACCAATTTCAGAAAAAACATCTCCTACATTTTGACCATTTTTTGCAGAACATTCAATATATCCATAAATATTGTGTTTTCGGGCAATTTCATATGCTTCATTCCTTGGGACTGCTCTTTTATATTCTAGATCAATTTTACTCCCAACCATTAATACTGGGATTTGATTACCGATCCCTGAATAACCTCTTTTAAAAATATCAATCCAATCTTTAAAATTTTTTAATGATGAGTAACGTGTGATATCAAACATGAAAATTCCCCCTGAAGCTCCTATAACATAACTAGGCATAAGGAATCTAAATCTGTCCTCACCAGCAAAATCCCAAATCTGAAGACCAACTCGTTTACCGTCAATTTCAAGTTTTTTTACGTGAAAATCCACACCTATAGTCATCTCTGAATCACTCTTAAAAACACCAGTAAGATATCTATTTATTAAAGTAGTCTTTCCAACACCTCCATCTCCAAAAAAAACCACTTTGAATAAAGCATCACTAAATGAAATACTCTTTCTCACCAATCTGCTTGATTTCAATCTTTGGTTAAATTTCTAATGTCTTTCTATGCATATATTTTAATTCTAATCGTTCTAAATGTTTTAATATTTTTTTATAATTATAATATATTTAATTTTTAAAAATAATTGTTTTTGAATAACGAAACCTTATATTTCAATTATTTTTTGATTAAAAAATTACAGAGATATATTTTAATTCTTTACTGAATTTCCAAATTTGAAAAAAGATGTCAACCAAAGTAGGTATTGTAAATGTAAATGATTATGAAAATGTTCCAAAGGCAGTCGTTGCTGGAATTAAATTAATTGAAAACGATTTAACATATGACTTTTTAGAAGCAAAAGATATTTTATTAAAACCAAATTTGCTCTCTGCTAATAAAAAGGCATGTACTCAACCCAGTTTTGTTAAGGGTGCTATTTCTTATCTTAAACAATTAGGAGTATCAATGGATAAGGTGAAAATTGGAGATTCTCCAGGACAAAATAAAACAAGTGCATATAAAGTTGCAAAAGAAATTGGACTTTTTGAAGTATGTGAAAAAGAAGGTCTAAAAATTATAGATTTTGAAGAGGGTACTCCACTAAATGGTAAGATTAACGGTGCAATCAGAATGAAAGAATATTATGTAGCAAAAGCAGTGTATGATTGTGATATTCTCATCAATTTACCAAAGTTAAAAACACATGCGGAAGCAACCATCACAGGAGCAATAAAAAACTATTGGGGGATAATACCTGGTGGTCAGAAAGCTAAATTGCATCTTTTAGGAAAATCTGCTCAAAAATTTGGGGAAGTTCTAGCTGATAATTTCTCTTGGATAGTAAATAATAAGCCTAATAGATTAAATATTTATGATCTTCAAGAAATTATGGAAGGGCCAAAAGGTCCTGGTGCAGGAAAGATGGTCGAATGGAATCTGATTTTAGTAGGGACAGATGAACTTGCATTAGATATTATTGCTTTAGAGATTGGAAAATATAATGCAAAATTCGTTCCTCATTTGAAAAATGCCAAAGATAGAAAGTTAGGTGTTGGGATTTTAGAAGATATTGAGATTGTAGGAATGGCTTTAGAAGATGCGAAAAAACAAGTGCCTAAATTTAAAATTCCTAGTAAATTTTTAACTCGAATAGATAGCTACTTTTCAGGAAGAACCTATTATAAGGTAGCAAAGAAAATTCCTAAATTAAATGAAAAGGAATGTGAAAAATGTGGGCAATGCTCTGAAATTTGTCCTGCAGATGCTATTAATTTTGAAGCTAAGCATTATCCTAGATTTATAAGAAAAAAATGCATTGCTTGTTTATGTTGTATGGAAATGTGCCCTCAACATGCTATTGATGTGAAACGAAGAGGAATTGGAGGATTTATTCATTCTTATTAAATCTTTTTTTATTATTTCTTCATATAATTGTTAGAATATATCTTCAAGAAATAGCTAAATCCTAGTCTTGTATTTAGAATTGAATCTATTTGTATGAATTCATTAGGCGCATGCGCAAATCCTCCTATACCTAAACCACCTGTAATGAAATTTATACCAAGTTCTTTTTGTATTTTACTTAAAGGAGCAGCTGCAGCACTAATTGGCCATATTTCGGTAGGGATTTCTAACATTTTAGCACTTTTAATTAGACTTTTAACTAAAATAGAGTCTTTTTCTACTCTAGAACCTTCATAACCAATGTTTTTTATTAACTCACAATGGGATCTTGTGTTTTTTGTATAATTATCTATTTTGGCTTTAATCTCTTTAAATATTTCATCAATCGAACAACTGTGGGCGAATCTGATATCAATATTGCAAATAGCTTCATTTGCTACCATGTTCTTTATCCCTTCATCTAAGAATCCTGATTTCAAAGTTGAAATATTAAATGTGGGATTAAATAAATAGCTAACAAAAGTTTTTCTAGGATCTTTTTCTTTAGTTTCGATAATCCCAGCTTTTCTCTTAATTTTTTCAATATCAATTTTTTCTACCAAACTATCTATTAAAGAACTCTCTTCTTCTGTAAGTATATATCTTGTTTTTAAGCTTTCTATTTGAAATCGGTTATTAGAATATATTTTGTTTAGAACTGATACCAGATCTGTTGCGGGATTAGGTATCATTCCGCTAAACCCAGAATGAGGTTCTTTATTCTTTGAATAAACTTTAATTGTTAATGATAGGATACCTTTATAACCTAATTTTAATATGGCAGTCCCATCAAGATCTTGTTTAGTTGCTGGATAATAAGCATCAATGCAATTTTTAAACATCTCTTTATTATTTCCCAAAAAATTCAGCAACGTAAGTGAGCCCATTTCTTCTTCTCCATCAAATAACAAGAGTAATGAGATTGGTAATTCATTCATTTCTTTTAGTTTTTTAATTACGTTTAAGAAACATATTAATGGAGTTTTTGAATTATAAGCGCCTCTTGTTATGATGCACTCGCCTAACTCATCCAATGGTGGAGGCAATACTTTCTTTTCCGCTCCAAATGGAGCACTTATCCATTTTTCCTCTTTATTAATAGGTTGAGTGTCATACATCATATAAATTAAAAGCGATTCCTTTATTTTGCCTTTAACCCTAGCTAGAATTAAAGGATTAATAACTCCTTCAATTTCATTGATATTTTCGCTAAATTCAGAAATATAGGATGTTAAATAATTTTTAGCTTTTAGGGTACCTTCTTTATTAAGCGTATTGCTTGGAATTCTTAAAAAGGGTTGCAACTCATTTTCTATAAATTCTTTATTACTTTCTGTGATTAATGATCCTATTTTATCTAATGATTTCATATATATTCAATAGTTAAATTAAGTAATTAATTAATTTAATTATCAACTATTAACGGGATTGTTTAAATTGAATAGTAATATTCCAAGAAATAAGCAGAATACTATGGCATTACAAGAAATTTTTGATGAAATAAAAGAAAAAGGTAAATTTTTTGGTGTTGTATTTGCTTATCGAAATGGAGAACTTATTTTTCAAAATATTGGTGATAATTTTGATACTATAAAATTAGCATCGATGTGTGCTTCGGTATTAGAGGGAGCATCAGAGTTAGGTCAAACAATTGGTAGTAAAAAAATTAATAATGTTATTGCTGAATTAGAAGAAAAAACGACAATAATCGTGGAATGTGACAAAAAATCATTTTTCATATTAATTTTAAACAAAGAATCTCAAGTAGATATAATTTTAAACCAATTGAACAAATATGTCCAGCTAATTAGTGGTTTATATTGAATTCAGACTCTCTTATAAATTAGAATCATCCTTTTATAAGAAATTCATCCATTTTGGTTCAATTCGATTTAAAGCAATTTCAATTTCTTTTCTGACATCCCAATTATCATCACCTAATGCTTCAATGAGTGAATTAATTGCTTCCGTATTTCCAATTTCACCTAAGGCTTTAGCAGCAGATATGCGTATCTTGGCATCTCTATCTTTTAATAAAATAATAATTGGTTCAATTGAATCAATTTCTTTAAGTTTTCCTAAGGCCATGGCAGCCCAGCTCTTAATATAAACATCATCATCATTTAAGCATGATAAAAGAGTATTAATAGCTTCATTTCTGCCTGTTTTTATTAATAATCTAACTATTGCTCTTCTAGTCTTCCAATTTGAAGATTCTAATGCATTTTTTGCTAAATTAACTACTTTATTATCATTAAATCTAATTAATGCATCAATGGTGGCGTTTCTTACACTTCCGTTCTTATCACTTATTAGATTGAAAACATTATCTATGGTATTAGATTTGCTAATTTCCCCCAAAATTTTGGCACAATACATTCTAACTTGAGAAGATTTATCATCTAGAGCTTCTATTATCAAATCATCAACTTTGTTATCTAAAATTTTTAAAAGAGCTTTATAAGCGGATCTTCTTATACTAGTAACTTTGCTCTCAAGAGTTTTTATCATTAGAGTAATAGCATTTTTATCTTTCAGCATACCTAATAATTTTATTGCTTCTTTCCTAGCATTGAGGTTTCTTTCTTTCGCAATATCATACAATATTTCATGAGTATTTGATTTTAAGAAAATTTTATAGAGTGAATCTTTTGCAAGATATCTAACTTTTGCATCCTTCTCTTTTAGAATCTCTATTAATGGTTTAATAGCCTTTTTACTTTTTACTTTCCCTAATACACGAATTGTTTCTTTTCTAACTTCAATATTTTGATCATTAAGAGTTTCTAAAAGGTGTTTTACATTTCTTAATTCTATAATTTTTCCTAAAGCTTTTATTGCATTTTTCCTAATCAAGGGATTATTATCTTTTAGAAAATCTATTAAAATCTGCTCACTTTCTTTATTTCCTATTTTACCTAGAATTATAGGTATTTCTCTTCTAATATTGAGATCTTTTGTATTAGTATAATCATTAATTATCTGTAAATTTCCTTTTTTACCAATTTTTACAATTGAACTAATTAAATCATTATATAGTTCAGTATTCCTAAAATGTAATAACTCAATTAAAGGTTTTAAAGCTTCTTCCTGACCTGCTTTTCCCAAAAATGTAATTGCTGCTTTTTTGACTTCAAAATTAAGGTCATTTAATGCTTCGATTAAGAAAGGGATTGATTCTTCTAAATTATCATTTCCAACCTTTTCAATAAGATTTTTTCTAACAGCACCATCGTTACAGTTCTTATATTGTTCTTTTAAGAATGAGATCCCTTCATTGTTATCATATATAACCAATAAGTTAATTAATTTCAACCTTAATTGGGGATGCATATCACTTAAAAAAATGTCTTTAAGATCTTGCAAACGTAATTCTTCATTATCTGTGAATCGAACTAAATGATCTATTGCTTCAATCTTAATTTCTAGCGCTTTTGATTCTTTTAAAATCGAAAGTAGTGATTTAACGGCCTCAGTTTCACTCATTGAATTAACTTTTTCTAATAATATTTTATTACTCTCACTCAATCCATTAACCTTAACCAATTCAATCTCTAAAATATCACAAAAAAATAGTTTTATTTATTTTTATTGAAAAGGGAAAATTTTGTATTGGAGTAAAGATAGTCAATGAGAATTACTTTAATTTAAATTGATTTAATAGATAACAAATCTATTTATATAAATTTGTATAAAGCTAATAACCCAATATTTTAATTTTCAAGAATATAAATATTAGTAATTAAAATGTAGAAAAGAAAAGTAAAAGTTTGATATAAAGATGGAAAATTTACCCATACCAAAATTTACATTTTATGTTATCGCTCCTTTCAATGCGAACATGATTTTAGATTATTCATCTCTTATTGGAAAGTATGATAATTTCAGAAAGCTTTTATGTTCAAAATTACAAAAGAAATATCCTAATCAAATTTTAATTGAAAAATTTGCAAATGGTGATAATCCAATCGAAAGCATAAGGAATTGGATAACAGGGGGTGATGTTATGATTCAAAGATCTCTGGACGATTTGCTATTTAAAGGAACAGGAGGTAGTGGTGTTACTCAGAGAGACAAAAGTATTATAACGGTTCAGATCAATCAAAGAATTGAGTTACCATTAGATATTATAGGAATTGATATTTTTAACTCCCCTCCTACTCTTCACTTAGAAACCATGAGTTTTCATGAATATGGAATTGGAATGATTTACTGTAAACTTGATATAAAATTTAAACAAGATTTTATGACTTTTGAACAAATTAAACCTAGGAAAATCATGGCGGATTTACTAGATAAAATAGTGAGAAATTCGGATTTATTAAGAAGAACAGAGTCAATTGGAACTGATGTTTTTGAAACTTATATTGAGATACTAGAAGAATTTGAAATAAAGAAACCTCTAATGACATATAAAGATTTATTTGGTATTCAAAAATCTAGTATTCCATTATGGGGGCATATAGTGCTTGTTAGAAATAAAATAAATAAAGATGAAGTAATTCCAATAAACAAAATTATGAATGAAGTTATAGAAGTCAGTCATCCTGAGGGTTCAATTAACTTTGCTAAAGATACAGAAGGTTTTGTCCATATTGGTTGGGGTAATAGTTTATGGGCGGGTTTAAATCAGGTAGAATTAAATTATGCGAAAGAAGTTTTAAGATATTTGGAAATTGAATGGCGAACTCTTCAAGTATTCAATAATATTTTGTATAAACGTGTAAATCAATTAGCTTCATATCAGACTTTACAAAAACGACGTGTTAGAAGAACAGTTAGATGGATAAATAAATTAAGGATGGAAATGGAATTATATTCTTTAAGTAAGCAAAATTACCTCCAAAATCTTGCTCCATTTGCCCACTTCATTTATAATGAAGCAGTTTTAAGTTGGAGAAACTCTCAAATGGAAGAATTTTTTACTGATAAATTAGATGTTTTTCAATATTTACATGAACGAGGTAAAGAGAGACTACAAGAATTAAGTGATAGCAAGATAAATGATATTTTATTTATATTTACATGTCTTTCTTTAATCAGTACATTTATTGATGGTTTAACTTTTGTGTTTGCTAATCACATCGCAGAATCCTTGGTGTTTCGATTATTTTTATTAATTTTTCCTCCATTAGCCTTTATTATTATTATCGTTCTTATAATAGAGAGGTTTATTAGCTCAAAGAAGTAAGAGATGTGATTAATTAATTTTACTTCTAATACATTTTTAGTTTTTTTTACAATTTATCCATAAAATCATAATTTAGTATAATTTTATCATTTGATTAAATTTTAAGAAGTTACTAATCATGAAACTTAATAGATTAAAAGTATTGACGAAAGAAGAAATAATAATGATTCATAATTCTACAATAGCTTTGATGGAGGATGTTGGAGTGAAAGTAGATTCAGAGGAAGCGTGTCGTCTTCTTAAAGATAATGGTGCTGAAATAGATAGTAAAAAGAATTTGGTAAAATTTCCAGAATATCTTATAAAAGACCAATTGAAAAAAGTTCCTAATTCTTTTTCTTTATATGGACCAGACGACCAATTTAGGATTGATATAAATACAGAAAATATTCATTTTGCCACTCAGGGTGCTCCCACAAAAATTTATGACAATACCAATCCTTTACAAACTCGAGATGCGAGATTGTCAGATTTTATTAAATTTTTAAAGATTACGGATTCGCTTGAATATATTTCCTGCTCACATTTAGATGTCTGGCCTGTTGACATTCCTTATAGCACCCTTCATTGTCATGCAATTAAAGAATGGGTTAAAAATAGCCGTAAACCATTTGGAATTGGATGTAGAGGAAAAATAATGTCAAAGGACTTGATGTATCTTCTTTCTATCATTGTTAATGGTAAAGATAAATTAATTAAGAAACCACGGTTACTCGGTTTCTTTAATCCTATTAGTCCACTTACCTTACCAAGAGTCTTACTTGGTGGACTCTTCATTTTTGCTCAATATAAACAACCACTTATTATAGCTTCCTCTGCAAGTGGGGGTCTAAATGCACCAATAACTCTCGCAGGCTTATTAACACAAACGAATGCAGAAGTATTATCTTCTATAGTTCTTACTCAATTGATAAATTCAGGAGCCCCTGTTTTATATGGTACCGTGAATACTCCAATAGATCCACGAACAGGTAATGTTGCTTGGGGATCTATAGAGACTAGCCTAATTACAATAGCTAGTGCTCAATTAGCTCGTTTTTATAAAATCCCTTCTCGTGCCTCTGGATCTATTACAAATTCAATTGGTTTTGATATACAAAACGGTTTTGAAAGGTTTAATACTCTTTCGGCAGCAGCATATGCTGGAATTAATTATATCACATGTGCAGGTACTTATGAATGCGGTTTAGCATCAAGTTTAGAATTATTAGTAATAGATGATGAATTGATAGGTATGGTATCTCGGGGATTAAATGGAATTAAAGTTGATCCAAATACTATGGCTTTAAATGAAATTAAATCTGTGGCAAGTGATCAAAAGAAAGGACTATATTTTCTAGGATTACGACATACTGCTAAAAACATTAAAAAAGAGCTATATATCCCAAAATTAAGTGAAAGAGGTTCAAGAAATACATGGATTAAAAAAGGATCACTAGATTTTATTACTAAATCACAAATAAGAATTGAAGAACTTTTGAAAAACCACAAACCAAAAGTATTAAAGCCTAATTTGGAAAAAGAAATAGATAGTTATATTAAAAAAGTTGAAGAAAGAAACATTAATGAATATATTAATTGACTCTAATTATTGAAAGAAACTCATCGTGTAAAACCATTTTTTCTAATCAAATCTCGATACCAGAAAGCACTTTTTTTCCATATTCTTTCTTGAGTGTCATAATTAACACGAATCAAGCCAAATCGCTTTGAATACCCAAATGTCCATTCGAAATTGTCAATTAATGACCATACAAAATATCCTCTCAAATTTACACCATCTTTAATAGCTTGATGAGCTGCTTCAAGATAAAGTTTTAAATAATTTATTCTGTCATCATCTTGAACTATTCCATCTTCAATTTTAGTATCTTTACAAGCCATACCATTTTCAGTAATATAAATAAGCGGATGACTATAATCTTTGTCAACTCTGATCAATAGATCATAAAATCCTTCAGGACAAATTTCCCAATCCATTTCAGAATATTGCTTTCCCTCGAGTTTTTCTTGCACAATAAGTTTTCTTGAAGACATTGTATCCTCTGGTTTATCTGTTCTCACGCGAGTACAAGAATAGTTATTTATACCCAGAAAATCGATAGGATTATCATGCAATAAATCTAAATTTTCCTTTGCTATTGGGGGAATATTATATCTTTCCTTGAGAATTTCCAGAATATCACTTGGATAAGATGCCTTGAAAATAGGATCTAAAAACCATCTATTATATCTTCCATCCACATATTGAGCAGATTTACTATCCAATTTAGAATTACTTTCTGGATATACTTGTGTTAAATTAAGTGCAATCCCTATCTTTCCATCTGAATTCCTACTTTGTCTATAAGCTGCAATTGCTTTAGCATGAGCAACATTGACATTTATTGAAGCAATTATTCCTCCTTTTTCATTTGTCTTACCATTATAAAGACCAAATGAGTAGAACCATATTGTAAAAACTAAAGGTTCATTAAAAGTAATCCATTTCTTCACACGATCACCATAATGATCAAACATAAATGTAGCATACTCCACATAAGCATCAACAACGTCTCGATTTTCCCATCCACCAATAGTTTGTAATTTTAAAGGTAAATCCCAATGATAAAGAGTTATCATTGGTTCAATTCCATTTAGTAGCAATTCATCAACAAGATTATCATAAAATTCTACTCCTTTAGGATTGATTTTATCTTTTCCTGAAGGAAAAATACGAGGCCAAGATACAGAAAAACGATATGATTTAAGCCCTATCTCTTTCATTATATTAAAATCTTCTTTATAACGATGATAATGATCGCATGCAATATCACCGGTGTCTCCATTTTGAACTAACTTCGTGTTATGAGACACATGATCCCAAACACTCTCCCCTTTACCATCTTCATTCCAAGCCCCCTCAACTTGATAACTAGCTGTAGTAGCACCCCATAAAAAATTATTTGGAAATGTAATATGTTTCATTTATCAAACCTATTTTCATTTTATAAATTAAAAGATATGACTTATTAAATAAATATACTTATCTTCTAAGGCTCTTAAAAAATAGAAAAATTTAAGAAACTAAATATACATTCCATCTGGAGGAGGTTTATAATATGCAGATCTATAATTTCTTCCAAAAATCTCTCTAAATATCTGTCTAATTTGAATATAATCATATCTCCTAAAAATCTCGCTGAAATCAATTTTGCTAGGGTCATATCCAGCTTCATCATAAATTCTACGTTTAACAGGATCA
>JBHLOC010000077.1:9425-11114 GCA_048940925.1 Promethearchaeota archaeon | reverse complement strand
AAAACAAATAATGGGATGCTTGCTCTATCACCTTTATTAGAACCTTTGGAAACTATTGTTGAGATTGCTCATCAACTTGGAAAATCTACAGGAATTATAACTACTACTGCAATAACTCATGCTACCCCAGCTGCATTTATGACTCATGTAAAATCTAGGTCAAATACTTCGGAGATATCTCGCCAAATTGTAGAAAATTCAAATGTGAGTGTTTTATTAGGAGGAGGCAGAAATTATTTTTCAGCATCGCAAATATCGCAGTTAAAAATGGACGGATACCATTTATTAGAGAATCGTTCTCAATTGATTAGTATAAATTTCAGTAATCTTATTGGACTATTCGCACCAAATCATCTGCCTTATGAAATTGAAAGGAATGCGGAACTTATTCCCTCTTTATCTGAAATGACAACAAAAGCTTTAGAAATACTTTCTCAAGATCCTGAGGGCTTTTTTCTGCTAGTTGAGGGTGGTAGAATCGATCATGGTGGTCATGAGAATAACAAAACCAATGTAGCTTTAGAAACAATTGAATTTAATTATGCTGTAAACAAAGCTATCTCTTATGCAAAGTTAAATGATAATATCTTATTATTAATAACTGCTGATCATGAAACCGGTGGTTTAACCGTTTTAAATGATACATTAACTAATTATATCCCCTCACCCGGTAATGCTCCTCAAGAAAATAAGAAAATAAGAATTGAAAGAATAAATAATATCTCTGTTAGTTGGACTACTACAGGCCATACTAATAAGGATGTACCCCTTTTTGGATATAAAACAGATTTCTATGAATTCAACAATCTAACTATCATTGATAATACCGATATTTTTCAAATTATGAAAAGCTATTTCTTTATTACACTCAAAGACGATTCAGATTATCTAATTCCATTATTATTAGGTGTGGTAATAGGAGGGTCTGCAACTTCAATATTAATAATGATTTATTTAAGAAAAAAAAGAAAAAATTAAGTTTTTAGCTTCTTCAGCAAATATGCAAAATTCTTACCCAGATTTTTAAATGTTCTAATACCCTCTTCATCGTTCAATACCTCCCCAGGATTTCTTCCTATTCCTAAATTCCAATAACTGGAACCTACAACAAACATTTGCTTTATCAAAAAGAAGTAATTGATGCTAGAGAACACATGATTTGCTCCAGCTCTTCTAACAGCTACAACAGCAGCCCCAACTTTATGCTTCAAGAGTCCTCCTGTTGCATATCCTGCTCGCTCTATTAAAGCTTTTGTACTGGTTGATAAATCAGAAAAATAAGTTGGAGAACCAATGATGATTCCATCAGATTCTAACATTTTTTGGATATATTCATTCATGCTATCCCCTGGTAAAATACATCTTTGGTCATCATTATTCACACATTCATAGCAAGCTGTACATCCTTGTAATTTTTTCCTACCGATCCACACATAATCGCATTCTATACCTTCAGATTTTAATTCTTCCATAACTGTATTCAAACAATGATAGGTATTTCCCTCTTTACGAGGACTTCCATTAAATAGGACAACTTTCATTTTTAATAACCATTCCCAAATTAATTTTCAATAATTATTTTAAGGCTAATAATTTTTTATTCAATATTTTATTAATTATAAATTTCATAAAGGGTAATTGATTGGTAATCTTTTATTGGTTTGTTTGGATTGGCGGAATATCACTTGG
>JBHLOC010000077.1:0-9325 GCA_048940925.1 Promethearchaeota archaeon | reverse complement strand
TAGTGGGTGGGAATATATTGTATATTGGTGGAATCCTCGATTGTTTATCTTCCATGGACATGATATTACCTTATTACCACAACTAATCTGGTTAATTGCTCAAATTATCTTTTATTTTTTTGCGATTAAACTAAAATTTATATTTTTAAAGCTTTAGATATTTACATTTAAACAAATAAAATTTAAAAAAAATATAACTTAATTTGCTCTTAGAAAAAATTTTGGCATCAATAATATAATGAAAGAGCAGATATATAGCCATCTCCACCTGTAATAAGCGCTATTAAAAAAAGAAGAGCTTGCATACCAAGACAAGATAATACCAAGCCAAACAAGGTCTACAAGCTGTACTGTTCTATTTTTGGATTTTAGATATTTAGAGAGATTCGTAAAATCGAATTTTACAGAAATAACAGCAAATAATAGAATAAACGCTCTATTTATAATTTGATTTGGAGTTAATACCTTATCATCTACCTTTTATCTAAAATTAGAAAAATTCATTTAACTAAATAAAATTAAACGATAATGAATAAATAATCTTATATCACGCATTCATTAATAATATATAAATGAAGATAACTATAGTTTTTTAATCTAATAATGAATAATCGCCCTGAATTACTTGTCCCAGTTCAAGATTGGAATTCCTTAAAACTAATCGCTGATGTGGCTGATGCAATATATTTTGGGATTAAGGATTACAATATGAGAATTAAAGCAAAAAATTTTGAACGGAATGATTTAAAAAAAGTAGTTGAATTTTGCCAAAGTCAGAAATCACCTATAAAAGTATATTTAGCTACAAATATAATAATTTATAATTCAGAACTACAAGATTTAACAAATCTAATATCTGAAGCTAAAGATGCTGGAATTGATGCAATTATAGCTCATGATCTGGCAACTATTCAAATTGCGAAGCGTAATAATATAAATTTCCATGTATCAACCCAAGCGAATGTATCCAATATTGAATCTGCTAAATTTTATGAAGAACTTGGGGCTGAGAGGATAATATTAGCAAGAGAATTATCACTTAAGCAAATTAAATTAATAAAACAACAATTAAAGACAACTAAAATTGAATGTTTTGTGCATGGTTCAATGTGTACTTCAATTTCAGGGAGATGTTATTTTTCAGCAACAATTTGCGACTCAGAAGAATATTCTGCTAATCGAGGTAATTGCGTTCAACCATGTCGGAGAGAGTGGAGAGTAATTGATGATGAGAATAACGAATTTATATATGATGGACAAATGTTTTTAAATGCGAAAGACTTGTGTATGATAGAATATATCCCTGAGCTTATTAACGCAGACATTGATGCTTTTAAAATTGAAGGGAGATTGAAAGATGCGCTTTATGCAAAAACAGTTTCTGAATGTTATAGAGAAGCAATTGAGAGCTATTTCAGTAATACTTATACTCAAGAAAAAGTAAAAAATTGGTTAGAACGGTTATCAAAAGTATATAATAGAGGATTTCATACAGGTTTTTATTTTAAAAGACCCACAGGTCAAGATATTGAATTAAATAAAAGGGGAAATGTATCTCAATATAAAAAACATTATCTAGGGAGAATTCTATCATATGATAAAAAAAGCAAATCTGCTAATGTTCTTGTAGAATGTTTAGATCAACCTATAAAATTAGGAGATGAAATCATTATCACAGGAAAAAATAGGTATGACATTGAAAAAATAAGAAAAATGATATATAAAGGTGAAAAAATTAAAAGCATCATGAGAAACCGTTTTAGCAATCCAGTGAGGATTAATTTACGTTTAGATAAAGAAGTTGAACCGAAGGATAAAATTTATATCGTTAAAAAAAATTTCATTTTATGAACTTTTTTTATGGTATTTCCAATCATAGCACGAAAGTAATTATAAATATTATGGAATTCGAAGAGAAAAGAAAAAGATTAGTCGAAAATCTGAAAAATAGAGATATATTAACTTCACCGAAAGTAATTCAAGCTATGTTATCTGTTCCAAGACATAAATTTTTATCTAAAGATGTTCAATCTTCAGCATATATGGATACCCCTTTAATGATTGGATCAGGACAAACTATTAGCGCTCCTCATATGAATGCTATGATGTGTGAATATCTTGAATTGAAAGAAGGAGAAAAGGTTTTAGAGATTGGTACAGGTTCGGGATATCATGCTGCTTTATGTGCTGAGATAGTAGCCCCTGAAAGTTCAAAAAATCAAGGTCATGTATATACTATTGAACGTCATTTGAAATTAGTACAACATGCGCAAGAATGTCTCAAAAAAGCAGGGTATGAGAAAAGAGTATCAGTAATCCATGGAGATGGAACATTAGGATATCCAGAACAAGCACCTTTTGATAAGATATTAGTAACTGCTGCTTCCCCTAAGAAAATACCTCCACCTTTAAAAAAACAATTAAAGAAGGGTGGGATCCTTTGTATTCCTGCGGGATCTCATACCTTTGGGCAAAATCTTTACATCATTAAGAAAAATACAAAGGGAGAATTTGAAGAGAAAAAGATAACAGGGGTAAGGTTTGTGCCGCTTATTGGTAGATATGGATTTGAGTCCTAAGCTTCAAAAAATGGTATATCATCTAATTCTTAAGATTGAAATTTACTCAAATATTTTAGAATTTATATAAAATATTGAAATATTAATATTTAATATTAAATTAGAGTCTGAAGTAGTAATGACAACAACAAAAAAGAATTCCAAGCCTACATTTCCAGATGCTACAATTTTAGATATTGATCTTACAAATAAACATATATCTAAAAGAATACTTTCTGGAGATGTTCATAGATTATACCCAGGGGGATCTGCTTTAGGAGTATATTTAATGTTACAAGAGATGAAACCAAAAACTGATCCTTATGCTCCAGACAATTTGCTTATCTTTTCTGTATCACCTCTTACTGGTTTACCTATAAGTGGTACAAGTCGGTTGACAATTTCAACTAAAAGTCCATTAACAGGTGGATGTGGGGATAGCCAGTCAGGTGGAGATTTTCCTGCCTATTTAAAAGCTAATGGATATGATGCGATAATATTTCGTGGTAAATCAAAACACCCCTCTTATGTTTATATCAATAAAGAAAAAGTTGAAATAAAGGATGGAAAGAAGATTTGGGGAAAGGTAACTGATGAAGCTGAAGATATAATTAAGGATGAAATTGGAAATGACAAAATTGAAATTGCTCAAATAGGACCTGCGGGTGAAAATTTAGTTAAGTATGCGTGTGTGATTAATAAAAATACAAGAGCAAACGGTAGAAATGGCACAGGAGCAATAATGGGATCAAAGAATTTGAAAGCTGTTGTAGTGCAAAGACAAAAAACGTTAATTCCATATGATACAGAAGGATTTAATTCATTAATTAAAACTACTGAGATGAAAGCTAGGATAAAAGAATTTGCTAATGGTTTTGGTTTATATGGTACAAGTGGAACTGTATTTCAAATGAACAGAAGCGGATTCCTTCCCACAAAAAATTATTCAGAAGGATATATAGAAGATGTTGTGAGAATTGATGGTAGAACATTAAGTGAATCTGGTTTTTTAAAAGGAAGAGATACTTGTTATGCTTGTGCAGTTCGTTGTAAAAGAGTAGTCGAAATTTCTGGGAAAGTTGATCCCAAGTATGGAGGTCCTGAATATGAGACTCTCGCTACTTTTGGTTCCTATTGTGGTGTGCTTGATTTGGAAACCATTTGTGTCTGTAATCAACTATGTAACATGTATGGCTTAGATACAATAACCACTGGTGCAACCATCGCATTTGCAATGGAGTGCTATGAAAAAGGGATAATATCAAAAGAAGATACGGATGGATTAGAACTAAATTTCGGTAATCACCATGTTCTTCCAATTCTTGTGGAAAAGATCGCTTATCGAAACGGAATAGGAGATCTACTCGCAGAGGGTAGCAAAAGATATAGCGACAAGCTAGGTGATGAAACAAAACCATTATATGTTGGAGTTAAAGGACAAGAACTTCCTGCTCACATGCCTCAACAAAAACCAGGTGTCGGCATAATTTATTCTGTAAATCCATATGGTGCTGACCATCAATCATCTGAGCATGATACATTAATTGCAATCCCAGGCAATCCCTTTAAGCCACGCACGGATTTTGTAGGAAATTACAAACATTACACTGATTCTACAATTTTAGATGAAAATAAAATTCAGTTTGCATTTGATGGGCAATGTTTTTACTCAATGATTAATTCATTATGTCTATGTTCTTTCGTTTGGGGGTTTGCTTGGCAACTTTATGGTCCTGCTGAACTTATAAAATTGTGTAAGTATGGCTTAGGATGGGATACAAATGTTAAAGAACTTCTAGAAATTGGAGAACGTTGTTTTAATATGATGAGATTTTTTAATGCAAGAGAAGGATTTTCAAAAGATGATGACAAGTTACCTGAACGCGTTTTCAACCCTATACCTGAGGGACCTGGAAAGGGGACTGGACTTAATAAAGAAGATTTTTATCGTGCTCAAGAAATTTATTATAAAATGGCTCGATGGGACATAAAAACAGGCAATCCGACAGAAGATACTCTAAAAAGATTACAATTAGACTGGTTATTTAGTTAATTTACTAACCTTTTAATTTTTTTTTCTAGTTTTTTTTGCATTAGAATATTCCGCATTTCTTTTACATAATTAGATCTTCTTATACATTCCTTTAAATTATCATCACAGTAATTCCAACTTATGCAATCTTCAGAACCACTCATAATTTTAAAAATTTGGATTATTTATTATGTAAATTTATTAATAATTCCTCAATAACAAAGAGTAAAATAGCTTATATTAACGTTTGAATTCATATTTAAAAACTAGTACTGTAAAAAAGCTAAATTTAATAATTTGAATGTAATTCAAGATTATATTTCATAGGGTAATATAAAAACTTGAAGGAAATAGAGATTATTTAGTCAAATATTTTTTTAATTTTTTATCTACTAGTTTTTTTCTTATATTTTTGATGTGTTCGTTATTTTCAATATCTCGTTTCAAAGTTTTGCTATTATATGTCCAGCCATTTCGTTTTCCGTTACCATTAGTCCCCATAATTCTAATGACCGATGCAAATATAATGATCTTATTTCTTATTAGACCGTTAATATATTTAAAAGTGTTTTAAATCGACAAAATTCTCACGATTATGTAAAAAAATATAATTTTTAAAAAAGTATAAATATTAAAAAACCTTTAGGTCGAGATGAATTTCTAGGTTTTTTTTAAGTTTAAAAAGTGGGGTAATGTTTATACCTTGGTATATCTTTTTATATCCCTCCTCTGTATATGCATAGGTAATGATTGGAAATTTATTGATTTTACTTGAATCTAAATCACCTGAAAGAAATAGTTCAAAATTCAAATCATAAGATTTATCATAAGCTTTAAAATAAACACCTTCGAATTGAAAGGGCTCTAATATATCTTTTTCTAATTCATTTTTGAACTCGACTTGATTGCTTTCCCATTGGAATTCATTAGGATTTCCATTGAAGAAAAACGGAATGTCAATCGCAAAATTCAAGCTTTTGATTATATTTTTTAACATATCTTCCTTTCCTGAAATTTCCTCAAAATTTAATCTTATAATGATCTCAATCTCATTGTTTTCTACATATATATCTTTAGTTATCCGTACTGGATTTTTATCATCAGATTCGATATTTTTTATATTTCCGACGCGTTCCATTTCTATTATAGCCATATTTCCTTCTTTTTCACTACTAGTAATCCGAAAATCTTTATTGACGAAATCTCCAAATTCATAATAATCATCTGCTTGTAGTTGCTCAAAAGTATTATCCTTATGCAAAAATCTCAAGCGAAACATGTTTCTTTTGAATCTATCAACCAATACTTCTTTGGTTTCAAGCTTTTTACTTTCATGATATGCTTCAGGCCATCTTGTTAATGTATTAAGTAAATTATATGATTTAGGTTTATAATCCAATTCGAAAACAGTTCCACCATCACTAGGATTGATATAAAGGTTTAAAATATTTGATTCGATTAAATAATCTGTTTTGCTATCCTTATTGAAATCTAGTGGAGTTATATAGACATAAGATTTCAAATTTGGATTAATTAAAGAATTAATTTCATCAATTATTTTCTCAGCATTAATCAAATGGGTATAAACTGAAAACCTTAAAAATTGTAAATAAACTCCTCCAAATAAACCATGCCAATAGCAATCATTACATTGAGATTTATATATTTCATCCCATGCTTCATTAATTTTTTCTAAAATTTTAGTAACCAGATGTTCATCCTCAATTTTCAATAGACTTTCTTCTGTAGAGATTAATGAATTCCTAACATGAAGCATTTTTTTATGCATATTATTCGATTCAGGATATTTAACAAGGAAATATCTCCAAAATCCTCCCTTCAGAAATTGATAGGTATCTTTTTTTTCCTCATCGTCTTTGAGAGATTTCCTTATTCTCTTAAAATTTTTGCGAATTTGAGTAGGCAATACCCATTCTTCCATCTTATCATAGCTTGCAGTAGGGAGATATATCAAATCTTTTGCTGGAAATTTTGTCATATATTCTGTAAGTGTTATTGATTTAATCCATTCATTCTTTCTGATTTGTTCAAAGAAAGCAGGTATAAATGGTTTTCCTCCATCTCCATCTTCATGACCATATCCTTCAATATAACAAATTTGATGAGTAGTGCCCCATACACCCATCTTTTCGGCATCAGATATTAAAAGAGCAATTTTATCACCTTCTCCATCTGCCCATTTCCTTAAATAGTCAATGGAGTAATATGAAGGCTTCCATGGCGTAAGGTATCTCAATTCCTCATTAATAGGAAATATTCGTAATGTTTTACCCTCATCCTCGGTAATATAGGAATAAAATGTATTTTTTTCCGTTATTCCTGTCGATCTAAAGTGATTATCGTCAACAATAACATATTTTAACCCTGCATCATTTAAAAAGGAAGGATAGTCTGGTTCCCATACCCTCTCCGATAACCAAGCTCCTTTTACATCTAAATCAAATTCTTTTTTAATTAAATCAGATAATTTTTTTATTTGAGCAATTTTATCTCTATAGGGAATGATAGCAAAGATTGGTTCATAGTATCCTCCACTGATAACCTCAATTTGTCCCCTCTTTGCCATAGCTTTTAATTTTTTAATAAATTCAGGCTTATTATTTAAAAACCATTCCAATAAATTCCCCGAAAAGTGTAAGGTGAACTTAATATCAGAAAACTTGAATATATTATCTATTAAAGGTTCATATGACTTTTCAAATACATCTTCTATTACAAATTGATGATTATCAACTGGTTGATGGAAGTGAAAGACAATAGGTAAGTGAATGCTATTTTCACTCATATTAATTAACACACATTTTTATTCATTAGTTAAATATTTGTAAAAGATTTTTATGATTTTTATGATTAATGGTTTTTATGAGTTATTACTTTGATAAAAATTTGATTCAAGGAATTTATAATTCAAATGAGTTTAAAGGATGGCTAATATCGCGAAGGTGGTCGGGTTTAAGTTTGGTATCAAACTTAGAATTTAATATTTCTATAGAATATTTTAAAATCGTTGCTAACAGAATATTTTTAACAGTACTTAGTATTGAGGGGTTTGAATTTTCTAAATTCTATTTTCTCCCTCTACTATATTATGAAAGAATCGAGGAAATTCTAGATCCCGTTGAAAAAACAAGAGAGAATATATTAAATTTAACTGAAAATACCTTTAGTAAGAAAATGGTTATAACAATTGAAAATGAACAAAAGGTAGTAACACTTAATCTAGTAGAGGCAGAATTTTGTCTGTACTTTTGGAAGCATATGTTATTTGATACCAATATTTCTGAGAAATTTCCATCCATGAATTTAGAGCTAACACTTTATACAAAACAATTTGAAGATAAAATTAACATGAAAAAAGTTCAAAATCTAATAGAAGCAGGACTGTACCCTGATAGATATGATTTTTCAATTCAACAATTAGGTAAAGGAAATACAACTAATTTATTATTTTTATTAAAGATTTCCAATAGGAGAGATCCTAATCAAGAGCCAATTTCATATGTTTTAAAATCATATAAAGATTATTCTGTAAGCTTAGAACCATCTACCTTATTTGTCCTTGTTAAAAATAAATTTCCTTATTCACCTAAAATTTACGGTACCATAAAAGTGCAAAACAAAGAAACTATTGGAATAATTGAAAGTGTTATTAATATTGGAAATTTAGGGGATATATATTGGAGTGAACTTAATGTGATGATCAATAAAATCTTTAAAAAGGTAAAAAATAATTATTCTCGATATAGTGATAAATCAAATATTTCGCAATTAATTAAGGAGAATTGCAATGAGACGTTAAATGTTTCTGCTGAAATTGGAAATTATATCAATGCTTTACATAAGTCTTTAATTTTACCAGAACAAGTAGAATATAATTCAGAATCAGTGGAAAGTTCCCTATACCTTAAAAATTATACTGAAAAGCTGAATTCTATTATCTCAGAATTGTTAAATTATATGACTCAGCAACCAGAGAGTGCATTTTTCAATTTACCAAAAATTAGCTCCATCTTGATAGATATCAAAGATATTATTGAACGATTTCGTTCTGAATTTGAAAAACCAAAAATAATAATTCAACCTGTTCATCAAGATTTACATATGGAACAGATTCTTTATAATAAAACTGATAATCAATATAATTTTTACTTTATAGATTTTGAGGGCGATCCACAACTAACTCTTGAAGAAAAGAAGAGTAAGTTCCCAGTTGAGAAAGACTTAGCTTCTTTTTTAAGAGCATTGAGCTATATAAAATTTAATACTCTGCTCAAGTATATCGAGAATAATATTATTCGAAAAGACAGATATGAAGTACCAGAAGAGATTCTTTATAATCTTTACTTCAGAAGAGCTGCTAGACCTTTAGCCAAAGTCCTCGATATAGTCCTTAATGTTCTAAATGTGTGGGAGACCAAATTAATGGGTAAAATCTTGAAAAATCTGAATCTAAGTTATATCCTTATCACATATTTCTATATTGAAAGAGCATTACACGAATTAAACTATGAAATCCTCTTTCGACCTCACAAAATAATTGTACCTGTGTTAGGTTTAAAAGAAATTGTAGATAAAAGTTGAATCTTTTTCCTTTAATTACTTAATCAACTTCTTATTCAATTTTTGCAAATTCAAAAGAAAAGTGTGATGATGATATTTCTACTGGTTGCATTTGTTTTTCATAAGCTGTCCTAATTTTGCTTTGATCCTCTAT
>JBHLOC010000038.1:4601-46234 GCA_048940925.1 Promethearchaeota archaeon | reverse complement strand
ATATAATCTGACTCAGAGTGATTTAGCTAAAATGGTTAATGTCCGGCGCGAAACGATCCTTTATATTGAAAAAGGAAAATATAATCCTTCTCTTGTTCTAGCTCATAAAATCTCAAAAGCATTAAACTCTAAAATCGATGAGGTATTTCTCTTTGCAGATGATCAAGACACTAATCCTATTTAATCTTTTTTTTTATTTTTTTTTAGATTAAAATTAAAGTTCTAAGAAATTTTTTAAGATTTGAATGCCGTGAGGCTTCACCTTGATGAATTCGAGGTGGAATTGTAATCCTTCTATAGCATATTGCTTATGACGAACACCCATTATGGTACCATCATCCGCAATGGCGCTGATCTTTAGGTCTTGTGGCAAGATATCGGATTTAACAGCTAATGAATGGTATCTAATAACCTGTAAGGGATTAGGAACGTTTTTTAGAATTGTTTCTTGGTCATGGAATACTTTAGATTCCTTGCCGTGCATGGGACCCACTTTAGCTCTGCCCACGTATTCAATATCTCCATCTTCTCCAAACGCTTCGACAATTGCTTGATGACCTAAGCAGATTCCCAATATCGGTATTTTGGTGTATAATTCCTTAATGATTGGAATTACTGTGCCCGTATCATATTTAGGATGTCCGACCAGATGAGATAATTATTTTATCAGCATTCATTTCTTTTACCTTATCTACTGCAATATGGTTATCCCCAACATTTATTTCAGCGTCTGGTTGTAATTGGCATAATTGACCAGATTATATACAAAACTATCATAATTATTAATAAATAGGATTTTCATTTTTCTCTTGCCTCCGCGATTTTTATTGATTTCAATACACTATAGAGTTTGTTATATGTCTCCATGTATTCTTCCTGAGGTTGACAATCGGCAATAATACCGCCTCCAGCTTGGGCAAAATACGTGTTGTTTCTTCCAAATAGAGTTCTGATTGCGATGGTAAACGCGATATCGCCATTGAAGCTGAAATTCTACAAACATAATCCTAAAAGTCATTAAACAGATTAGTAATAAAACATTTGATTTTAATAAGAAAGTGTCAGTTCTGGATGAAATTATTATTTGGAATTGATATAATAATCTTGAATTTAGTTATTCAGTAATTCTCCAATTATATAACTTATCCATAAACCAGGTTTTTTAGGTATATCAAAATCTATCCACGCACTTTTCATATATGAGGTGTCAGCTTGCCAGTATCCATCAGATCTTTGTTTCTTTTTTAATATTTCTATGGCATCTTTACATCGTTTATCTTCCATTAAACCATTCACTTTCAATAACAATAAAATTTCTATAATATTCGATCTATATGTATACGGGTAAAAGTTTAAGATTATCGAATCCTCAATGGGTTTATCTGTAGATAGTTTCTTAAACACTCTGTGTTGGAGAATATATTCTAATCCTTGCTTTAGTTTATTATTGAGCTCTTTTGACTCGCCAAATCTTTTCTTATACTCTGTAAGTGTTACCATCGATTTTACAACGCTATAATAACACGGAGTTTTTCTCATACAACCTCCAAACCTCGTATAGAGATCTTTACCAGGCCAATTACATTCTTTTCCTCTCTCAACAGATTGATACTTTAAAATCCAGTCTATTCCAGCGTCTATCTTCTCTTTATCTTCATATTCCATCCTTAGAAGGATATTAGTGATCATGGCATTGTGACAGGCAAGTAAATTGTCTACATTTCCTTCTAAAGAGAATCCTTCTTTAATATAAGATTTATCAACAAGAAGTTCAATCCAATTCTGAACTTTTCCTAATGTATTCGTAAAGGGTATTTCTGAGAGCTCTAGTAGACGCCATTCATAAGCTCGGATACCAACGAAAGTCTCTGGACTCCTTTTTGGGGGCTCTAAAAGCTTTTCTACTAGTTCTGATTGCTCAAGCATTTTCTGAGCTTCATTCAAGGTTATGGTTTCTCCGTTTTCATACGCCTTTTTCAATGTTAATGCGGAATCTTCATTCATATATCCTAGAGGATTACTATCTGTTTAAAGTCTAGTTAAAAATAGTGAAACTAAACTAAATTTATAAGGTTTAGAATGGTGGTCCGATATTTGTATAAATTGTCCCAAAATTCATTTTTCGAACAGGAGCTTCTTTCATTTCATCCCAATTTTGTCCATCCCATTTAAAAATTTTATTTGAATGCGGATTGGACGACCTAATGTTAATGTCTTCATCTATAGTTCCTAAAAATCGCCAAAGGAAGTTTTTACTAGCACGGGTGCCCCCGTGATGCCAATGTCCTGGTAATGCAGATTCGAATTTCCAAGTATCGAAATTGTAATTATAGACTAAGTGCTGCTTTTTAACAGGACCTTTATAATTTTCTACGTTTGGGTTATAAAAATCTTCATTTATATTCCATCCACCTATTATGTGTAATTCATTTCGCCATTTATCTCCTGATCCATCGGTAGTAGGAATTGGACATGGTTCCATCACTTCCCATATATCTTTTTTAGGATTATATCGCTGATTTAAAGATCCCTCATAAGAATTTTGTTCAGATTTATTTCCTGTATTTCCCGTTGAATAATATAACCATCCATTATGATAGGTGGGAATAGGAAATGATTGCGAAAAAGGAGCATCCGCAACATCTTCCTTCCATACATCATTTAATAAGTTATACCTCCAATTCCAATTCACGCGATTAAATCGTCCCTGAGCATTATCACCTCCAAAAAGGTAAATATATTGGTTATTTACAACAGGATAAAATTTACCTAATTTACTACGTGGTTCTGGCATCTTATGATAGAATTCCCATGTGTCATCTTCTATTTTATAAACTTGAACATGATCACAGCATCCAGAATGAGGTTTAGTTTTCCCCCCGAAACAAAAGATTTTATTGTCAAATAAAGTCCAACCAGCACCTTGGACGGGCACAAGCATCGGAGATATTTGACAATTTACACTACTATACCATTCATCGGCACCAATATTATAAACAGTTGTATCTCCAACAGTATATTTATTTTCAAGTTTTCCACCAATAACCCATAGAAATTCTCCTTTACTCAAAATTATCAGTACTTTCTTTCTACTTACTTTTTTAAAAATTTATCATATTCCTTAATAAGCATTTAATTTATAGTAATATTATTTTTATGGTTGAAATTATGATCTTTATTTTATAACTATTGAATTTAGTCAGTCTATTTTATTAAATAAA
This sequence comes from Promethearchaeota archaeon, assembly GCA_048940925.1. Lineage (GTDB taxonomy): Archaea > Asgardarchaeota > Lokiarchaeia > Sigyniarchaeales > SOKP01 > Loki-b32. Next base: position 43,013 of record JBHLOC010000038.1, on the reverse strand, counting down.
AATCTTTCAGTGAAAAAGTATGATTTTCCACGAATTAGAAGAAATTATCCTTCCGAATGAGAAATTCACATTTCTAGTTGGTGCTGGGATTTCAATGGAGCCACCTTCAGGTCTCAAATCAGCAGTTCAAATTGTCAACACTCTCGTGAAATTGTGTGCTACAGATAAGGAAATCAGTAAAATCTTATCCTTACAAGGATTAAGATATGAAACAGTTGTAGAATTTATTCAAAAGCATTTTGATCCAAAATTAAGGATAATGGATTTTTTTGATAATTACACTCAGCCAAATATACTCCATTATTTATTAGCACATAGCGTTATAAAGGGACACCACGTAATTACTACTAATTTTGATTATCTTATAGAATTTGCTTTAATAAATATCATTGAAGATAAATCAAAAATTTTACCAATAATTACTCGTATAGATTTCATGAATTATGCTGATCCAGATATTCTGGCAAAAGAAGGTAGATTTCCGATTTACAAAATACATGGATCAAAAAAAAATATTATAACTAATGAGGATACGAGAGATACTTTAGTAACCACGATATCGGCTTTAGGAAGGGATCGAGATGAAAAGACTTTTGCGATTGAAGATTACAAGAAGCCAGCGTTGGTTAACTTGTTAGAGGGTAGAACTCTATTTGTAATGGGATATTCAGGCAATGATGATTTCGATATAAGTCCTACCTTGAAAGAATTACAAAATATTTCTAAAATTATTTGGGTGGACCATACATCTGCTGAAGTTCCAGAGATTTTTAGGATTGAAGCAGTTTCTGAGAATAATGCAGGAAATACAGATAGAATCACTTCACTTTTAAGAGAATTAGGACAGATTTCAATCCATCTTGACCATCCGATTAAAATATTTAAAATTAATGTAAATACAGCCATTTTTGTCAGAGATTTCCTTTGGAAACTATTATTAAATGAAAAACGTCAACCTAATTTTGCTAAAACCTCTTTAATTGAATTCGATTATGAAAATTGGTTTCAGAAAGTTTTACACCCGATTGATGAGATTAGAAAGTTATTATTTACTTGGGAATTGTATTATAGATTAGCACAACCTGATAATGCTCTGAGGATAGGAGAAATGGGATTGAGTTTAGCGAAAGAACTAGGAAATGTCGATGTAGAATCATCATTTCTTAACAATAATGGCCTAATATATCTAGATAAAGGAGATCCTGAAAAAGCATTAGAGTGTTATGAAAGAGCGTTAGATCTTGGAGCGCTTGAAGGCAGTTCTATGACCCTTAATAACATTGGTATGGTATTTAAGTCTCAAAGAAAGTATCAAGAAGCAATAGTGTGGCTAAAAAAGGCTCTTGCAATTGCAGAAAATTCTCCAATTATTATAGAAAAAATCACAATTCTAAATAATATTGGTCTAACTTACTTCTCAGACAGGAAATACCAAGAAGCATTTGAGTATTATCAAAAAGCATTAGAAATAAATAAAGATTTAGGAGATCTAGGTGTTAAATCGCGTCTTCTTAGTAATATCGGTTCCGTATATTTTTCTAAAAACGAGTATGAAAACGCATTGGAGAAATTTCAAGAAGCTCTTCAAATTTCTGAAGAACTAGGAGATTTAAATGGCATAACGGTGCGCTTAAACAATATTGCATCAATTTATGCGCAACAAGGGAAAAAGAAGTTAGCATTAGCAAATTATGAAAAGGCATTAGAAAAGGTAGAAATATTGGGAGATCTCGCAAAAAAAGCTATTTATTTAACGAACATGGCTTTATTACATAGTGAACTTAATTCTAAAGATAAAGCAGTAAAATTATTAGAAAAAGCTTTACCAATAGATAAAATGTTGAATGATATGAATCGGGTCTTATTCGATCTTAAAAAAGCGGGTAATTTCTCTAAAGACATTGGTGATTATCAAAATGCTCTGAGGAACTATGAAGAAGCTCTTGATTATTATGAAAAAGTTGATGATTTAGGAGGTATCGCAGGTACATACAATGATATTGCCATGGTATATTATAATCAAGGAAGAATCACAAAAGCTATTGAAACACTTGAAGAAGCGATAGATCTCGCAACTCAAGGGGGATTTGGATCGACTCCAGAAGTTCAGGATTTTAACTATGGTCTTGCTCAGTTAAAACAAAAACTAAACAGTGTGGCAGATTTAGAAGAAATCTTCAAGAATTGGAGAGAATTTAGATTACCTCAAATTCAAATGCTATTAAATGAAATAAAATTGGAGGATCTTGTAAAAAATGTTAATGAAAATCCATATCTATTAGAAGGATATCAGTGGGAAAAAGAAAAAGGAAAACCCTATTTAGAAAAAATTTTAGAATTACTTCAAATGAAAAATGAAGAAGAACCAATATTAAATGCTAAAGGTTTTCTACTAGCATTTTTAAAAAGATTTGAGGAAGCATTAATTTACTTTGAAAAAGCATTAGCTATTAATCCCGGTTCAGTGAATGCCACTGCGGGAAAAGCTTTATGTTTAATAAATAAACCAGAATTTGATCAAGCTTTAAATTTACTGAAAAAATTTGAATCTACTGGTAATTATTTGATTTTATACCTTCTTGCTTTTTCTCATTTAAGAATGAAGGACTTTCAAAATGCGGAAGAGTATGCCAGAAGAGTTTTAGAAATTAAGCCTAACTTTCTCCCTGTATTAAACATCCTTGGGACGATTTATTATTATAAGAATGATTTTAAAAAAGCAAATGAATATTGGCAAGAGTCTCTAAACCTTAACCAAAAGTATCTTAAACCATATTCTAATCTTGGATTTATTTATTTAAATCAACAACATTATGAAAAAGCAGAGGAAATCTTTAAGAGCCTATTAGAGTTGGATATAAACGATAAATACACTTTAAACATGCTTGCACGCATTTATTTTAACACAAGACAAACAGTCAAAGGAGAATGGATACTTAAAAGAATGCTTTTATTAAACCCAAAAGATAAGGACGCACTTCAAAATCTTGCAGGATTATATTATAACGCAGGCAGTTATGCTAAATCTGAAATTTATTACAAAAAAGCTTTAGAATTAGATCCTAAAGATTTGAAAAATTTGGAATATTTAATGAATACATATCGAGGGATGGGTAATACTGAACGTGTAGAAGAGATTAGGGAATTAATTTCCGACCTAAATCATGATCAGAGAAACTAACTCCGTATTTCTCAACCAAACTTTTAAAAGTATCTAATTCAGACTTTGCATTTTTGCTAATTTTACCTTGCATTAATTTTAGGATAATCCTGGTAAAAAAGGATTTACTTGTTCCATTCCACGTCATCGAAATTTTTGTTCCCTTCGGATGTGATTCTAAAATCGTTTCAACAATAATATTCAACCCCTGTCCAGAGACCTGAGATTCTATTCTCTTCCCTTCCTCATAAGAAAGTAACTTATCTTCTAAGATATAGGAACGACCTTTCTCTAAGTAATGTAAATGAGAAATTGCTCCTATTTCTCCTAATTTCCCCTTGATAATTTCCACCTTTTCTAAAAATCGTGTCCAATGTATCATATTCTGTGGATCTATAAAAGCTTTCCATACAATTTCTGGATTTTGGTTAATAATTGTTGATATATTGAATTTTACCATAAATTCCATCTTGAATATTATAATATAGTATTAAAGTAAATTGATTTATTTAATTTAATTTTAGTTTTTAAGTTGCCTAAAGATTTAATTATATCTTGAGATCCATATTAAACTTGATAAATTAATGTCAATTGAAGAATTATCATTAAAATCGAAATTAGCATATGGAATTTTTGGAGCGGGTATTAACTTGCCGTCTCAAATAGCATTTTCAGCTATTACATTCTTTTATAACGTAGTTTTAGGGTTGAACGCTCAATTGATTGGAATCGCATGGTTAATCTTTTCATTTTGGAATGCGATCAATGATCCTATATTTGGTTTCATAGAAGATCATACTAAATCAGAAAAATATGGCAGGAGAATCCCCTATATTCGATTCGGCGCTCCGATATATGGCATAGTGTTCATTTTATGTTGGTTTCCATTTGTTGATGTAAATAACCAAGTTGCCCTCTTTTTTAATTTAATTGTCGTTTTATTCGTCTTTGATACCCTATTCACAATACTAGGGCTTATAAATTATACCCTTCCAGCAGAAATGACATTAACTTCACAAGAAAGAGGTAATTTGATGATATATAGTAATATAATAACTTCTATCTCACTTTTAATTTCTTTTATCTTACCAATATTTTTATTAACTGGAATTGAATCACCTCATGTGATTACTCCATTTCTCATTACTATGATAATTGTGGGTATTATTTCCGCTATAATGATATACATGAGTAGTTTTCACTTAAAAGAAAATAAATATACACAAATGGAAGAAACACTTCCAATCATCAAAGGAATAAAAGAAACATTTAAAAATACACCTTTTTTAATTTTTGAAGTATCTAACTTTTCTTTTACAATTGCCCAGACAATCCTTACTACCGCAATTTTTTATTATGTTAATTATGTCTTGATCTTGTCCGGCATCGCCACTACGTTTCCATTATTAATAGTCTTCATAATGATATTTGCGTTCTTAGTTATTTTTAATAAACTAATTGGGAAATATGGGGTTAAAAAAACCTTCATTTTCGCAATGATGTGGACAGGATTGAGTTTCCTTTTAAGTTTTTTTATTGGATGGACATTTGAGCTTGCTATAATTGGATGTATCTTAATAGGTATCGGGATTTCTGGGTATATGCTTACAAACCAAGTGGTTGTAGCTGATATTGTTGATTACGACGAAGTACGAACAGGAAAGCGCAGGGAAACAACTTATTCTGGAATAAACGCATTGATTACAAAACCAGCAATTTCCTTGGCAAATTGGTTATTTTTAATTATTATCACACTTTTTGGATTCAATTCAGACCAACAAACTCAAAATTTCTCTGCGCAATTGGGAATCATGATTGGATTTGCACTGATTCCGTCCTTATTTTTGATCTTAGGCGCACTAGTAATGTTTTTTTACCAGCTGGATGGTCCTGAATGGACTTCTCAAAAAGCAGAAATAATTAAAATACATGAGAAAAAGGAGCTCGAATATTTAAAATATTTAGAGAGTAAAAAGAAAGATGAGTGAAACTAAAATCAAACCAATAAGACTTACATCAGACTTTGTTAAAATTTTAGATAATTTTTATTTCCTTTCTCTGGAATTGTAGAATATTTATTAAATTTATCTTCTAGACGTTTCTGAGACATACCAAAACGCCATCGAAAATATATTAAAATCCACATTATATTTATATAAAGGAATCCATATTTTTCATATCGCCTTGTTGATGTAAGTACTGTTGAGTGTATATATATAAATCTCTTCTTCCCATATTTTCTTAATCTGTGAGAAAAATCAAAATCTTCACATATCCATAAAGGTCGAAATCCTTTAATTTCTTCAAAAATTGATTTACGAACAAAAATAGCATTATCTCCAGGAAAAGTTCTTAGTAATCTCACAAGCCAGTTACCTAATCCTTGCCACCAGAAACTCGCAAATTTAAGGAATGATGATCGTTTAACACTAGGATTCCAATTCCAATCTTTCTTAAAAGCTCCTCCGATAACCTTAGGATTTTTTAATCTATAAAGGATTCTTATAATAGCACCTTCTGGTAAAATTGTATCAGCATGTAAAAAAAGTAAAATATCTCCTTTTGCTTGTTTAGCACCAGCATTTAACTGCAAATATCTTCCCTTTGGTCCAATAATCACTTTATCTGCTATGTTTTGTGCAATTTCAGTAGTGCAATCCGTAGATCCTCCATCGCTAACAATGATTTCAATAGGAACTCCACTTCCCGAAGGAAAACGTGCTGCTAAACGAGCATTCTTTACAGTTTTTTCGATATTTTCTTCTTCATTCAACGTTATAATTATTATACTTACCTGCATGATTTTTATTTACAGTTTCTTTTCGCTATTTTTCGCCTACGCGTTTGATCTTGTTTTTCGAGAATATAAATATCTAATTTTTCTATGATTTTGTTAGTATAATGAGGAAAATAGAAACCAATGGTTTTTTCTGAATTTTTAAGTATTTTAATATAGGAAATTAATGAAACTAAATCTTCTTCGATATCTATATCACCATACGGAGGGAGAGTTATTAACGGAAATTTATTTTCTCCACAGAAAGCAGCAAATTTAGATAACTCTGATCCTCCTCTAAACAACTTATAATCTGAAAACCAACTTGGGTTAAAATCATTAGTGACTCCAACAAGATATATACCTCCGCCACTAGAAGGACCTATAATGACTGGTTTCTCATCGATTTTTTCAATTAAGTTTTCTAAAGCTTTGTTTATTATCTTTGGATCTAAAAATGGTAAATCTGCACCTAAAACAATTAAAAAGTTCACATTTTCTTTAAAAGATTCCTTTATAACTGATCCAAACCGCTGATCAAAATTTGACCCAATTTGAAGAATTAACTCCACTGGTTTTTTTAAGCAACCATCAGCTCTGACCGAATCAATAATTTTATTAAGTGTTTTTATTGCTTCCTTAGGATAATATCCAATTTGAATTCTATTCACATCAGTCTTGGAAGCTAAACTAATCGTGTCTTTGAGCATCGCTTCAGCAATTTTAGCGGAATCTAATTCTGTTAAACATGTATTTTGGGTCAAACGGGTTTTTACAGACCCTGGGATTGGTACTTTTGTAAAGATAATTATTACTGAATCCATATTAAAAAACAAATAATTAATTAAAATTTTGAAAAAAAGTTAAGGTTTTTTCGCAATCCATAAACCTCTACTTACCCATTTATTATGAGCAGCACGCTGCCAAGCCAGTAATCCTTTTTCTGCTTCTTCATATAATTCCTTTCCGAATCCATTGATAATATTATCTTTATTTTTTTGTAGAATTGAAACATAGTGATCCATATGAATTGCGAAATCATGATTAAGATTTTCCTTTTCTTCAAGATTCATTCCGACTATTTCAATAAGTCTTATATATCCCTCATAAGTTTGCATATCGGGAAATACCATAAATTCCATCAGATAATCGGCTTCGGTTTCAGGTGCATCAATAGACCCCCAAATCCAATCTGTAAATCCTAAGATACCTCCAGATTTTAAAACTCTATTAATTTCATTTATAAGTCTGGGTTTGTCTCTAATATAACACCATGCATCTTGACCCCAAACAACATCAAAAGTATTTTTATGAGCTGGTATATCTAGAGCTGATCCAAGTCTGTATTCGATTTTATCTGCATAAGACTTTCCTATTGTCCGTTTTTTAGCTTCTTCTATTATTTCAGGAGTAATATCTAATCCCAGGACGTTAACACTATATTTTTCTGCTAAGTGTCTTGCCGGGCCACCTAGAGCCGAACAAACATCTAATAAATAGATATCTTTTTTTTTATCAAGACCTATCTTTTTTGCCAAAACATCTGTTTGATCTGCTCCTCCAACGTGAATTTGATCACCCATAAGTAGTTCCCAAAGCTTACCTCCTGGACCGGCATATACTTCACTTACATCCCAGACTGAGAAATCATACTTTTTTCTATGCATATAAATAACGGTTTCAAATAGCCATGATATATTATAAAATTAATATATTTAAAATTAAATTAGATAAATCATTAAAAAGAGATTTTAAGCTGAAAATAAAAATATTAGTCTTCCTCCTTAAGAATTTTCGGTGTGAATTGATAACACTTAGGATCCACTGACAATATATCTCCTTCATAATAATAAGCACTACTTCTGCATCCAAAACAAAATGAGTTGTTGGCACAATCACTACAATTCCCTGGAAGTTTAAAAGGATCTCTAAAGTCTAAAAAGAGAAGTCTCCTTTTATTTTTCTCAATTAACACTTCAAGTTTCTCATCATACACATTACCAAATTCTTGTGTTCTAATAACCGAACAAGGCGTTAACCATCCATTACTAGTTATACAAATAACTGTTCCACAGTAAAACTTTGATACATCCATAACTCCGCATGAAGGATAGTCAGGATAATTTACCATGTCTCTATGAGTAAATGCATCCTCAATTTGAGTAATATTAGGTTCCCAGGATGCATTAGCATTACGGTATATCACAGGATTGAATAAAGTTAGACAAGTTTTTATACCAAATACCTCTTGCATATAAGAAATCATACTCTTTGCATCTCCATCAGCTAAAGGGGAAGTATAGGTAATACAATTTACTATTGCACCTGGATCTTTCCCAACAGACAAAATATTTTTAATTCCTTTTATAATTAATTCTATATTTTTAACAACACCCTTGTGTCTTTCACCTCCATGTAAAATAGAATATAATTCTGGATTTAGAGTATCTAGATGCGTTGAAATAAAACCTCTCTTAGTTACTTTGACAGCTTTTTTTGCTACCTCTGGATTTGCTAAGGGAATACCACTAGTCCATATATTATTAATTAACCCTAACTCTGAAGCATAACTGCATAATTCATGCCAATCCTTCCTTAGAAGTGGATCTCCTCCCAACCAATCAATCATATAGACTCCCAATTTATACGATGTATCTAATAATTCTTTTATCTTTTCAGAATTCATACCTTCTGGACTATCTGGTGTACTTCCTGCATAACAGTAATTACATAACTGGGAACATCTTAATGTAGATTCAATTTGAACTATAAATATTTTTCCCTTGTCATAATATTCCTTTTGAAGCTCAAATTCAGAAGTCATCCCTGCGTGGGCTAATGACACATCCTCTTCTTTCATATATAATTCACTAATATTCTGAAATATTTATATTGAATTAAATCAATTTGTTACATTTTAAAAGTACTTAAAAATATTTTAGCTATAAACTACTTCCACCCAATCCATACCCACAGTAATACTTTGAATTGCTAAAGCAACTAGAGAAGCTCCCATTATGATAAGAACAACCCAAAAACTTTTTCTCGGCCAAGGATTATTCTGTAAATTGTATCCCATTTTGTATTGTTCCCATAAAATTACCGAAATTAGCAAAAATAACCCAATATTAAATGTCCAGGTAGCAAATTCATAACTCTCAGGTGGTAAATTCATGAGATATCCAGCTCTTTCACCATAACCATAGAGTTGAGCTTCTAGGGGCAATCTGACAATAAAGAACATTAAACCCATATGCCCTATTAAGATCCATGCAACAATCAGCGTGTGCATATTAATCCAATTCTTACCTCTAGTACTTATTTTCTCTTTAAAAAACTCCTTTCCTCTATTCTTTTCAAATAGTACTATAAAAATCCAGAGAACAAGTATTATTGAAGTGATAATAGTGCAAATTACTGTATCAAATGATCCGCTGCCCGTTATGGGTAGCATAAAGGATTGAATCATCACAACCGTTCTTGATAATGGAGTTTTATAATACCAGGCTACACCTACATTTAAAATTATAATCGCATATGCAATATTATGAGTCCATCGGGGATCTATTATTGCATTTTCAATAAATGATAACCACCACACAAGATAAGCTAAGCCCATGATAATTAAACCTAGACCAGCTCCTACAAGTTTATTTTGTTTTGGTGGTGCGGGTTCTGGCTTTTCTTCACTCATTTTTCCATCACATAATAAAAAGATTTTTTTAAGATTTTATATCTCCCACTAGGTTTTGAGTCTATTACCAGTTTTTGTATTTTTTATTAATAATAAATAAACAGAGTTTTTTTCTATATTTATTTCTGCTTTTTATTTAATATTAGATAGTTTGAGATTAAATAATATTCTAATGTTAGATGACCAGTTATCAATCAAAAAGATATACGCAAATATATGATATTTTTATTTCTAGGGTATATGATATCGGATTGAAGATAGGATTGACTCCAGTGGGAGAAAAGATACTTCGAGTTAGCGTCTTTAAGACTTTATCTCCATATATCAGAAGAGGTGATCGAATATTAGATTTATGCTGTGGAACTGGTACACTAACGATCTTACTTACAAAGTTGCTTTATAAAGATTGCAATCTTATAGGAGTCGACTTATCTCTTGGTCAGATCGCCCAAGCGCAAAAAAAGAATAAATATCCTAATCTAAAATTTACAGTAATGGATGCTAATGAAATGAAATTTTCAAATAATTATTTCAATCATGTTGTGATTTCTGCAGCAATACATGAGATGGATAAAAATCAAAGATTAAATGTCCTTTCTGAAATCCATAGGGTACTAAAAAAAGGCGGTATTCTTTTAATTTTTGAACATCATGAACCTTCAAAAACTTCACTTCGAATTCTATATAACTTTTATCTGGGATTTATTGAAAAAATTACTTCTCACTCATTCGAAATGCAAAAAAATATATTAAAAGAACTAAAAAATGTTGGCTTTAAGATACAAAAAATAATTCCAGTGAAAGAATTCCTCAGCTTTTTTCAGATAATTTTATCAATAAAATAGATTAGACTGAATGCATCTTTCAGTTAATTTCTTCATACCCATTATGTGTGAATTCTGATCAAGTATTAGTAATTAAATATTCATATCTAGTCAACATTAGAATTTTAAATAGAATATATTGGTATGTGTGTTTAATTTGCCTAATCATATATAAAAAAAAAAGAAAAAATGTAAATTTTATTTCCCTTCTATTTATCAGATCATTAATATAGACAATAATGGATTAAGCTTCTAAAGCAATACTTTCTTTCTCTAATACTGGAATTTTTGTCATCAGTTTGATTGCAATCTCAGTATGATGCCGTCCCAGATCTCTTGCTAATTGTAACTCATTTTCACTCGGCATTCTCTCGCCATTAGGACCAGCAATTGTTGAAGCACCATACGGCGTTCCACCTGTTATTTCGTCCACTCTCATTTGTTCTCGAAAAGAATATGGTAAACCTACCAAGACTAATCCTTGATGTAGTAAAGTTATCATTGTTGAAAGAATAGTTGCTTCTTGCCCTCCATGCTGCGTTGCAGTACTCGAAAATACTGAGGCTGGTTTTCCCACTAATGTTCCATTTAACCAATCCTCTCCTGTCTGATCCCAGAAGTTTCTCATTTGAGCAGTCATATTTCCAAAGCGAGTAGGTGTTCCAACAATTATGCCTTGAATATCTTTAAGATCTTGACGAGGATCAGCGATTGGTATATCTTTCATAAGATCTTTTGCTTTTCTCACATTTTCATCCCAATATTTTTCTGGCATTAATTCTTCAACTGTTTTAATGATTGGCGTCCCTCCTGCTTCCTTAACACCTTCTGCTACCGCTTTCGCCATTTTATAGATATGACCATAAGTAGAATAGAAGAGAATTAAAATCTTTGGTCTAGAATTATTTATTTAGTTCACCTCTTCATTGCTTTTTAATTGATTTTTAATATATTTTTGCCCAATTAATAGTAAGATACATAATAGTTTATAAATATCTTATTATGAAAGGGCAAAATAAGGAGTTCATGATGCAGAAGAATCTCTACTAATATAAACCTCTTTATTATAGTTTGAAAGTAAAAACAACGAGAAAGTTCACATCAATAAATAATAAATATATATAGAAATATATTTCAGTCTAATATAATATTTCTACTTCAAATCTTTCCTTTTTCTGAGTATGCAATCTCCAAAATTGTTCTGCAATTGCCGTGGGATTGTATTTCTCATCTTTTGGATTTACAATTCCACAAATAATAACCGAACCGACATGGATATTCTTTGTGGATAATTCTGCTGCTAATACTTTCACCAAATTAATAAGGGCCCCCTTTCCTATAGAAAGCGAAGCAAATTCTTTATGAGGTTCAATACCTAGATGTCCTCCGGTAACAAGAATGGTACCTTCCTTGTTTGCTAGCATTGATGGAAGCACCTCCTGAACAGCGACTAAAACTCCTGCTACATTCACCTTGAAATCAGTAACTAAAGATTCGAAGCGTTCTTCAAGAATATTTCTCATCTTTAATCGGGCAGCATTATAGATCAACACATCCGTGCTCCCTAGTTCTTCCTTTATTTGTTGAAACGAATTCTTTAAGGATTCTTGCTTGCTTGCATCCCCTACAAAATAATGAGCATTTATATCTTCTTTTTTTAATTCTCCTTGGAGTTTTTGTAACTTTTCTTCATTTCGTGAAATCATAGCAACTGAAAAACCTTCTTTACCAAACCGTCTTGCAATTCCCATTCCATTACCAGGTCCCATTCCAATAATGGTTATTAATTTTTCCTTATCCATAAAATCTCATCTATTCAGAATATACATCATAAAAATGTGAGGTCCATTTTTTATTTTATTATTTTTAATTTCTTCAATTTTCAATTTGTGTTAAAAAGAATATTCAGCTCGTAAATCTTTAAAATTAATTTGTAACTTTAAATAGGAATATGTTTAAGAAACGAACTACTTTTTTGATATTAAAGATTTTAAGTTGTAAAATAAATGACTTTATATAATAGAATTATAAGACAATCTAAAGAGATGGTCTAATATTGGAGAAAGAAATAATTATTGAAACCAAACAGGGCAAAATTAAAGGATATGAAAGAGAAGGTGTAAAGAAATTCAAAGGAATTCCATATGCAGAACCACCTGTCGGAAATTTGAGGTTCAAACCCTCCATCCGAAAAGAACCGTGGAGCGGTGTACTTGATTGTACAAAATTCGGTCCTGATGTACCCCAAAGAGAATCTTTTTTTACTCCTCAGCCACATCCATTACAAGATGAAGAGAAATGTTTAAGCTTAAATGTATGGACGCCAGAAGTAGACGATACCAAGCGTCCCGTTTTATTTTGGATACATGGAGGGGGATTTTCTTTTGGTAGTGGTTCAAGAACAGATGGAACGGTAATGGCAAAAATTGGTAATGCAGTTATCGTTTCAATAAATTACCGTCTTGGTATATTTGGCTATATTTTCATTCAAGACGAAATTGCAAATCTAGGGCAATTGGATCAAATCACAGCACTTCAATGGGTTCGAGATAACATCAGTCTTTTTGGGGGAGATCCGAACAATGTGACTATTTTTGGTGAATCTGCAGGGGGAGTAGCGGTTTCTACTTTAATGGCTATGCCTGCTGCAAAAGGATTGATTAATAGGGTAATTTCTCAAAGTGGAGCTGCTCATCCGCGCAGTTTCCATCCTAAGGTTGGAATTAATGGCGCTGAGCGCATCATGACTGAGCTGGGTATAAAAGGATTTGACATTGAAGCATTAAAAAAGATATCTCCACAAAAAATTGTGGATGTCCAAACTAAATTGGAATTGGAAGCACGAGCAAAAGGTAGAAATTTTCCTTATGGAGTTTATATCGATAGTAAATCATTACCGAAACATCCTCTTGAAGCGATTAGAGATGGATTTGCGTCCGATCTGGAACTTATAGTGGGGACAAATCAAGATGAAATGAAACTATATTCAGTTATATCCCCCCCAAATAAAATACTCGATGAAGAGGGTTTATTTAGAAGAACTCACAGGCTGATACAAGTTTTTAATGAAGATGAAGGTGTAACTCAGAAAATCATTGATACATATAAAAAAGCACGAGAGGGTACGCTTCCTACAGATCCACAGGACATTTTAGAAGCAATATTAACCGATTTCAGATTCAGAGTCTCGGGTATAAGATTAGTAGAGGCTCAATGCAAACACCAACCTAACGTTTTCTCTTATCTTTTTACCTATAAATCACCTGAATTCGGAGGAAAATTGGGTGCGTGCCATGCACTTGAAATAGCTTTTGTTTTTGGAAGATTAGGTGAAAAAGCAAGAGGAATTACCCCAAAAAAAAGTAATGAAACCGATATTCTCAGTGAAAAGATGATGAACTCTTGGATTTCATTTGCACAAAACGGAAATCCTAATCATGAGGGTATCCCTAAATGGAATCCTTATGACCTTAGAAATAGATCTACAATGATCTTTGGCACTGAGGTAAAATTAGTGGATGATCCTTTCAAGACGGAGAGAATGGTGTGGGATGGAATTTTTTAAAATCTATGCTATTATTTACCTTTATATATTCTAATTTTTTATTCTTTTTCTTGGAAATTAGCTAAAGAAATAACTTCTGCTCTAAAAGCAGAAATAATCAAAATTTATGAGAAAAAAGAAAAAGAATATATAATATACTTAATAACTCAAGAGAAATCCTTATTAAAATGAATTTAAAAAGATAATGGAACACTAAGGATTAAATTTAATGGTAAGGAATTCTATAATTTAACTTACATATTAATTATTAATTTTCTTTTAGCAAAACTAAATGATTAGAAATGGCTAAATTTAAGTTCATTGAGTCTTTGATCCACGGTTTTATCGAACCTGGATTTGAAGAAGTGAAAGAAGTATTTATTAATAATTTTGAGGAAGGAGAAGAAGTTGGTGCAACCTGTGCTGCCTATTATAAAGGAAAGAAAGTTGTAGATTTATGGGGCGGATACCGTGATGCAAAAACGCGTGATCCTTGGAAAGAAGATACTTTAGTTCTTGTTTTTTCTACAACTAAAGGTATATCTGGATTGGCTTGTGCCCTTGCACATTCGAGGGGATATTTTGAATATGATGAAAAGGTTTCAAGATACTGGCCTAATTTTGCACAGAATGGAAAAGAAGATATTACTATAAGGCAGTTACTTTCACATAAAGCAGGGTTGTGTGCAATAGATGAACCACTAGACTTAAAAACTCTAGGAGATCCTGATAAGATGGAGTCTGCAATTGCCAAACAAAAACCATTATGGACGCCTGGAACCTTACATGGGTATCATGGCATTACATTGGGTTGGTATGAAAGCGAATTAATTAGAAAAACTGATCCACAACATCGAACTATTGGTCAATTCTTTCGCGATGAGATTGCAAAGCCTTTAGATTTAGAGATTTATATAGGGTTGCCTGATGAAGTGCCAGATTCTCGAATAGCGAATATGTATGCTCCATTATATAGATTTCGAATGATTTTTAATACTAAAAAACTTCCAAAAGCTTTTGTAAAAGCATTCCTTAAAAAAGGTACTATTACAAATAGAACCTTTTCAAATCCTAAATTATTACAAACTGTTAAAAATTATAATAAACGAGAATTGCGTAAAATAGAATTACCAGCAGCAAATGGAATTGTGCAAGTACGAGACGTAGCAAAATTATATAGCTTTTTTGCAAGTGGTGGAAAGGAATTAAATATTAAACAAGAAACATTGAATGCTTTAATGGAACCTGCATCAGTTCCAGAATTGGGATCTTTCGATCAAGTACTACATCTTAAAACACGATTCTCTCTTGGTTTCTTAAAACCCTCACCAGACTTTTTATTCGGTTCAGATGAAAAAGCGTTTGGCACACCTGGAGCTGGTGGATCTTTTGCATACGCAGATCCTAGCAGTCAAGTAGGCTTTTGTTATGCTATGAACAAATCTGGTTTTTATTTACTTGGAGATCCTCGTGAAAAAATATTATCAGATACGCTTTTTAAGTGTATTAAAAAGTTATAATTTTTATTTCTCTTTTAATCTTTCGTGATATATCATGAGTGAAAATAATAAGAATTCAAGGTTTAAGTTAACAGGCTTATTGTCGATATTAATTTTTTTAATTTTCATAGCCTTATTAGCATGGATAACCTATGGTACATATGAAGGTATTTTTGGGACTTTAGCTTATCTAATCGTTGGGATTTTAAATTTCTTCCCATGGATTATTCCATTTGTAGGCATTCCCTTAGGTATATTGGATGTGTTAGGCCTCTTTGGTTTTAAAATGTATAATTTAACTTTAAACATTGCTCATTTGAATTCCAGTTGGTTACCTGTTACTTGGTTTTGGATTATTTCTATTATTGGTAGTTTAATTGATATTTTCTTAATGTATCTTATAATATCGTGGTTATTTGGGTTAAAATACAAGAAAAAGGAGCCAAAAGCTAATATAGCTTTAGTAAATTGTAGTATTATTGATGGTAATAAGGATAGCAAAATAATTGCTAATGGAGTTATCCTAATCAAAAATCTTACAGATAAAGAGGAAACTCCGGGCAAAATCATAGGAGTTGGGCCTGAAAAAGAAATTGAAATTCCCAATGATTATAAAAAAATCGATTTAAAAGGAACTTATGTACTACCTGGTTTAATTAACTCACATTGTCATTTAATAGGGAGCGGCAAACCTACTAAATTGATGAAATTAAGCGATAATAGTATGAAAAAATTATTTAAATTCCTTGCCACGCCAATAGGAAAAATAATTTTGTTTAAACTTATGAGAAAAAATGTTTTAAATGCTCTTAACAGCGGAGTCACAACAATGCGATCTATGTCTGATCCGTTGTATGTTGATTTAAAAGTAAGAGCTAAGATTAACAAGGGTAAAATAGTCGGACCAAGATTATTGTGCGCAGGTAAAGGTATTTGTGTTACAGGGGGACATGGATGGGTAAATGCGTTTGTAGCTGATTCTGTCACTGAAATTAGAAAAGCTGTTAGATGGAATTTAAGAATGAAAGTGGATCATATAAAAATACTTTCTACGGGAGGGGTTATGGATGCCAGAAAGGTAGGAGAAGCGGGACGACCTCAAATGACTATAAAAGAGATTGAAACAGCGTGCTTTGAAGCTCATAGAGGTGGATTACTAGTTGCAACCCATTGTGAATCCACAGAAGGGATGAGAGAAGCTTTAAAGGGAGGTGTTGACAGTATAGAACATGCTGCTGAAATACCTGATGACTTAGTTCCATTAATACGGAATAATCCTAAAGCCTTAAGGGGATATACGGTTATTGTGCCTACTGTTACTGCAGGCATGGGAATGGCTACTTTACCCAAAGAGGAGACTAAAATTACAGCAGAAAGTTTTGAAAATGCAAAGCTTATTGAAAAAGGTATGATCTCAGCACTACAAAAAGCCTATAAAGAAAAGTTGAGATTATCATGTGGTACTGATGCATCTGTTCCCTATTCCTTACAATATGAATTCTGGAAAGAATTAAAATATTACCTAAAATATACTGAAATGACTTCACAAGAAGCAATCTATTATGCTACGAAAGGCAACGCTGAAAATATCGGTATAGATGATATTACGGGAAGTATTGAAAAGGGAAAATATGCTGACCTTATTGTAGTTCCTGGTAATCCTTTAGAAGAAATAGATTACTTAGGAAAAGTTATAAAAGTAATTATTCAAGGACATCTTATTAAAAGTCCAAAGGTTAAAAAGATAAAAAAATTAAAAGAAATAACTCCAATCGAAGTGTAATTTCTTTCTTTATTTTTAATTTTATTTAATTCATACAACTAAGACAAATCCCCCTAAGATATGACAAAGAATGCTCCACCAAATTGTATTGGTCCATTTAGCTAAAGAAGCTAGGTATATTCCAAAAAATGCCGATCCAATAACTAAACCCAATGTATTAGAATTTGAAGAGAGACTTCCGGATGCAAAGTGAAACAACGCATACCAAATGGTGGAATAGATAATTCTTATGAAATTATTATTTGGATATAATACCATATAAGTTCCCCGCCATAATATCTCTTCAAAGATTCCATTTCCAAACGCGGTTATCACAAGTAATATTACAACCCAAATACTTGTTTTGTTATATTCTGTTCCTGATAAGACCCTAAAAGTAAATGCCATTACTACAGGAAATATAATTAAAGGAACTAATTTCAGTTTCAATCTTTTAGGGGTACTCAATTCTTTAATCTTATCAAATCCAATAAGCCACGCTGAAAACAAAAGTCCACATAATATCCAATACACAAACAATCCCAAATACCAACCAAGCTCATTTCCAAAAATTATGCCGAATAAGGTATAAATAAGAAACATAGTCAGCATCAAAAGTGGAGGTACAATAATTCCCGCTAATCTCTTACTTTTTTCTTTCGATTGTTGATATACGTTTCGTTGATTTATATTCTCTTTTATATCTTCAAGACTCAATTCATTCATTTTAAATCACAAGCTATTGTTAAATTTCATCTTGATATAAATTCATGTTCAGAGTGAATTGAAAAATAATGATGAAAAATGACGAATAATATCACCTCTTTTACCTTTAATGGTGTATTAAAGAAAGATAAAATGATAGATTTTTCAACTGAAAAGGAGAAAGGTAATAAAAAATCAAGAAATTGTTTATGCAAAATTACTACTAATCATTTAATGGGATACTGTATAGTTCTCAATTTTTAAGCTTCAGGTAATAAAATTACAAAAGAATCTCCTTCAACCCATATTTTTCCGCTATAATTATTTAAAACTCGCTCTACCAAAAGAAACCCTAAAATTATTTCTTTGATCTTATCATCTTTTTCTCTTTCTTTATTGAATATCATTTCTTTATCGATGTTTAAAATTTCTTTCTGATAATCAATAAATTTTACTTTTATATAATTTTGGTTCTCTTTTTGACCTTTAGAGATAATGATTTTGATCTCTATTCTGGGGTTTTTATTATATCTAATTGAACTAATAATGATATTGACAAAAATATCTATTAGAAACTTATCAGCTTTTACATATAGAGCCTCATTGGGATGATCAACTATTATATCAATTTTTTTATTAGAATAATTATTTGTAACAAATTCTATAACATTCTGCATTACATTAATTAAATTTACTGGTTCAATAATTATTTTTGCTTCATTAAGCAGGGTCAACCTTCTTATTATGTGTATTAAAAGTTTACCGTTTATACATTGATCTTTAATAGAGTCTAATAGTTCACTTCTAGATTCTAATATAAGTTGATTATCTTCTTCAATACATTCGTCTAATAGGGATTGAATGTTCTTTATTATAGTATTTATATCATTTACAAATAACTCCTTATAAAAATACTCTCTATCAAATTCTTGATGAATAGTTTCTTTACTTAGACGTAAATTCTCTTCAGCTATTTTACGGAGTATCACGTTATTAAGGATGTCTGAAATAATGCTTAATAATTCTAGATTTTCTTCGATCCAATAATCCTCCTCTGTAA
This sequence comes from Promethearchaeota archaeon, assembly GCA_048940925.1. Lineage (GTDB taxonomy): Archaea > Asgardarchaeota > Lokiarchaeia > Sigyniarchaeales > SOKP01 > Loki-b32. Next base: position 23,989 of record JBHLOC010000038.1, on the reverse strand, counting down.
TATTATCAAAACAAACTAATCCTTCTAAGTTTCCATCAATTTTTACTGAAAATGTTAAAAGATTTTTAACTGTATGAATTTTAAGAAAATTTTTCAATTTTACTGCGTGTTCAGGAAGATTATTTACATTTTTAATGTAAAAATAATCAGAATGTTTTAATTTCTCAATTACCCATGGAAAATCATTAATTACTATGTTTTTAGGCAAACCAATTTTGGGATACATCAACTTACTATACCATACATAATTTCTTTTTGTGAAATCGTAAATATTATTAAAAATGTAAAGATAAGCTCCTGTCGCATGAACAAATTCACCAATATCTCGAAGTGAAAGAATGATTGCGTCAGTAAAATCTTTTACTCCAACAAATCTTGATACTATTTCGGTAATAATAGCTTTTAATCTTGATATTTTCTTTAATTCCTGTTCTATTTTTTTCTGGTCTGTTATATTCTGACAAATTATTTGGTAAAATGTATCTTCACCAATATCAACTAAAGATGATTGCATATTTACCCAAATGAGGTTACCATTTTTCTGATAAAGTTGAATTTCTATTGAAGGAAAAATTTTACCTCTTTCTTCTTTTTTAAATCTTTTTAGAACTTCCACTATATAATCTTGATGGATTAGCGAAAGATCTACAAATCTTTTTCCTATTAATTCCTCTCTTTTATATCCTAAAGTTTTTTCTAAAGCGGGATTAATATCGACTAAAAAACCTTTAGGATTAATTAAAAGAATGGAAAAAGGTGAATCTTGGAAGAGGTGACGATATTTTATTTCAGAATGTTTTAATTTAATTTCTGCTTCTATTCTCATAGTAATATCTCGAATAATATATTGGGCAAAGATTTGCCCCCCCATCTGAATTTCGCTTACACTAATTTCAACCGGAATAAGATTACCAGAATTATCAATAACCTCTAATCTTAAAGGAAAGGGATAATCAAGGGGATCAAATATAGCTTCATTAAAATCTATATCAATAATACCACTTAATACCTGACTTGAATGTAAACCAATAAAATCCTCAAATGGTCGTTGAAATAACTCCTCCGCTTTTTTATTCACATCTATTATTATTCCTGATGTTTTATCAATAATTAGAATAGCATCACGAGCAGCTTTAAATAAAGCCTCATACCGTAATTCAGCTAATTTTAGTGCTTCAATTGAAGGCTGAAATAAAGTTATCTGATTAATTATTGTACTATGAATAGAGTGAAGAATATCTTCTACTAGATTTTTGTCGAGATAATTCTTTTTTATATCATTAAATTGCTTAATAATGAATGAACTAAATTGGTTAATGATATTTTTTGGAATTTTTTCACTGTAATAAATAATTAATGATAAGGGTAATAAACCACCTCTAATACTCTCATTTTCAATAAAGTCAAAATAGATTGCAGCATTTGAATTTAGGTGAGGAAATGGAAGGATTACTGACGTTGGTTTAAATTCATCACCTTTCAAAACAAATTGCGATATTGAAAAACTCTTAATAGATATTAATTCTGGATTTTCAAAAGCTTCATTAGGATATACTGCTTCGACTTTAACACCAAGGTTTTCATCCCATCGACATAGAATTATCCCAACTTCGCTTCTTGGAGTAAATTGATCTACTCTCTCTGCAATTTTAATGGAAAGCCAGTTAAATGCCTCATCAATATTTATATTTTTAATTCCACTTGTTAAAAATGATTTTACTGGTCTCTTTTCAAATTTCTTCAGTTCCATAGAATCTTCTAGATCTTTTATATCTGGTTGTTTTAAATCAATCTTATTAAAAAGGATAAGAAGTGGTAATTCACTTAACTCTGGTTTTCCCGCAATTTCATGAAGTAACTCACGAGCATATGGGAATTTTATTTTATCCGTAACATCTAACACGAATATCAATCCATCTTGGTTTTTTAGATATGGTTTCCATAGTTCCTTAACATTATATTTTCCCGGGATATCATAAGTCAATAAAGATACATTATTAACTAAAATTCTAGAAACATCTACATTTATAGTTGGAAATATTGCTTTTGAAACTGATTTTCTTCTCGTTCGAATTATAGTTGTTTTCCCCGCCATTGAAAGCCCAAAAATTAAGATTTTTGCTTCTTTTTGTTCAAAGATGACTTCCTCTTCTGGAAAAGAAATGTTATAAGTATTTAGAAGTACTCTAATTTCCTCTAGTTTTGAAGGATCTCCTTTATAAATTTCAGAGCTTATATAAAAAGCCTTGAACACATCTTCGATTTTTTTGAAATCTTCAACCAACCTCTCTAAAAATTCCTGAGCTAAAGCAGTGTTTATTTCAGATTTACTGTCAATAACTAATGAAATTAAAAGACGCTCAATTTTTGTTTTTGAATATTCACTGGGAATCTCAAAGATTAAATTGGCTGTTTTAAAATTTCCAAACGTATGTTTAAAAAAACCGTCTTCATAGAGATCGATCAATAAAGGGATTTGTTCAATATCATCTCTTTGAATCATTTCTGGCATCTTTAAATAGATATATGGAGGAATAATGGGGTTACGATGACTTAAAACTAAAAATCTCAACAATATTTACCTCTAAAAATTTTTATAAAAATATGCTCTATTACTAAAGAACTAAATAGTTTTATTAAAATTTAAGTGATTTTTGAACATAAAAAAATATTTTTCCTATAGACTATTCATGATTTATGAGTTGATAATTGTAGGGGGAGGACCCGGAGGGGCTACTGCTGCAAAAATAGCAGCAGAAAAAGGGATAAAAGTTTTATTACTTGAAGCTGGGAAAGAAGGGCGATATAAGTGCTGTGCTGGTGGTATTCCAGTAAGTAATGAGGAGTTCACTCCAATTCCAACCGGCGTTGACGAACGAGAAATTACTGGAGGAGTTTTAGTTACTCCTAAGGGTGGACTTAAAGACTTCGATGCAACAGGAGAAAAAGATAAGGGTTACTGCATGTTTCGTACGGATTTCGATAAATATCTTGTTGATATAGCTCATAATGCAGGTGCTGAGGTTACTTATAGTTTTCGAGTTAAAAATGTTGAGATCAAAAGCGGAGAAGTGGTCATAATAGGACCTCAAGAACTCAGAGGTAGGTGCGTAATTCTAGCAACTGGTCTTGGGGGTGCCCATCTCCAGAGACATCTAGGGATTGATGTTCCTCCAATGATCAATGGAATACAAGCCGAATTTGCGATGCCTGAATCTGAAATTACAGCACACTTCGGAAATCGAATCTGGGAATTCTTCGATTGTAGGCTAAGTAGACATGGTGTCGCGTGGGCATTTCCTAAGCGAGATACAATAAGTGTTGGTATTTTAGGACCAGGTATTAAGATACAACATTTTGAATCCTTCCTTCAATATCCCCTTATAAAGGAGAAACTGTCCGGAAGGAATATGAGAGTATTTGAAGGGCGTAAGATTTGGGCAGCGCCTATCCCCGATAAAATAATTGCTAAACCCTATCGTGACCGTGTTATGGTTATTGGAGATGCTTGTGGGACCGCAGATCCTATTTTATATGAAGGAATCTACCAAGCACGGTTATCTGGAAAATTAGCAGCAGAAATCTTTTGTGAAGCTTATGAAGAGGCAGATTTTAGTGAAACAAGTCTTGCGCAGTATCATAATCTTCTCCTAAAACAACTTTTTGAAGATGAGTTGAGATATTCTTATAAAATCCATACTCTATTGTATCATAGTAGATTATTAGAAAAAATCATTGATGCTGCATATTCAATTGCCCAAGAAGATCCTGAGATGATGCAAGCTATGATTGCGATGTTTTCAAGAAGTCAATCTAGAAAACAAATTTGGAAGGTGATGATGTCCCATAAAGGGAAACTTATAAAGCATATGGGAATTTCAAATAGTTTGCGGTTAATTCCAAGTCTATTTCATGCCTACCGCATGTAAAAATAATTTCTATAAATTCATAAAAAAGTATTTGGAGCAAAAGATATACTTCTATCAATTTCGATATTTCTACTAATTTTTCACAATACAGCTGAGACTTTTAAAGAATCTTTATCTAAAGTTAATCTAATACTAAGTGTAAACTTTTTTTTTATTATCCATAATAAAGGTAATAAAAGGGTTAATTATTGAGAATAAAGTGAAAAGGATTGCTATAATTATCAAAAGTGACCCAGCCTTTGATTTCATACAAATTTTACCCAAAATATTCTATATCTAATAATGATTAAGAAAAACTTAAATAACATTTTGACATTAAATGGATTGGTAATTATTTGACTCTATAGTTAAAAATTACATGATACGAAATCTCAAAAAAAGTTAATAATATGTAATAAAAGGATGTGATAATTATAAAAAAAAGAAATATTTTTCTATTTACTGCATTGCTACTTACATTGATGATATGTTTCACGCAAAATATAGTTAGAGCTGAAGAACAAGAATCAGAAGATGATATATTGGAAAATCCGATTGAAAATTCTGTTTATTTCAATTTTGGAGCAGATTTACCCGCATACAAATATGTGTCTCATTTTGCAGCCTATCCAGAACGTTTAACTATTGGCTTACGTGATTGTTGTATCCGTGATGATGTGGTTGAAGTAAGCGTTGATGGGAATTATATTGGTACTGTAGATTCTCGCGGTGGCCCAGATGGCACTCATGAATGGGAATATCTTACAATTGATCTTAGCCAAGGGGATCACACTATTGAATTCAAAAACACTATTAGTGGTGTTGGTCCATCAGGATGGTATTATGATCTCTCTTATAATTACTTTCCCATTGCTGAGTCTAATGGACCATTTACTCTTATAGATCCAGCGACAGGAGAACCTTATCCATTTGGCTTCTATATAGCCTTTGAAGGTAACACTGTAGTATTTGATGGATCAGGCTCATATGATCCAGATGGTACTATAGTTTGGTATGCTTGGTACTTTCTTGGTACAGAACCACCATGGAACGTAGAATTCTCATTAGAAGGTTCAACTCCATATATATCTTATTCTTGGGATGACCCTTATGCAAGTCTTATAAGTTTATGGGTCTGGGATGATGGAGGTCTAACAGATGATGATCTTGCATATGTATTAATATTTGATGTTCCAATTGATATCAAGCCAGGCAGTTACCCCAATTCAATTAATCCTAGGGGTAAGGGAATTATACCAGTAGCTATCCTTAACGAAAACTATTTCGATCCTGAATGGGTAAATCCTGAGACAGTAACTTTTGGACCTTCTGGGACTGAAGCATCGCCAGTACATTGGGCTTATGAAGATGTAGACAATGACGGAGATATTGATATAATATTTCATTTCAGGACTCAGGAAGCAGGATTCATAAAAGGAGATACAATGGGCTTCCTCATTGCTAATTTTTGGGATGGAAACACAATACATGCCGAAGATAGTGTAAGAACTGTTCCACCATAAATCAGAAAAGTTATTTAAATAACCATAGGTATTAATGTTATTTCTAATAAAACTTATAGAATGTGAAAGGAAAGGATTAGATTAATCTGTTTATGTATTACTCCTTTCACAAATCTATAATATTTTTTTTCAAGGGTATTTTGAATGTAGATACACATTTAATCTATGAACTTTTAAATAAATATTATTTTGATTTTTAAATTCCCTCTATAGGCAATTAAGAATTATACAGTCTATTTTATTTTCTACTATAAGGACTTTTTCTAAAAACATGAAAAATATCAATTTTTTCTTATATTTATCATCTAAAAAATTATAAAAATGAGGACTATCGGTCCCTAGCTACAATTTGCCCTTACATACTTAAATATTATTGCTCCCTTGTATATCATAATATCTTTTAAGGTGAGATTGTGGAAAAAATCAAAAATGAAAAAAATGGATTAATTCAAAGCCAAAAATCATTATATACAAAATTTAAAAGAATAAATCAGCTATTTAAAATTCACTTCTCATCGCTAATCCTGTTATTTCTATTTTCAATAGGATTTATTATTCTATGGACATATTTATTCATTACAGGACAAACTACAACTGATATATCTGAAAGATATGGCTTATTTGGAACCATAGTGACTATAATTATAATTACAGTGCTTTACTTACTAATTTTTCAAATAGGATTTCAGATAATCTTTTACAGCTTATTCATAATCAGAGGAAATCAATCTCTTAAACAAGTTAAAAGTGATAAAAAATCACAATCTAAGCTCTACGACGGAATTGTCCCTTATATTGCTAATTTTTATGCGTTTTTCAATCGCTATTCAAAAGAAAAAACAACGTTAGTTAAATTAGTGAGTACTTTCTTATTCCTTAATTTCTTTTCTGGTTTCTTTGTTGTTTTATTATTTACACGTCTTTTAGATCCTGGAAATGTAAGTATTTTAATAAATATCAGTAATGTAATAATGTTTCTATCAATTCTATTCTTTTGGTTAATGAATCTGATAACATCAATTAAAATTAGAAATGAAATCGTTAAATGGGAGAATCTTTTCCCTAAGTTAGAAGAATGGGCTCAAGATTTAGATCAATTCCCTTTAAATAATTCAATCTCTTTTGATGAGGAGAAGCCCCCATAATTGTAATTTTGGTGAGATATTAATGAGCTCTTCAAGACGTAGCAAATTCGAAATTTGGGCTGAAGTATTAGAATATTGTTTAAGGGCAAGAAGAACTCAAACATGGCTATTACGAAAAACACGTCTAAAAACGAGTGCGATAAAAGAAACACTTCAGTTTCTCCTTTCTCGAAATTTAATTGAAAAATTAAACAATGAAAAAGGTATAAAATATCAGACTACAAACCGAGGTGAAGAAGTATTGAAAAAATTTTATACCCTTGTAAATGATTATTTTGATTTAAAGTAAAATAGACGAAAGAAAATATTACTTTTTTATTTTTTTTCCACAAAACTGAGTATGTTCTTCTTCATTTATTTTCAATTAGTTGGAAATTTTCGATTATTTCAAGCTTTCTGGATTGAATACTATCAAAACTAATTTGTTGTTCAAAAAAGAAATCAAAAGGATCTTTGAGATCGGTCAGTAATTCTTTGGAATAGAGATGTTCAAAAAAATATCCACCTCTTTTGGTTAAGTTGAGAAATCCGTTTTCTGATAAGGATAAGAGTTTCTCATTAAGTAAGTCATTTATTACTGGGATTATACCTTTTTCTTTAAAAATATATAAACCAAAGTAAGCAAACTCAGTGTAAACCTCTTCACCTTGCTTCAAAGATTTTTGAAAATACTCTGATAATTGTTCAGGTGTGAATTCTAGATTTAAATCATCATAATAGACCGTGAGTATCCACTTGGTTATGTATTCTTCAAAATTTTTCTCATATTTCATCTGGAATTTTTCAAATTCAATTTCTTCTTCTTTTGAGGTGATTAAATCGCGAAATATTTCAAAAACTTCTTTAAAAATGAGAACACATACAAAAATTGCGATAATTGGATCCCCGTAATGAAATACAGGAATCCCTAAAGAGGTTCCAAGATTTGATAAAAGGGCGCCTGCAATAATGCTGATTGATATTATAATATTAACTTTCGAATCTATTGCACTTGCGATTAGTGAAGAGTTCCTATTTTTTTTCCCTACAAAATTTTTCAATATTCGTAAGTAGTTATTTAAAATTATTGATACTAGCGCAATTATCACAATATATATTACATTAGAAATGGGTTTAGGGCCATAAATTAAAGATTGAATTGAATTTAGTAAAATTGAACCCCCTGTAAATGCCATTAAGCTGATAATGATTATGTTTACTAATTTTTCTTTTTTAATTTTGATGCCTATTACAATTAAAATTACTGCAATACAATCCAGTAGATTTTCGAATCCTTCTGCAAATAATGATTCTGAATTGAAAAATCCTATAAAAATTTTAAGAAGACTTAGAATAAATAATCCTAAAAAAGATCTTATTAATACACTATTCCTATTTAAAATTTTATTAAAGTTACCCATTTGGTTATGTAATGTCTCCTCCCATAGATTTCCCTTTTGTTTACCCAGATCGTTTAGATAAACATCATTGTTTTTGATATCTGCAAGTCCACGAGCGCAAAGAAAATAGATGCTGGACTTTGCTGTTTTATCGTCAAAATAAACATTTTCTGTAAAAACATTTAAAATTCCAATAATCTGCTTTTTTAATTCCAAAAAGTCTAAACGATTATCATCTGTCTTTCTTAAGTAGTATAAAGCAGCATATTCTATCATGTTAATAGGAAAAATTTCATATTTCCTTCTATGAAAACCAACTGCTACTATTCTAATTAAAGAATTTATTGTTAGTAAAATCATACAAATTAAGGATATATAAAATATAAAAGTAAATTCGATTAAAAGAAAGGATTGATTAACACTTTGAAAAAGTATGTAAAATAGTATGAAAAAGTATACAAACGTTAAATAAAAGCTGATTAAACCCCGATATATTTCTTTTATATGAAACTGTCTGAAAAGAATATTAAATCCTTTCGTTAAATAATGTCCTACAAAAAAAAGCGAAATAACTGTTAAAGAAAAGCTCCAAAGAAAACTTCCTGTCAATACAAATTCTATAATCATCGAGGTTGTGGTGAGAGTGAAATATATAGAAAGCACTTTTTTAGCATCTAATTCCCAATTAAATTTATGCGTAAGAATATGAGCAGAATTCAATATCACCGCAATTGTAATTAAGAAACTCCAAAAGATCGAATTAAAAATAATAAATTCCAAAATAAATAGTGAAGTTAAGATAATACCGACCCCTATGCCAATTAAAACGTAGCTCCAGCGCATATTTTTAACACAAGAATTTCAAATTATTATAGTCTTTAAGTTTTCTTTTTAATTGGATATTGAATTTTTCCTTTACAAGTTGATAATTACTAAAATTCATGATTAATATTAAAATCCATTCGATTTATTAATTCTCGGTGATAATCTTTTTATTATTATAAGTTAGAATTTATTGAATGTATTTATGAGCAAATCAAATTCATCAAATTTAGGTAAAGCAATAGATATTATTTTCATTATATCCTCTATTATATTCAACATTTCAGTAAGTTTTGTGTACATTTCGACGAAACTGGAAAATATGGAACTCTTACGAGCTTTTGGATTTGTGGTCATTCTCCTGATAATTCCCTTCGCCATCACCTTAATAGGATATATTATGGTAAAGGAGCAAAAAAAGATTATAATATCTTGTGTTATTATCCTATTCTATCTCTTTTTAGAATTATTATTAGACTTTATCCTCATAATTCCATTCAGAGATATACTGGTACTTCATATCCCCTATATTATAGTATTTTACGCTGCTACCTTTAGCATGTTAGGCGTTACCTTCGAAAAAAACAGAAAAATGGGATTTGTACTGCTGGTAACATTTGGTATATTGATTGGATGTTTGATTTACTTCTTTTTGGGTTAAAATCTCTGAAGAGTAAGACTAAAATTCCTTATTTCAAAAAAAAATGCCAAGAAGATATAATTTTTCTTATTTTTTTCTAAAATGAGGAGGCTATCTCTTCCATAAAGGTCTCCTTTTCTTCATTGAAAGTATCTAATGTAAAAATGAATTGAGAGCAACCCAAGTCAACATATTCTTGTAATATTTCTATACCGTTGTTATAAGTACAAAAGATGCCCTTTTCTCTTCCAGAAATTCTAATTTTTTTATTCAATTGTGTTTCATCTTTTTCAATCAAAAAAGGACCACTCCATGAGAGTTCTATATCATCAAATTTTCTTCCAAGTTCTTCACAGTATTCATGTAATATATTTACCTTTCTTCTATATTCTTCTATAGAAGCACCCCAACGGTCCCAAATATTTCCAATTTCAGCTGCAATCTTTAGTGTATACTTTTCACCACCTCCTCCAATCATGATGGGAGGATGTGGTTTTTGCAATGGTTTTGGATTGCAGACTGCGTCTTTTGCTTCATAAAAATCTCCTTGAAACCTTGTTCTTTTTTCAGTCCATAGCTTCTTTATTAAAGTTATCCCTTCTCTCATCTGCTTCACCCTTATTACTCGATCGTTGAACTTAAATCCATACGAATTGTGTTCTTCCTCTTTCCAACCAGCTCCATAACCAAATATTAATCTTCCATTGGAAATAATATCAAGAGTGGCTGCTATTTTGGCTGTCAGAGTAGGATTTCTAAAAGCATTGCAAGCAACCAAAGGTCCAAGCTTGATTGATTTGGTGTCTCTCGCTAAAGCAGAAAGCAGTGTCCACGCTTCGAACACGTTTCCTTCTTCTAAAATCCCCCATGTAAGGTGATCCATAGCCCAAATGGAGTCATAACCCAAACTCTCACACTCCTGTGCTATCTTTTTAATCGAATCGTAATCGGATTGGATTAGCATTTCTGGGGTAGAATTTATAGTCATTCCAAACTTTATTTTACTCATAAGTAACCATTCTCAGAGGAATAGGAATTGACTTTCTTAGATATATATTATATTAATTATTAAATAATTGCCTATGATTTATAATACTCATGAGTGCGAAATTATTTAACATTAGAAAATATGATGATTCTTTCGAATTTTCAGCTTTGTTAGAGTTGTACAATAAATTTAATAGATATCTAAATCCTGCTGCTATAGAAGTTAATGATGCATATGCCTTAGTGATTTTAAATAATGATCCTGATTTTTTGGATAATTTATTGATCTTTGAGACCATGGAAAATGAAATTATTGGTTTTGCAGGTATTATAAAACTTCCATTCTCTGCGAATGATAAGATGGTAATATATGGTTTGATACCAGAATATCTTGAATCAGAGTTACCTGGGGAGATAATTGATGCCATCTTGAATCTTGGTGTGAATAAAAGTATACCAGAACTCTATATACAGACAGCAGGAGAATTATCAAAACCTTTTGATGATAAATTAGAGAATTTAGGATTCAAACCTAAACATTATTATTTCTTTATGGACTTAGATAATTTTGATCTATTCTCACCACCAGATATCCCAGAAGGAATCATTATTCGTGATCAAGATGAGTTTAAGGACTCAGAACAATTAAAAAGTATCGTTTTCGTAGTTAACGAAGCGTTTAAAGATTCTTTTATGTTTGTAGACCTAAAGCCTAGAAAATGGAAAAAGAATCTCGAAGCAGTAAAGAAAAATCATACCATGGAGTATGCTATTGCTTACGAGAGCGAGAAAATCGTAGGGTTTTGCAACAGTTATTTTAATCCTGATCCAGGAGAAATTGGTGTAATTAATACTTTAAGTGTTCTTCCTAGTTATCATCACCGAGGAATCGGAAGTGCTTTATTCGCTTCGAGAGTTGAATTTCTTCGAGATAAAGGATGTAAAATAATTAATCTTGCAGTTGATGCAAAAAATGAAAATGCTTTAAGAATGTACGAAAAATTTGGCTTTTACTTGAAAAAGAACTTAACACAAAAGACTTATCAGCTCATTTAAAAATCTGAATTAATATAATAATATTCCTTTATTAGTCTTATTAAATCCTCAATTCCTTGAGAGAAGAATCTTAATTTATTCAGAAAGGTAACTTATAAGGAAAAATAAATTTATTTTTGCTTCAATTTTCTAATTAAAATTAAGTTGATAATAGCGATACAACTTAGAGCTATTAGTAAATTGTATCCATATATTCCCTTCGTTTCACCACCATTTCCATTACCGTTTGTGGTTACTTCTTCAACAGTCAACGTAATTGAATCAGTAACAAAATTATCAAAATCATCTGTAAAATTGATAGTATAGATATAGTCGCCTACAGCTAAACCGTCAGGAACATTATAGATAATTGCTGTGCCGTTTGACCATGCACCTGGACCTGCTACCAAACCGGATCCCTGCAATTCAATCGTGTAAGTGTTTGGATTCGTATCTGTTGCTGTCCATGATATATTTACCTTTTTGTAGTTAAGATCAATTATAAAATCGCTCGGAGCATTGGTTATTATTGGATCTGAAGTATCTTCTATTACAGTCATTTTAACAGTATCTGTGATAAAATGACCATACACATCCGTAAAATTGACTGTATAAAAATATTCCCCTAGTTCTAAACCATCTGGAATATTATATGAAACTGCTGTGCCACTGAACCATGTACTCGGACCTGCTACTAGACCAAAATCCTGTAATTCAATCGTGTAATTACATGGATAGAGATCTGTTGCGGTCCACGAAATACTTACCCCAGTATAACCATACTCGACGGTAAAATTGCTTGGAGCATCTGTTATTAATGGATCTTCTAAATCAACCCTTGTTCCGGTAATACTCAAAACATATGTAGTACAATCCATACAAGAACCAGAAAAAGTTGCTGTGAATGTTGCATCCCAAGTATTATTATCTGTGAAAATGCCTACTAATGTGTATGTTTCATCACAATCTCCAGGATATATACACGAAACATATATTTGACCATTAGACGCCGAAGATCCTGTCATAAAACAGCCACTATTCATAGCTGGTTGAACTGTCAATGTTGTTCCATCATCTACAAATGTGAATTGTGTATAATCTAAATTTACTAAACAAGGAGGGATACATCCACATTGAAATATTATTCCGGGTGTTAAATCGTAAATACCTGAAGGTGTATAAGCTGAAGTTGTTATCGGATCATCTAATTGCGTTCCATCATTCGTTTTGTTAAGGGGTATTTGGCTTAAATAAAAAAAGCAGGGAATGGTAATACCCGCAGCTATTACTACTATGAAAAAAATTACTCCTAAAATAGATTTGTTTTTGGACTCCATATTATTATTTTCTTTTTATCACATAAAAATTCTTAGGGAAACTAGGAAAAGTTTTTGATGATTTTAATTGGAATTATCCCTGTTTAATCTAAGCTTCTGATAATAAAATAACAAATGAAAACCAAAAGGTGACAAAACATATACCTAAAGTTAATAAGTAAAAATGGAATTAGATAAAAAAAAAAAGATCTAAATTTCTTCAAGTTAAAAAGGTTTCCAATTTTTCTATTAATGTTTTTTATATCTTATTCTAAAATGATGAAACAATCTCCTCCATAAAGGACTCCTTTTCCTCATTAAAAGTAAATAAAGAAAAAAGGAATTCTCTACAACCCACATCAATATAGTCTTGTAATTTTTTTATACAGTTGTTATATGTACACCTAAGGCTAATGTCTTTTCCATATCTACTAATTTTCTCATTCAATTGTTTTTCATTTTTTCCAATCAAAATGTTACCACTCCAGGAAAGATCAATATTATCCATTTTTCTTCCGAATTCATCGCAGTGTTTTTGTAGAATATTTACCTTTTTTTTATATTCTTCAATGCTAGGACCCCAAACATTCCATATATTTCCGATTTCGGCTGCTACCCTTAATGTGTACTTTTCTCCGCCCCCGCCAATCAAGATGGGAGGATGTGGTTTTTGCATTGGTTTTGGTTTGCAGATTGCATTTTTTGCTTCATAAAAATTACCTTGAAAAGTTGTTTTTTCTTCAGTCCAGAGCTTCTTTATTAGTAATATTCCTTCTCTCATTTGATTTACTCTAGTAGCGGGATCTCCGAATCGATAACCGTAAGCTTTGTATTCTTCCTCCTTCCAACCTGCACCATAGCCAAATATCAATCTTCCCTTGGAGATAATGTCAAATGTGGATGCAATTTTAGCTGTTAATGTAGGGTTTCTAAAAGAATTGCACACTACCAATGGTCCAAGTTTGATGGATTTAGTTTCCACAGCTAAGGCAGAAAGCAATGTCCAAGCTTCGAACACGCCTCCCTCATTATTATCACCCCACATAAGATGATCCATAGCCCAAAGCGAGTCGTAGCCTAATCTTTCACAATCCTGTGCTATTTTTTTAACTGAATTGTAATCAGACCTGTATTGCATTTCTGGTGCAGCATTAATAGTGACTCCAAACCTTATCTTACTCATAAATAACCATCTTCGAATGAATAAAATAATTCCTTAAAATAAATATAATTTAAAAAAGAGGATTCCTACAAACTCATTATTAATTTCATTATATGAATTCTTTTTGTTTTTAAAATTTTATTAGTAGTTTCTCAGCAAATACTTTATCTATAAGACATCATATTTTTCAAATCTTTTATACTGGATCATTGATTTTTTGAAAAATATAACATCGCCAATTCATTTCCTTTAGCTTGGTATCTAAATATCCTTTTCGATAAAAATCAAATGAAAATTGACGTAAAATAGGTTTTAATTGTTGAAGAGTGAAAAAATAAATTATTCTTTCAATTTTCTCATTCTTAATTATGTGTTCTCTAATTCTTTGCCCCTCTCCTTTCTGTATAATTAATTCTAAAAATCCATTGTTTTTAACTATATGAAATAATATTTCAAATAATTTGGGTAGCTTTTCATAAGATATATGTATTATAGAGCCACTTGAAAAAATCCCATCGAATAACCCTATACTTTTATCAAGTTCAAAATAATCCTTTAGGATAAATGTGCATTCAGGATTTCTTTTTCGAGCTATTTTAAGTGACTCTGAGCTAAAATCTACTCCTACTACCTCTGCGCCTAAAGAATGTAGTCTCATACTTTCATGTCCTGTACCGCATCCTAAATCCAAGATTCTCGGTTTTAATTTAAAATTAGATAAAAAATCTCTAATTGTTGGCATTAAAATTTCATTTGGATACCATTTCTCTGCTGTTTCTTCAGCTGCTAAATCATAGAATTTTTTTATCTGGTCCATGACTTTACATTCAGTGTATATGGTGAAGCCTTCCGATTTCACCATTATACACTTAAAATAATTTCATTTTTTTCAAAACTTATTTTTTATGAATTTTATAATTAGCATATACTCATAGATTTTAATTTTATTAAACAATTTCTAACCTCATAAATCAAAATTAATATTCAGAAATGATTAAAATAAAAAAAGAACGAAATTATTGACAGTAACATGGAGTTAAAAAAACTTTTCAACCCCGGAAAAATTGGAAATATAGAAATTATGAATAGAATTGTTAGGTCAGCTACTTTTGAGCATAGAGCTGAAAAATATGGATTTGTTGGTCAAAGAATAATTGATTTTTATGATGAATTAGCACGCGGTGGAACAGGTTTAATTATTACTGGATTTACGGGAATAGATCCGAGTGCTACAGGAAGTCCATATCAGCTTCGATTAGACAATGACTCTTACATTCCAGGACAAAAAAAATTAGTAAAAATAGTGCATGATCAACCCAACGTTAAGCTCGCTATACAGATTGTTCATATGGGACGGCAAGTTGAGCATCCAAAATTTCCTCCTATCGCTCCTTCTCCGATTCCAGATAAGACAACAGGTCTAACACCAAAAGAGTTAAGTATTGAAGAGATTCATGAATTAATAAAAAAATTTAAAGAAACAGCTATTCGTGCTTATGAATGCGGATATGATATGGTTCAGCTACATGCATGTCATGGGTATCTTTTAAGTAATTTCATTTCACCTTATACAAACAGACGTAAGGATGAATTTGGGGGTAACATTGAAAATATGGCTAAAATTCTAGTAGAAATCTTCAATCAAATTAGAGATGAGCTTGGAAAAAAATTCCCAATAACAATTAAACTGCAGACTTATGATTCAGTGCCTGGAGGACTCACATTAGACACGAGCTTAAAAATCGCAAAGATTCTTGCTGATATCGGGTATGATGCAATTGAACCGAGTGGAGGGATTTATGAAAGTCAATTATTTCATAAAAATCCTTATCCTTCTAAAATCATTAAATCATCTGACGATGAAAACTATTTTTTATCCACAGCTAAGGCAATAAAACCGCTATTAAATAAGACAAAATTAATTTTGGTGGGAGGTATTAAAAATCCCCTCTCTGCTGAAAAAATTCTTCAAGCCAACCACGCAGATTTCATTTCGATGTGTCGTCCTTTGATATATGAACCTGATTTACCTAATCGTTGGAAAAGTGGCGATATTTCTCCAGCAAAATGCATAAGTTGTAATTCTTGCTTAGAAGTAATGAGAAAAGGGCCAGTATATTGCGTAACCAAAAAAAATTTAGAAAGAAAATAAAAAAAAATAGATTAATTTAATGTTGAAAAATTTTATCAGGAATTACCATTTTTCTTTCAATTCTTCCTTCATCAACTTTCGAATATTATCAATCGCCCATAGAACATATTTATGACAGGTTTTTCCCCAAACTCCCTCCTTTATATAGTCCATCAAAGCTTCGGTTACTCCATCATATTTACTGAAATCAAATCCTGATAGATTAGGACAAATTACTGATCCGAACTCATTCTCAAATTCTTTCGCAAATTGTGCGGATTTCATATAGGCGACAGGAATTATATTCATCGATAACGGTTCTTTTTCTTTTCCACCTAATATTGCTCCTACTGCAGCACACCCTCCAACCACGGCTCCACATGGTCCAGACCATCCTTTCTCTGACTTATAGCCACCGAATCCTCCGGATAAGGAGATCATAATATTATTGATTAGTTGATCTTCTATTCCTAGTATATTGAAAATATATCTCAATGTTGCTTCAGCACAACCAGCAGGCATTTCTTTAGGCAAAGATTCTTTTAGGCGTGCAAGTTCTTCCTCAAATCTAGAATCAATATCCACCATTTTTTGCTCCATTTTTTTATCACAACTTTAGGTTTTATATATCTTAATAAGATATAATTGTAAAATTAGGATTACAACAATATAATAGTAAGCCACTTATGATTTTAAATATAATGTTGGAAATGAAGTGTTGCTTAACAATGGTATTTTTAGATCATCGCAAATATTTCCAAGTTTATTCCCAAAATACAGTAACCTTAACAAAAAGTTTATAAAAAGCAAAATTCAAAAAACATTTTGGTTGTAATCATTTTCATTCTAAAAAGGATATTATTATTACTAGTAAGTCTTATGTCTCTGAATGTTTAGTATTCTTATACCTGTATAAATTCGAAAAAGCTTTAGCTGCTCTTGGAAAGCTCGAGAAAGCAGGTATTTCCAATTCTATTAGCTTTTTTTTGTAATCTGTGTCGGCTTGACTACGAATATTTAACATAAAGGGTTTTCCCAAATTATTGCAAGTTTCTTTGTATCTTAATAACTCTGCATAAAATTTTTCTAATTCGTCTCCATTTAGATTTCTTCTTCTGAATCTAGGATTAGGGCTAAGCTGAACAGCACCTGATATATAATCTTCACTGATAGCTAGTTTGAATAATTCAAATCGGATTTCTTCGTCTCTAAGATCTGGAAGATCCAAAGGATTTGTTATAGAGCCTACCCTTATTAATTCTTTCATTTTGGATTGAGTAGGTTCTCGTATTGCAGGAACATCTATTCCAGCATTCAAGCGAGAAATTGCATCTACACCTAGCACTGAAGATCCTCCACTAAAAGTTATCATTAGTAAGCTGTTATGTTTGGGTTCACAATTGGAACAGAATCTAAACAATGCAGCAGTATTAATTAATTCTTCATATGATTCTATTGGGATAGCATTTGTTTGCTTGTATAAGCAATTCCAAATTTCATTTGGTGATGCTAATGATCCCGTATGACTACTTGCTGCTCTCTTTCCTAACTCTGAAGTTCCCCCTTTTAATAGAAGTAATGGTTTTTTATTATTCTTCAACGAATCGAAAAAAATTCTGCCCTCAAATTCTGATGTTCGAAATTGAGAAAACCCTTCCATATATGATAAGATTACATCTGTATAGTCATCTTTATTAAAGTAATCTATCAAATCTGAAGATCTAAGAGAAATGGAGTTTCCTACACTCGCCGCATAAGAAAGATACACACCTCTATCATTTAGACTAGAAACAATCCGATTAGTAAGATCCCCACTTTGTGAAACTAATGCAAAATTACCGGCTTGTTCACTAAAACGTTCGTTATATGAGAATTTTCCCCTTGGACTGTATATTCCCATACAGTTTGGACCCACAAGTCGGCTATTTTCGTTGTTTTTGAATAGTTCGTATAATTCTGCTTCAATTTCATATCCTTTCTCATCGAATTCACCGGTTCCTGCTGAAAATACATGAATCGTATAAAATTTTTTTTCTAAACATTTCTTTATTGTTTTTATTAATCTATTTCTGCTAACTGAAATTACACTGTGGTCAATTCCATCGGGAATCTCCGAAATGTCTCTATATAACTTCACATCTTTTATTAATTCTTCGTGTTTTTCTATAAGTTCATCATAATAGTCCGAAACAATATAGAGAGAATCTTTTGGAAATCTCTTTATGTATCCTTCCAAATGCCATATCCTTCTTGGATTTGCACCTATAAAAGCGAGCGTTTTTGGATAAAACAATTTCTCGAAAAAGTCAATTTGATTCAAAATACCACCTTACAAACATCAAATATATTATTCAATTAAAACATTATTTTAATCTTTTACGTAAAAGTAATGAATAATAGCAAATCAATTTAAAAATGTATGAAATATAATTGAAATGAGAATAGGACGAATGTAATAAGGATCAAGCGTTAACGATATGAGAATTAAACTTATTTCATAAAATTATTTTTATTAAAATCACTGTATGAAATTAATTCATGAAATTAATTTTAAAGTAAGGTTATAAAAGATGATCATTGACGTACATTATCACCTAAGTCCATTTTCTATAAAATATGAAAATTTATTGAATCGTATGGGAGAGCAATCTAGAGTGGCTAAAGTAGTGGGAATTAAAATTGATAAGGTAACATTAGCCCGTAGAGCTGCTGAACGATATCCTGATAAGACTGGAGAGAGAATAATTAAATGGATGAATGAAACAGGAATTGATTTCACATGTGTCAATACTGTGGATAATATGGATAATGAGGGGATGACAGAGGAAATCGCTCAGATGATTAATAAGAGGATCGCAGATATAGCTAATAAATATCCCGATCGTTTAATGGCTTTTGCAGGAGTCGATCCAAGAAGGGAAAACGCTTTAGAGATGTTAAAGCAATGTTTTAAGGAATATGGGATGAAAGGGTTAAAATATCACTGCGATAGCGGATATAATCCAAATAGTCCAGAATCAATCAAAATTTTGAAATATTTAGAAAAGAAGGGAGGAATATTACTTACACATACCGGACCATTAGGTCCACCTGCCAAGTGTAAATATACCGAACCAATTCTACTCTCAGAAACCTCAAATAAACTCCCTAAATTAAAGATCATCGCAGCTCATATGGGGAGTGCACCCAAATGGAGAGAATGGGCAGCACTTGCAGCATTTTATCCAAATTTATATGGGGATATGGCAATGTGGCAAGCTTACGCATTTGGCAAATATAGATTATTCTGTAGAGAATTACGGGATTTAATAGACTACGCAGGTTTAGAAAAAGTATTGTT
>JBHLOC010000038.1:0-4501 GCA_048940925.1 Promethearchaeota archaeon | reverse complement strand
TGATCCTGACCACATTGGTGGCCTTTCACTCTTTAATATGGCACAAATTTATTTTGGAAAAGATTCGAAGGTACAACAACAAGATAATTACAAATTTGTGGGAGATAATGAGCTTATTCTGGTTGGTGCAATAAAAGTTCAAGCTATAAGTACTCCAGGACACAGACCTGGACATACTTGTTATCTCATAGATAATGAATATTTGTTCAGTGGCGATTTATTGAGATTGAAAGCAGGTAAAGTAATTCCTTTTTTCAAATTTATTAGTGCAGACTTTACTCAATTACTTGATTCACTTAGAAAAGTAGCTAAGACAGAAAAAGTGAAAATGTTACTAACCGCACATTCCGGTTATACCACGGAATTTGATAAAGCTATGGAAAAATGGAAAATTTAATCATAATATTTTAAAAGTCTTTTGATTTGATAATTATATATAAATATTCTATAAAGGAAAAAATAGATGATGAAAGCTCTTTTATTAGACGGTACTTTAACAAATGATTTTGATATGATCCATACTTTAATAGTAGAGGAACTTGAAAGAAATGAATTTGAAGTGGAATCAATCTTATTAAGAGAATTTAAAGTTACAGCTTGTCAAGGTTGCTTTGAATGCTGGGTTAAATCACCAGGGGAATGTAAAACTGATGATTATGGTCGAGATGTTGCTAGGAAAATGGTTCAGAGTAATTTGATCATTCACTTTACACCGATCACATTTGGAGGATACTCCTCTGAGTTGAAAAAAGTATTAGATAGGTTCATTCCAACGATATTACCGTTCTTTACAAAAAGAAATGAGGAAATTCATCATAAGTATCGTTATGAAAAAAGAGGCTCAATTATTGCAGTTGGAGTTTTAGATATACCAAATGAGGAAAAGGAAGCTATATTTAAAGAATTAGTATATCGCAATTCGCATAATATGGGCGCACCTGTTCATGAACCGATAATCTATACTAATGATAAAAGTAAAGACGATTTTATAAGTGAATTTGCCACAATTTTAAAAAAAGTGGAGGGAACAGTATGAGCACCAATAAAAAAGCACTCTTATTAATAGGAAGCCCAAGAGGTGAAAATAGTACATCAGCATCTCTTGGAAATTACTTAATCTCAAAATTAGAAGAATATGAGATGTTAATTGAGAAGGGATTTATCCATAGACTTGTGAATCGCGAAGAAGCAATACAAAAACTATTTAGAATGATTGAAAGTGCTGATTTAATAATTCTTACATTTCCTTTATACGTAGATAGCTTACCTGCTCCCATTATCAAAGCAATGGAACTTATTAAAGAAGAAAGAGACAAGTCTGAAAGTAAAAAATCACATAGTTTTATCGCAATATGTAATAGTGGATTTCCCGAAGCTTCCCAATCAATGGTGGCACTCCAAATTTGCAGGATTTTTGCTAACGATTGTGGGTTTGTATGGCATGGCGGAGTCGCGCTAGGTGGAGGAGGTGCAATTAATGGAGCTCCATTACAAGAGAAAGGAGGAATGGTGAGAAATGTGATAAAAGGATTAGATATTATAGCTCACGCCTTAAAGGATGGTAAAGACATTCCTCAAGAAGCAATTGATTTATTTTCAAAAAAATTTATTCCAAGTGCGCTCTATAAAATGTTTGGTAATTTGGGATGGAAAATACAAGCTCGAAGATATGGTGTAAGAAAGAAACTAAAAAATAAACAATATTCTCTTTAAGTTTCCAGTTTAGAAATTAATCAGTAGTTTATTTTAATTAATTTTGGAAAAGTTAAAATAAGACAAAGGAAAAAATAATTTTTTAAATGTTTATTTGTTTTTACTTCAATTTTTTAAGTGCTGTTTATCTTACTTAGTGTTCCCCTATCAGCTTATTCCGCTTCCAATGAAACCAAAGATCTCCTAACAATTGTATGGTCCCAGGTATCAGTGCAAAATAAGCACCCAAAATGATATATATTACTGATATCACGATAAACCAGATGAATGCACCCTTTAGAAATGGAGTTATTGGATCTATCCTTGGCAATGGATACAATAGAATGATGCTAAGAATATTTATCGCAATGATAATATACATTGAAACCATAGCATCATAGGTAAAGCTTTGGGGAAACTGAAAATACCATAGAATTGCCAAGATTATCGCAGCGATATTACAGATGAAAATCCATATCATAAAAATGGGAATAAAGCTTTTTGGAGCATCCTTTCTTTCAAGTGTCATAATATCATGAAAGAGATTGTGCTTAAAAAAAGTTGATATTATAAGCTATTAGACGATCTATTCCATTCGAAGAGATTCTATTGATAATCATTATAAAACTCATAAAGACATAAATTTATGATTAATTCTTGCTTGTTACAATTGTCTCAAACATATCTTCCCCAGTTTGAGGCGGTATAGTCTCAATCTCTTTTCTTTGGAGTTCAATAGCTTCATTTGGGCAATATGGTACACAATTACCACAACCAAGACACCGAGTTAAATCGACAACTGAGAATCCTTTTTCCT
This sequence comes from Promethearchaeota archaeon, assembly GCA_048940925.1. Classification (GTDB taxonomy): domain Archaea; phylum Asgardarchaeota; class Lokiarchaeia; order Sigyniarchaeales; family SOKP01; genus Loki-b32. The sequence continues at coordinate 1,992 of JBHLOC010000038.1, read as the reverse complement.
CATCGAGTGTAATAGCTCCGACTTGACAACGATCCACACATGTACCACATCCATCACACAGTTCGGAGTCAATTGTTGAATAAAAATTGCTGGCCCAAAAACTGACGGGATTTGCAACTGCCTTGTGCAATGTTAATATTCCACAACAACATCCACAACAAGAGCATATAAAATCTGGTTCTTGTGCATTTGAAGGTTGTAAAACTAATCCATCTTCTTCATTTTTACGTAAAATTTCTAGGGCTTCCTCTTTGGTTATTTGTCGACCACCCAACTGTTCTAACCTCTCAGATTCAATAAGGTTTCTTGCCTCATCACGAAGAAGCATGCAAGTTTGAATTCTAGATGTTTTTTTGCATGGTTCTCCCCGACTTTTAGACCCCAACCTACAGATACATGGAAGTATCACTATTGGATCTTCTGTAGTTTTAATAATTCTTTCTATTCCATCATAAGTAGCAATATGATGTTCTGGAATAATACTCTGCTCGATAGGTATAGTACGCATCTGAGGAACTTTAGAACTTATGAAAGAAAACCAAAAAAGACCATCGTTAGAATATTCTTCCATGGCTTCTAAAAGTTCACGAGAAGGAGTGAAAGCTGCTCCTTCAGCCATACCGACTACATAGGGGATATTACGGTATTGTTTTACACCATCCTTAACTCTATAACCGATAACACCTCGTTTTGCAGTCTCATCAAGAATACGTTCTAAATCCTTTAGAGTAATACCAAATTTTTTTGCACGCTCGTGAATTTCTGGGAGAGAATCATATTTATAAGTCAACCTTGTCGCCATTTTAGCTTGTTCAGGTCGAAAAAGTTGCTTGAGTAGACGGATGTCAGAACCCGACTTTGTGGCAGGAAAACCAACAGTCTGCTTATCTAAGTGTATTTGAAGCTCTCGATAAATATCATCATTATCACTCATTTTAACCACATTTATTATTAAGATTTCTAAATTTTTTGTGTTGTTATTATTATCAGATTTTTTATTATATAAATTTTGATAAACTTCTCAGGCAAATATGTGAAGTTCTATATATTAAGGAAAAATTATTTTTTATTTGAAAATAAAAAGTGAATTAATATTGAGTTTACAAGAATGTTTGGAAACTCGGAAAGATTGCTCAGGCGCATCTCGGATCTTACCAAAAAAAATTATTTTAAAGGATTTGGTTTACCTATTAAATCATATGATATTACTTAAGGTTAATAACAAAAATCTGGTTGTTGGGATTTCAAGAATTAGAATATGAATTTTGTAAACAATAGTAAATTTAAAGTTTTCATTGGTACATCAGGTTGGATGTATAATCATTGGAAAGGACCCTTCTATCCGCAAAAATTTCCTAATAATAAAATGCTTACTCATTATGTAAAGTATTTCGGAACTGTAGAAGTAAATAGCACTTTTTATAGACTCCCCTCCGCAACCACGGTCCAGAAATGGATGGAGGAAACCCCTGAAGACTTTATTTTTGCTATAAAAGCAAACCAATTTATTACTCATAGAAAATATCTTAAGGATGGTCAAGAGACCACTAAAAAATTCTTTGATGTTATTAAAATATTACAAAATAAATTAGGTCCTGTTTTATTCCAGCTTCCTCCAAATTGGAATATTAATCTGGAAAGACTAGAAGAATTTGTGAAAATTCTTCCACGGCACTATAATTTTGCCTTTGAAATGCGAAATCCAAGTTGGTACGTTCAAGATATTATTGATTTATTTAAAAAATTCAATATTGCATTATGTATACATGATTTTACAAAGGATTTGCTGCTGGAAAAGATTACTGCTAATTTTGTTTATATACGATTTCACGGACCAGTAGGTCATTATTATGGAAAATATTCACCTGATCATCTTAATCTTTGGGCTGAGAAAATTGCTACATGGCTAACACAAAATCTCAAAATTTTTGCTTATTTTAATAATGACGCTCACGGTTGGGCTATAGAAAATGCCTTAGAATTAAAAAATCG
>JBHLOC010000037.1:0-46760 GCA_048940925.1 Promethearchaeota archaeon | reverse complement strand
GGGAGATTTGAACTCCCGAACTCCTACGAGAATGGATTCTAAGTCCACCGCCTTTGACCAGACTTGGCAATTCCCGCTTCTTGATAACAAGTTTAAATATAGTATGTACTAATAGAATATAAGAATAAAAAAATTTTTTATTAAAATATTCAATTTTTAATGCGATTAAAATAAATGATAAAATTTTATTAAAATATATAACACAAAAATATTTTATTTAGCTAGGAAAAAGTAATTTTGGTTTTTTTAATGAGTGTAAGAGAATCCCTAATAAAACATCTAACTTCTATTTTACGAGCATCTGAAGGTACAGTATTAATAGTTTTATGTGATCAAAATGGGCTTTCTATTGCAAAAATCGGTAGAAAAAGCGATATTGAGTTAAATCCAAATCAAATCACTAGTTTAGCGTCAGCAGCTTTTACAGCTAGTGAAGAAAATTGGGAAGATTTGAATATTAAACATCAGGTTATTTCATTTTCATATTTTGATAAAGTATGTCTAATAACAATCAGAATTAATGAAACTCTTTTAACAATAGTGCATAATTATCGTAAAGAATGGCCTATAGATGCAGATAATTTAGCTACTTCGATGTATTTTTTAAAACAAAAATTAGGTGAATTTTTCGGAAGTGGTAATGAATCTGAAAAAGAGATTGAAGAATTTTGTGAAAAAGTGCGAAGTGCAATTTATCTTTTTGGAATGGGTTCAGAAGTACCATTTGTATCATACACACCTGAATCTATTGGGGATTCTGGTTTACTACCTGCAATAAGCACTATTTTAGACTCTCTTCAGAATCCGATATTTATAAGATATAGCTTGGTTAATCCTTCTGGCTTAACTCTTGATGCAAGAGAAGTAAGTGGACAAAATTTACCAATTTCTATAGAAGCTTTCTCTGCAAGTGCAAATGTTGCATTCCAGAAAATGAAGGAAGAATCTGAAGGGAGTTCAATCGGAGATCTTTTATGTTATGTCGCAATTTCAGGTCAAGATAGTGAAAATTTTTATGGTATAATTGCTTGTCCTTCAGGAAAGATTAAATTCTCAAAAGTTGAAGATGCTTCAAATACTGAAGAGATCTCTTTTATTGGGTTATTTACTTTATCATATGGAGGAATACCTATTATCTGCGAATCCAGAAATATTATCTATTCAATTATGCAAATAGTTGGTGAAGAAAAGACGACAGAAAATTTTATAAAATCTATTAATGTGCTCACTAGTTCCAAATATGAGTGACTTTTTAAATAATTATTATTAAAAAAAGAATTCTTATTAGATTTCATTTCAAATTAATAATGCCAACTGATATTAGAAAAGAAAAAAAACCTAACATTTTTTGTCTCCATTTTCAAGAATGTGACCCTAAAAAATGTACAGCACTTAAACTAAAAAAATTTAACCTTTTAAAGATTGTAACTAAAATAAAAGGGAATCTAAGAAATTCTGTTATATTAAATCCATCTGCTCATAAAGTAATTTCAATTAATGATAGAAAAATAATAATGAAATATGGTTTAGTCGTTATAGATTGCTCTTGGAATAAACTTCCTAATATATGGAATTCTAACTTTCTCCATGGTCGTAAATTGCCTCCCTTAATTGCAGCAAATCCAACGAACTATGGCGTATGGGAAAAGTTAAGTTCTGCTGAAGCGTTAGCAGCAGCTTTGTTCATAACACAATTCAAAACTTATGCAGATTTGATTCTTTCCAAATTTACTTGGGGTATTCAATTTAAAAATCTAAACAATTTTAAAAAAAAATAAAAATAAAAGTCTAAAAAAATTTATTCTTCACCAGGTTTAGATAATGTAGAGGCTGCGATAACATCATCAATTTTTAAGATCATTGATGACACTTCAGTTGCAGATTGAATTGCTTGAGTCAAAACAGATAAAGGTTCCAACACCCCTAATTTTATCATATCATCTGGCTTACCAGTATCAATATTTATACCATTAGAATTTCCTTCTTCTGATTCATGCTTCGATCTGAGCTCAACGATTAAATCTACAGGATTATATCCCGCATTCTCGACTAATGTTTTAGGGATTATCTCTAAGGCATTAGCATAAATTTCAATAGCTAGTTGTTCTCTACCACCAATTGTTCTCGCATATGTTCTCAATCTTTTTGCTAGTTCAATTTCAGAAGCTCCACCCCCAGGTAAGATGTAAGGTAATTCAATTGCTGCTTTTACTACAGATAATGCATCATTTAGCATTCTTTCTGCTTCATCAACAACATGTTCGATACCTGCCCTTATTAAAATACTTACTGCTTTAGGATCTGCGCACTCTGAGATGAAGATCATATTATCATCTCCAATTTTTTTTTCTTCAACTTTTCCTGCTTTTCCTAAATCATCTGAAGAAATCTCAAAAATATTATTTACCATTTTGGCATTCGTGGCTCTCGCAAGTTTTTCCATATCAGATCTTTTTACTCTTCGAACAGTCAATATATCTTCTTTCGCTAGGAAGTTTTGTGCTTTATCATCAACACCCTTTTGGCAAAAAACAACATTAACTCCAGCTTCTTTTAGTTTTATTACTCTTTTTCTAAGCATATTCGCTTCTTCTTCCAGAAATTTATTAATTTGATCGGGAGTTTGCACTCTAATTTCTGCATCAAATTCAGTTTTTTCAACTTCCAGTGAAGAGCTTATTAAGGCTATTTTTGCGTCTTTTACCGACTTGGGCATCATGGGATGAACTACTTCTTTATCAACAATAATTCCGTCAATAATGGTTGTGTCTAAAAGACTTTTTCCTTCCTTTTTAATGATTTGAATTTGATCTAAATCAATTACTATATTTCCACCACGTGTTTCTTTGATTTGACTCACAGCTCTAACAGCGATGTCAGCAAAATGATTTTTTACACCGGTAATCAGTTTGCTATTCATTGAAGTTTCAGCAACTTTTATTAAGGTCTCATTGTCATTAATATCAATCATCTTTGCTAAATCTTTTAATATGTCTTTACTTTTTGTTAATGCTTTTCTATAACCTCTGAATATTATTGTTGGATGGACTGACTGTTCCATTAACTCTACAGCAAGATTTAACAATTCTCCTGATATTATAACACTAGTAGTTGTTCCATCCCCCACTTTTTCATCTTGAGTTTTAGCAACCTCAACAATCATTTTGGCAGCAGGATGTTCAACATCTATAGTATCTAAAATTGTTGCCCCATCATTTGTTATTGTAACATCTCCTAATGAGTCAACCAACATTTTATCCATTCCTTTTGGTCCAAGGGTTGTTCTTACAGCTTCAGCTACAGCTTTTGCTGCTGCTATATTATTTTTTTGCGCATCTTTTCCAGTTTTTCGTTCAGTCCCTTCTTTCAATATAAGGATTGGGACACCGGATAATTGTGCCATTTATTATTCACTTTTTAATTGTCAAATTTTTGATTGATTTATATAGATCTCTAAGTCATAAAATTAAAAAAGTTTACGAAAATTAAATAAAATTGCAGCTAATATGAGAATAAAAGCTAAAATTAATTTCGAAAATTAATTAATCGTTAATCTATGATAAAATATAGTTATTTAGTTTAAAATATTAGTTTATTAATTTAGTGAAATTCAGACTAAGATATTACATCTATAGTTTCTTCTATTATAATCTCTCTTTTCTTTTGATCTATTATTTTATCAATAGGAACTGTTGATAACAGAAAAAATCCTGAAAATCCAATTAATATACTGGAAATAATTATTAATGTTTCAACAGTTATTGTGCCAAAATATAAAGTTCCTAAAGGAATAAAAAATATACATGCCATTGAGGAAGAAGTCTGAAGAAATTGATATTTAAATGTCCTATATTTACCTTTATTAGAAAATTCTGTTATTAAAGAAGTATAAGCTACAGTAATGACATATGATATAACAGAAAGAATAGAATTTATAATCATAAACATTGGAAAATTAGATATTGTTATAGGTAATAACAAAATAGAATATATGTAAGTGAAAATAACCATTACTTTTTTTTCCCTATATTTTTTGCATAAAAAATTTGCTAAATAGAGCCCTAGAATTGAGCATAAAATAAAAATAAAGTAAAGAGAACTATATATTCTAAATCCAGTTTCATTGAATTTGTCATAAATCCAGGAGCTTAGAGGATATGAAATTAATAAATCTGAAGTTGCTAATATACTTGAAAAGTAAATAACACCTATTAAAATAAACTCATATCTGCTAAGTTTGAATTCCAAATTATTTATTGATTTATTTTGGATATTTATGGTCTGACTAAAATATTGAACTTTGTTAGCAAAAATTCCGAATATGATAAATATTGGTAAGGAAAGAATCCATCCTATGATAAAAAATGTATTCCAAAATCTTAATGAGTTAATATTTAATACTTCTAAATTAAAAATTAAAGAAATTCCTAAATATCCAACAATTGTAGCTGTATTAACCAATAAAATTACATTTAACTTAATATCCTCTGACTCTTTAACTACATTTAGGAATAGACTACTCATCCCTGTTCTTATCAAAGATTTAGAGAAAAGAGATATAATCATAAAAATTCCATATAACAATAGTAATTCTTTAAAAAAAATAAAAATTAGAAAGCTAATAGATAATATAATACAAGAAAGACAAAGAATCATTTTACTTTGGATTTCATTGATTAAATACCTATCATAGAGAAAACCTAAAAGCGGAGTTACAAGTAAAGTTAAATATGTTAAACCTTGTATAAGAGACAATTCTACACGATCAACACTTAGTATGTTTAAATAATATAGCGGAATATAAATAATGAAAAGGGCATCAAATATGCTAATTGTATAATAAATTATAAAAAATCCTAGATATATTTTCTTTTTACTTAGACTCATGGGAATAATATTAAATTTTAGGTGAAAATAATTTTAAAAATATAAATTTAAAGCCCAGATTATTTTGCTCAAAAAAAATGAAGATACATCAGTTTAATTAAATTTTAGAATAACATTGTTGACAGATTAGGAAAAAAAATAGTTATTTGAATTAAAAATAAGAAATTTTAAGATAAGACATTATAGCTTATTAATACTTATTGTCATACCACCATCGAGGATAATATTCTGTCCTGTTATGTAATCTGCTGCTGGTGAAGCCAAGAATAAAGCTACATCAGCAACTTGTTTACTTTCTCCAATTTTATCAAGCGGAAGTTTGATATTTCTTAATTTAATCCATTCCCTAATAAAATTCTCATCATTATTATACATTGGTGTTAGAAAAATTCCGGGACATATAGCATTGACAGTTATATTGCTTGGACCTAATTCAAGTGCCCATAGTTTAGTAAAAGCAATAAGCGCTGCTTTACTGACACTATAAATGCCGATAATAGGATTTAGCCCGCATTCTGAGCCTGCACATGATGTAATATTAATAATTTTTCCAGCGACTGGGGTATATTTCTGTTTTTTCATTTTTTTATAAAAAGCCCTTGTTATATTCCATGCTCCTTTCACATTTACATCCATAACTCTATCGTAATCTTCACTTTTTGTTTTTAGAGAAGATGTACCCCCCCTTACACCGGCATTATTCACTATTATGAATACATTATCAAAAACATTAAAAACATTCTCTTTTATTTTAATAACTTGTTCTTCGTCAGATATGTCCGCTTTTTCCAGCAAAACGTCAACTTCATATGATTTTAAAATAATTTTTCGAGTTTCTTCAATCCTTTCAAGATTTATATCATTTAATACTAAATTAGCACCTTCACTTGCAAACCTTATTGCCATTTCACGTCCAAAACCACTTCCTGCTCCAGTAACTAACACTACCTTTTCTTTTAAAAATTTTTCATTATTCATTTTTTTACCTATTTAAGATTAATATAATCTAATTTTCATTTTCCAAAAAGACCTTTGTTCTTTTTATAAAGACCAAGTAATTTCATTGCTGTTGGAGTTTCAAAGCTTATATCAACATCAATAACCGATGGTTTTTTTGAATCAATAGCACGTCTTAATGCTGGTTTTATATCTTCAGGTTTAATTATCTTTTCTCCATAGCATCCAAATCCTCGTGCGATTTTTGCATAATCTATTGGGGGAAAATCTACATCACAATATCTTTTTGCTAGGTTAAGTTTCTGATTTGACTTTATCATACCCCACGCACAATTATTTCCAATAATTACGATTATCGGGAGATTTAACCTTATAGCGGTTTCTAATTCTTGAACAGTAAACATAAAACTACCATCTCCAGTTATGCATACTACATATTTATCTGGTTTTGCTATCTTAACACCTATAGCATATGGAATTCCCGTTCCTAAATGTCCCATCGACACAGAACGGAAGAAACTTCTTGGAGGACGGTTTTTAAGATTAATTAAATCCATTGCGAAAACAAATAAATCACCACCATCAAGTACTAGCTGAGTATCAGAAGGAAAAAAATCTAATACCTCAAAAACTAATCTATGAGGTTTCATAGGTATCTTTTTTGATTTCAATATTTTGTGAATTTGTAAATCATCTTGTTTTCTAAATTCTTGCAAATAAGCATTCCATTCAGACCATTCCGAAATTTTTTCTTTAGAGAGGTTAACTTCCATTTCTTGTAATAATTGTTGAATAACAAGCTTAGCATCTCCAATGATACTCACATCAACAGGTCTATTTTTACCGATTTCTTTTGGATCAATATCCACCTGAATAATCTTTTGGGTTTGATTCCAAATCGGTGGAGCACCATAATATAATGTGTAATTCCAGCTACAACCAAGAGATACAACTACATCTGCTTCAGAAGCTGCCTTTCTATAAGCGTTAGCAGTTAGTTTAGAACCTATAAAGGTTTTTTTATCTTTTCCAATTGTTCCAACACCATTAAATGAAGTTGCTGTGGGTATAACATAGGTCTCAGATAATTTTTGTAATTCTTTATAACCACCAGAAGCATTTACACCACCTCCTGCTATAAGAAGTGGTTTTTGTGCTGTCTTTAAAACATTAATCGCTCTTTTTATTTCATCTGGATTCCCTGCTGGTCGATAAATGGCTCGATATCGACTCGGATCTAGGATTTTTTCCATATTATTTTCACTCGCTTTTCTAACTAGCGCTGTTTCTCTTAATTCAAGAAAAACTGGACCTTTTCTCCCTGACATGGCTGTTTTAATGCATCTGTGTATTGCATGAGGTATCTCATATGGTTCTTCTACAGAAATTTGTAATTTAGTTATTGGCTTCATTAAAGAAACTTGATCAAGTCCTCCTTGTAAAATACCTATATCGTCAAACATTCTCGCAATTTGAGCACCAATAACTAACAATGGTATTGAATCGGCATTAGCAGCAGCAACAGCTGGTATTAAATGAGTTACACCCGGTCCAGCAGTACCCATACATACTCCAATTTCACCTGTAGCACGTGCCCATGCATCTGCCATATGCCCTGCAGATTGTTCATGCCTTGTCATTACAGTATCAATTCCTTCTTCCCTTCCCCAGCGTTCAATAGCATCATAGATTCTTAATAATTCTCCACCAACTATACCAAAGATCTTGGTTATACTTTCCTTTAAAAGGCATTTAACAACTAAATCGCCACCATCAAGAATTTGTTTTGTCATAGTAAGATGTTATTATGAATGAAAAATAAATTTTGTTAAATCAGAAACGATAAAAATGAAAATAAGATTATTAGTTATTAGAAAGAGATTAATTCTATATAAAAACCTAAAGCTTCTTTGGTATCTAAATAATCAAATTTTACTTTACCATACTTTCCAGTTTGAACAACACTAATATCATATTCATTTTTAAAATAGTCAATAATTTCATCTGAATTTTTTGTATATATTCCTATATGATGTATGCCTTCTTTTCCTTCATTAAGAAATTCAGTATATAAATGATCACCATTCGATTCTTCTAACTCAATAACTTCAAATTGCTTTCCTCCAAAATTTTGCATGATTTTTTTCATTTTAAACGTCACTTTTTTTCCTTTATATATAACAGTATTAGTTTGTTCCACAAAATTTAGCTTATCTTTAAAGTCTAATATAGTACTTAAGTATTTAGAAGATTTTTCGATATTTCTGACAACTATCCCAATTTGATCAAATTTTTCTAATTTCATACCAGCCATGTTAAATCGAAAAATGCATTATATTAATTATTTTACATTTTCTGCGAAATCTAATTCGCCTGTTGGTTTTTTTAATGGAAATTCTCCTCTTAAAATCATTTTTTTTAATTGATCTGCCAATGATATAGCCCCATATCTATCTGATTGTCTTAAAACAATTGGAATCTCTTGATCTTCAAATCTAATGGATTTTAAATCCAATTTAAATGCATCTGGGCATAATCTCGAACAATTTCCACAATTAAAACAACGAGAACGATCTATTGCTGTGATTTTTCCATTTTTAATAATAAACGCATTTGTAGGGCATTTACCTATGACATTACATTCTTTACAGCTATTGCAAGTAGATGGAACAAATTTAATAAGAAAATTATTATCCCATACATCACCATAAGTAATTTCACCAACTTTTTCTCTTCCTACAAGACTTAATATAGTTAAAGGAACCTCATTATCAGATTTTGCGAGATTTTTAAATATTTTATCATTCAGAATTGGAATAGGAACAGCAATACTGCAAATTGGTTCTAATCCATAGGAAGTCTTAAATGCACCCATATATTCTGGTTTCATACCCAACATTGGAGCTATTGCCATCATATTTGGTTTTGCTATGTAATTTCTAGTACCAGGTCCTATAATATATCCAATATTACCATTAACTAGTATGGGGGATCCAACACCAAAAGTATCAAAATTGGGATCATTTTGGAAAGGATTTAATGCTCCACAACCTGAAAATGTGATCTCTGTTTTATTAGGTTTAAAGGGCAGACATGAGAATATTGTATCTACTTTATATGATTCACAATTAATCATTGCATTGTAATTTTTAATAGCTTGCCTTGTTCCCATCAACTTAGCAAATTGCATATCTTCTATTGTCATTTCTTTTTTAATATTCTCACCCTCAGAACTTATTGCAACAATTTCTAAAGATCTTCCTTCAATAATATCTCTAAAGAGTGTCCCCCCACAATAATTCTCAATTGTCTTGCTTTGAACTGTTCCATATATAATTAAATCTACTATTCCTAAATATTCATTTGGGCACGGTCCAGGAAAGGAAGGTATCCCATTTATATCAACTTCTATAAACTTTCTCACAGTTTTTGGAGGGGAAAGTCGGAAAGAAAATATCCCCATTATTCCACTCATAAGTCCTTTTGTAGCAGTTGTAATGATATCTATATCTTCAAATTGAAATTTTTCACCATCACTTATACGATCTATTAGTTCTTGGGCTGTCAAAACAACAGCAGTACTTTTTTCTATTTTTTTTCTTATTTCGGAGAGTTTTCTTTTTTTATTCACTTGAAACCCTCACTTTTTTTAAAAAACTAACCTTTTTAATATTTATTTATAATAAAATTTTTTTATTTTTAGATATCTTAGGATAATTATATAATATAGAGCAAAAGTTAAGAGGTATTTATCTCTTTGTCGTATTTTGAATCCAGATTACCAATAAATATTGAAAATTTTAAAAAAATCCAAAGTTGTTTAAATTTTTGTGAGAAATTAGGTATAAAGAATGTAATTATAGAGCCTACAAATCATGTTAAAGAGGTTCCACTAGAGATTAAGAATGCAATAGAAAAACAGACAAAAATAAACATTTTTTATCGACTTAATTTGAAAATAACAGACATTAGTACTTTTAAAAAAGAAATAATTAATTATAATAATTTTTCTGATGTTATATCAGTTGAATCATTAAATAGAGAAGTACTATTACATGCTGCTAAAGATTCAAGAGTAGGAATTATCTCTTTTTCTGACCCTGAAATAATAAAAAAACTTTCTATAGGGATTATTTCCTTGTCTAAACAAAATAAATCATTTATAGAATTCTCTTTAGCGCCTATTATGGTTAGTGATAAGAAGATCCAATCTAAAAATCTTAGAAATTTATATAAATATACTCAATTAGCAATTAAATTAAAAGCTAAATTTATCATAAGTGGAAATTTTTATAATAAATTTGATTATCGCCATCCTAGAGCTTTAATAAGCATTTGTAATGCACTTTTAGGAATTCCACTAGAAATTGCAAAAAAAGCTTTCGGTCTAAATCCAAGATTATTATTAGAACAGATTCAAAAACAAAAGGGAAATTTAATTGATTCTGATATAAATATAATTTCAGGAGGGATAGATCATAGTTAGTAAAGAAAGGCAAAGATATATCATTTTTAATATAGTTAAAGAGGATAAATTAATACTAAATCAAAAGAATGTTGTACAAGCTTTTTGGCAATCAATATGGAGATATTTTGGTATGAAAGAAGCCAAAAAAATTGGATTATGGTTGGTACATCTTGATTTAGAAAAAAATCAAGCGATTATAAGATGCTCTCATGAAACTAAAGAAATAATAATTTCAGCAGTAACACTTATAAGGGAAATAAATGGAAAAAGAATAATTTTCTCTCCTTTAAGAACATCTGGTACTATAAAATCAATAAAAAAGCACCTAGAAATATAAAAGAAGAAAAATAAGATTATTTAAATTAAAATAAAAACATTAATTTGAACTATGATATCACGAATAACAAATGCATATATTCGACTATTTAGTGAATTTCCTAAAACAGCCTTAAATCTCTCTCTAAATGAATTAAAAATCTTAGAGGATTGTAAATATTTATTAATAATTCATTCAATTACTGAAGAATCTTTAAGATTGACTATATATCCGATAAATAGACAAAACATTATAAAAATAACCTTGTTTGGGGGAAGTTTATCAAGTAAAATTTTTAAAAGAGTTACAAAAATTCTCCAAAAATTTCAAGTTATCCATACATCAGGTTTTTTAAAAATAAAAAAAAACTTTTTCTTTGAATGTTATTTAAATTTAAGTCTATCTGAAGAAAAAAGCAAGGATTTAAAAGCATCTTTAGACAACATTAAAAATATATTCAAAGAAATAAAAATAGAGGAAATTGGATTAATAAATATTTGAGACATTTGAGTATGACTCTTTGGAAAGTGTTTTTAAAATTTTCTGATGATACAGATAAAATACTTGAACTATTTGATGCTAAATCTTATTTTGGTGGCTATTTAAAAATTAAAAGGAGCTATTTTAATGCTCTTACAAAAACTATTAAAATTACTAAAAAATATAAAATTAAGAAAGCAATTGAGAAAGTGATAGGTCTTAATCAAGATGAATGGACACTAAATCCTTGGATGCTTTTAATCGTTAAAGATATTGAAAAAAAAAAACCATTTTGGTTTCTTATTAAAAGAGAAAAAGACTTATCGGGGATTCTTGTAGCGATAGGTCCTAAACCATTTGCAGAATATAATAATAAGAATATGCAGGAATCGAAAAGGGAAATTATGCGCTTAATTAATTATATCATTGCTTACATGAATAAATTCAATTGTTTAATTTTTCTCCCAAATTTCTTACCCTGAATTGAGTAAATTTTTAATTAAAAATTTGATCTTTAGTTAATTAGATTTATTAATTTTCAAATTTTTTTCTGAAGAAAATAATGAAAATTATCAATTTCATTGTTTTATTGGAATTACATACGAAATTTAAAAAACAACTTTTAATTATCAATTTTAATATTTGATAAAACTAAAAATAGAAAAACTCTAAAATAAATGATTCTAAAATCTTGAAGAAGTTAACTATAAATATTCTAATTTATTTGCTATTAGCAAATGCTTCCTTATTTTCATTTCTATTTATTCTAGATGGTTATGGATCAACGGAAGACATTACTCCTGAATTTGGAGAAACTCCCATTATTGATGGGTATATTAATGATTCAATTGAGGAATGGAATAAAGCTACAAAACTTCAAATTAATTTAACAGGATTACCAATAAAATTCTGGGTAATGCAAAATAGTGATGATCTTTTTCTCTCTGTACAATTTGATATAGAAATTAATGATCATAGTATTAATGAGTTTATAGGAATTTTGATATCAAATAGCTCTTCTGAAGATCTAAAAGATTTTATTGATGCCAAAATCATTCAATTTACTGATATTTTTAATGATTCCTTTGTTTTCCTTGATTATAATATAAATAGAACTGTATTTATGAATGATTCAATTTATAATGGGGAGGGAGCTGCTAAACTTGAAGGGGTTACGTCAACATATGAGTTTTCGATCCCAATCGATGAACCTGATGACAATACGGAAGATGTGATATTGAAAGAGGGATCAACATATGCTTTTAACATAACTTATGGCGATATTGCTTCATATCCAAATGGTATTAAAAAAAGTAAAATTGTTTTAATAACCATCAATACTCTTCCAATCAAGAAACCTCCATTCATAAATTTAACGATTTTTATCATATCTATTATTATTTTTAGTATTCTTGGGTTATTATATGGGTTTTATATTTATAGAATCTTTAAACTAAAGGAAAAAATAAGAAGAATAAGACGATAAAATGTCAAAAATTGCAAAACCTTCAAATAAAAAAAAAAAAGTAGAAGAAATAAAAAGAAATGATGAGCAATTTGCATATAAAACTGTAATAATTTCAGCAATTTTGGGTGGGATCTTTTACGTAATATCTATCTTTGCTAATATGGGAATCTTATCAATGATTATTGGTAAAAATCCTATTTTTAATATTATTGAAATAGTAGTTCAAGTATTTGTGGTTCTTCTTTTTTTTTTGTTTATGTTGACTAGTATGGGGAATTATAAAGAATTAACAGGTAAGCCATTAGATTGGAAAGAAATATTATTACTATTTGGATTTTCTATTGGACAAACTCTTCTAAATCTATGGACCTTCTTTTTTACAATATTAGGGCTCATTTTAATTCTCATTTATACCTATTTAGTCCAAGAAAGTTAAGAAAAAAAATGGTAAAAAAACTTATATTTATTGGACATAGAGGAACAAGAACTAAATTTGATGAAAATACATTAGTTGCTTTTAATAAGGCAATAGAATATGGTGTAGATTATATTGAATTTGATGTGAGGAAGACTAAGGATGAGAAACTTGTTATAATGCATGATTCTTCTCTAGAACGAACAACAAATGGTTTTGGCCTTTTAAAGGATTTCAATTTCACTGAAATAAGTAAGTTAAAGACAAAATCTAATCAATTGCATATTCCTTCTCTACTAGATGTTCTAAATAAATTAAAATGGAAAACAAAATTTATGATTGATTTAAAAGAAAAAGGATTAAAAGATTATATCCCAAAATTAGCAGAAGAAATTAGTATATTCAATGATGTAATTTTTAGTGCAAGGAATTTAAGAGATTTAGAATATATTAAAGCTAATCATTATCAAAGCAAAGTATGCTATAACATTACTAAAGGTATAGGAATAAGGGTTCAAGAATTTTTAAAAAAATGTAAAAATAATGAACTAAGTTTCAAACCTGATTTAATTAGTTTAAGGTCTGATTTAATCTCTGATGAATTCATTAAGATTTGTCATGAGAACCAGATTTTAACATTAACATGGGATTTCCTTAAATATAAAGATCCCTTGTATCAGATTAAAAGATTAATAAAACTTGGAATAGATGGAATTTTATTCGATAATTATGAAAATATCTTAAAAATTAAAAATTGGATTTATAGCTCTAGTCTTTAAATATTGAAGCCCCAGAAGGAAGATATAATAAGATTTCATCAATGGATAATAAATTTACCCACCTTTTTAATTCTTTATTTACAATTTGTAGATAATATGACTTTATTTTTTTAGCTAATTTTCCTTTAGATATTCCACTAGTTTTTGATGGAACTAGTGTTATCATCAGATCTTTTTGTTTCTTCACTGCTGATTCGGGTCCGCATATAATTTGAGGATAGACAATTTTATCTTTAGTATGCGAACTAGATTCTAATTCAATAAATTTTAGTCCAATTGCGATTTCAGTTTTTGCATTTTTAACGATGTTCTTTTTCCCTGAAATTATAAAGGATCCTTTAGGTAAGTATTCACCAGAGGGAGGATTTTTTGAGATCTGGGTTGGATTTACATAGAACACATCAACGACTCCCCAATTTTCTTGCCAAGCACGTGAATAGCTAGCAACAAAATCTGCTGTTTCTTGTATCGTAGTTTGAGGAATTGCTTTATTTTCTGGATTTTTAATAATAGTTAATGGGGAACCTGGAGTATTTGTATGAAATATCAGATCAGATTGATCAACATACTTTTTGAAAATTATCTCATTAGAAATAGCATCTCTTCCTCCAATAATTAAAAATCCATCAGAAGAGATAAACCATCTAAATTTTTCATACCATTTTTTCTTGGGTTTTTTGATTAGGAAATTAACTTCTGCTATTAATGATTCTTTCTCAAGCTTTAATTTTTCGATATTTTCTTTGGTTTTTTCAATAGCTACTAAAGTTCCAGCTATTTTTTTTTCAGCTTTCTTTCCTTTAGAATAAATAATATTAGCATTTTCTCCAATACTTTCTTTTAAATCAAATAATACTTCATTATCATTGAAATTAAATAAGATATGATTAGTGGAAAGAATAATTTTTTCAAAATATTCAGTTCCTACTAAATTTTCCTCTTTAGCATATCTCAATTTGCTATTAATCTCTTCCCAAGAATATCCTTTCTTTCTTGCCTGCTTTATTATTGAAATTATCTTTTCAAACTTATCGAAATTGGCATATATAAAATCCCCTATTTCATAATATTTTCTTTTTTTTTCTTTAAGTTCTTTTAGATATTCAATTTGATTTTTTAAGATTTTTTCTTGACCACGTATTAAATCGTCAATTTTCTTATCTTTTGGAGTTTTTAGGACTTTAATATCGAATTTGGAAAAAAAATCATCAACAGCTTCATTAAATGAATTATAATACTTTTTTTCATAATCTTTTAAAATTTTGAGTTCAAAGGGTAATACAGAAATTTCTTGTCCCTGTTTGTCGATTATAATATGAGCATTTATCTCACCGAATAATAATTGATTTCTTAATCTTCTAAAAGCTTCAAACAATTTACTGTATTCATCATATTTAATTTTATTGCTAGAAGTTTTCTTATTCACATTACTTTGGAATAATATTTCTTCGCTATATAGGCCTGAAATGTGCATTTTTCGTGATATGTCTCTAACAATTTCATTATTGGAATTTTTGAATAGGTCTATAAATTCTTCTTTTTTTATACTTAAAAAATCACTTCCATAAGATTTAGGATAAATATATTCTCTTTTAGCAAGGATATTTCTATCTTTAAATTTTTTATATTTTTTTGCAATTATAATTAGGTTATTTTCATCTAATAATAAAAAATTTCCTTTATTGAATAATTCAATAATGAATTTCCAAGTATCAGTGTCAGTATTACTCAATTCTAATATGATAATTCTATCAAATTTATATTGAGAGATCCTTAAAATTCGCCTGTTTTTCAGAAATTTTCTAAGAGATCTAATATATTGACTAGGATAACCGGGTATAGGGTAATCATATTCAGTTAAATTGATACGAGCATCTTTTTGGATTATGAGGTTTTTTTTCCCAAAATCAGTTTTTAATTTTAATATTAATAAATCTTCAATTTCATAAATATTAGAGATAATACTATTAACTAAGATAGCATCCAATTCTTTAACAATGGCGAAAACATCAAAATTGGAAAATTCTTTAGTTGGTGTAATCATACTTTAGCTATTTTTTAGTATATTAACATATATAATTATTTTTATACTAAATAATATTTATATTAATAATTATGGGAAAGCAAAAGAAAGTAGATATTAAAAAAAGGAGAAAAAAGTTATTAAAGGAGAGAAGGAAAGAATTTCAAAAAAAAGATATTAAAATAGAGAAAAAGACTACAACTGAGTTAGATGTTCGATTAGAGAAAGAAACAAAATTATATTGGATACGTGTTATAACAGGCGCGTTAAGTGCTTTTATAGGGAGATTTTTTTTCGGTTTTATAGGATGGTTCTTATTTGCATGGATGCTAATATGGTGGTTTTTGTTTCCCTTTTTTGTAAGTTTCATAATATTAAAATTTAAATATAATAAGGAAGAGTGGAATTGGAAAAATATTATTTTACCAGGAATTGGTATTTTTTTTTTTTTATTTATGATGGTGAGCATTTTTATTCATACTTTGCTAAAATTTCTACCGAATTTCTCTTCTATAATTGAACTCTTTATTTAGGAAAGTTTAATCATAGGTTATAAATAAATTGCTTGTTTCACTTTTTTCTCTTTTTTTTCTTTAGAAGTAAACACAATTTCCTCCAACTTATATATACGTTCACAATAAACACATTGAATTTTTAAAGGTTTTTCTTCTAAAACTAAAAATTCTGTATCAATTGGTTCTTTTTCTGAATTTGAAATACAAGTTTGATTAATACACAAAATTAATTTTTTTATTGTATCAGGGAGTTTCACTTTTTTCTTTTCTATTACTTTATAATTCTCAATTAAGGAGATAGTTGCATTAGGTGATAATATAGAAATTTGTTGCATCTGTGTTTCATTGAGAAAAACATTTTCAATTTTAATGATATCTTTAGTTTGAAATTTTTTTGAGGAAACATTAACACCTATAGTTATTAGGTTCTTTGATTCATCAAGACCTGTAAGATTAAGAATTGTTAATGCATAACCAGCATCAATATGATCAATAACAGTGCCTTTCGAGATTTTGTCTATTTTTAATTTTTCTTCTGACATTTTCATAAATAATATTCCCTTAATTGATAAAATTTATGAAATTATTTTAATAACACAATTTCAATTATATCAAAAGAATTGAAATGAAAAATAAAATTATTGATAAACTGAAATTGTATGATAAATTATCGTCAATTTCTAAATTAACATAATCTATTATGCCAATGATTAGAGCACCAATAGATGGAATAAAGAATAAGAAAAAGAGATTTTTGTTATAATAGTTCCTCAACAACAATAATATAGCAATTCCAGAAATGAAAGCAGTAATAATCCCTGCGTATAAACCTTCATAAGTTTTATTTGTATTTCTAATTTGTTTTTTTCCAATAGATTTTCCAATTAAATTAGACGCTATATCCCCAAAAATTGCCATCGTCATTGATGCACTTATTACTAGGGGGCCTAGTGGTTGGACATAACCAAAAAGAATAATAGTCGAAAAACAACTAATACTCATAGAGATTTGAGGACCTAACCTCATATACATTTCTTTTTCACGTAACAATAGATTGATAGGTTTCAATGGGTAATATTTTGGGATCAAAATTCTAATAAAATCTGCAGTTAGTAAACCTATCAAAGAGATTCCTACTAAAAAAATAACTAAATTTTGAGTAAAAATCATTGTATCTTTTGTAATATCCAAAATTCTTGTTTGAAATTGAGGAAAAAATTCTAAAAAATAAATGAAAAAATCTTGTATTAAATAACCTAGGGTAAAATAAAACAAAATTATTCCTAAAACGACTAAATGAGTTAGTTTCCTATAAATTTCATATTTCAATGGTAATTCAAGTTTAAATTGTTTTATTTTTCTGTTTCGTAAATTTTTTCCTTTGATTCTCATTTTTTCACGAAAAACCAATAGAAAAAACAATGGAATGAATATAAAAATAAAAGAAATTAATAATATATCAAACGGAAAAGCTAAAAAAACTTGACCCACTGGATTTATATAATAAATGCTAAAAAGGTAAATCGTAATTGATCCAATAAATACAAGCGTGACAAAGAAGTTGTTAATAAAAGCTCCTTTTTCCCCTCTTTTTTTTGCTAAATAAGTGATATAAATAAGCAATATTCCATAAGAATATAAAAAGCAAAAAATAAAGAGTGAGACTATGTTCAAATATTACCATTCTCTTAAAGATTTAAGATTTAAAATAATCTATTACTTTAAGATTTTATTTAAATATTAAAAAAAAAATGATTAAAATTGAGTTTCATCAATATTAGGCATTTCTTGTGATGATAAAGCTTTTTGAATTTCCTCTGTGGATAATTCGTAGTCCTCTAATTCTCCAGCCATAAATTGTTTATAAGCCAATAAATCAAAAAATCCATGACCACTGAAATTAAAAACGATAACCTTTTTTTCATTATTTTCTTTTGCTTTTAATGCTTGATCAACTACTTCTTTTATAGCATGTGCTGTTTCAGGAGCAGGAAGGATTCCCTCAGCTTTAGTGAAGAGAAGTCCAGACTTTATAACTTCTGTTTGATGATGCATAGTTGCAGAGATAACTTTATTATTATTAAGAATTGAAATTATTGGAGCTATTCCATGATATCTCAACCCTCCAGCATGAATTGGACTTGGAATAAATGAATGTCCTAAAGTATGCATTTTTACAATTGGACCTTTCATAGAAGTATCACCAAAATCCCATCGATATTGCCCTTTACAAACACTAGGACATGCTCTTGGTTCGACACCTATTACTTCTAGATCTGGAAGGCTACCATATAGCTTATCTTTAATAAAAGGAATCATAAATCCAGCGAAATTTGATCCACCTCCCATACATCCAATTAGTATATCAGGTTCATTTATGCCTATTTTCGCCAATTGGATTTTTGTTTCCTGACCTACAATAGTCTGATGTAAGAGTACAAAGTTTACGACGCTTCCAAGAGAATATTTTATTTTTTCACTTTTTAGACTGTGTTCTAATGCTTCTGATATCGCGATTCCTAAACTACCAGGATGTTCTGGGTCTTTCTCAAAAAATTGTCTTCCTGATTCAGTGAGGTTTGAGGGACTTGCATACACTTCAGCGTTGTAAGCAGTCATCAAAATCTTCCTACCTGGTTTTTGAAAAAAGCTTACTCTGACCATATAAACAGTACATTTCAATCCAAATAAATTACATCCATAAGATAATCCTGAACCCCATTGCCCAGCTCCCGTTTCTGTAACCAGTTCTTCAAGCCCTTCTTTTTTCGCATAATATGCTTGTGCTATAGCTGTATTTGGTTTGTGAGAACCTGTAGGAGAAAATGATTCATTTTTATAAAAAATTTTAATATGATCACCTTCTATTCCTAAAACCTTTTCTAATCCTAAAGCCCGATGAAGAGGACTTGGTCTATAACTTCTCGCAAAAATTTCCCTTAAATCTTTTGGAATAGGAATTAATGGTTCTTGAGATACTTCTTGCATTACACACTCTCTTGGAAATATTGAAAACGCCATTTCTGGGGGCGCTGGTTTCCCATCCATTGGATTTATTAAGGGCGTCATAGGAGAGGGCAAATCTGGTAAAATATTTACCCACTCTTTTGGTATTTCATTCGGCTGTAACAAAACCCTTCCATTAAAATTATCTACCATTTTGTTTCCCATAAACTATTGTTATTTTTAAAGTGTTTCATTAAAATATTGGAAATCAATAAAATAATGCAGATTTAAGTGAAATTTTAATATTATAAAACTAAAATATTAAAATGAAATATTAGTTTAGTATAATCCTATGCATATGGCTCTATTGCTGCCACCAAGGCCACTGCCAAGAAAAAAGTATTACTTTTGCCATATTCATAGACCAATGCTTTATTTAATATTATGAAACTTTACAGTATTTCAACCTTTAAAAACTTGTTGAATTTCTTGAGAAATTTTCCGAAAATTCAGTTAGAGCAAAAGTATAGTAAAAATACTAATACATTAAATTGAACATTTATATACTAATAGAAATACTAACTAGCGCTCTGCAAAAATTTTATATAAATTTTTAGCAGCGATCCTCATTACTTTCACAGTTTTCATTAAGGTATCAATTATTGTACCAGCACATACAATAACTAATCTACCTGCATTTGTAATTACAATATACCCATTTTCGGCTCGAACAATGACTTCACTTAAATCTTCTTGGAATAGAGTTTGAATAGTCGATCTTCCTGTCATCAATAAAGCACTTGCAAGTCCGCAAAACTGATCTCCATCAACATGATATTGGGGTAATGCAGAGAATGCGATTTGATAACCTTCGGAGCTAACTAAAGCTATTGCCTCTATATCCGCATTTGATGTGATAAATGTGATTTGAGGGCTAATTTTTTCGATATCTTCTTGGTTAATTCCTAAATCCGACCCGAATTGTATAAAACTACACCTATTAAGCTTTAAAATTTTGAACTTATATTATTTATAATAATAATTTTGCTTATTATATTTTTATTAATGCACTCTTATTTTATTAAGAAAGTTTCCAGAATTTTGAGATATCACAATATCTTTTTATTATATTTTCAAGCTGATTAAAAATAAATTTTAATATTATATAAACCTTAAAATAATTAAACAACTAGTTAAATTTATTTAAGGATTACGTAAGTAAGATTAATACGTAATATATATAAATTAAAGATCTAAGATTTATTATCAGAATTAGATTATGATAACCACACGAGAATCCATAAATTATCAATTTTCTATAATATTTGGTTATTCCTCCCCAAACGATTTTATTACTGGAGATGTAATTGGT
This sequence comes from Promethearchaeota archaeon, assembly GCA_048940925.1. Lineage (GTDB taxonomy): Archaea > Asgardarchaeota > Lokiarchaeia > Sigyniarchaeales > SOKP01 > Loki-b32. Next base: position 26,134 of record JBHLOC010000037.1, on the reverse strand, counting down.
CCAGGAAGATTAACAAAACAAAAAGTTAATCAACTCTCCCAAGAAGTTATAAAATTTTTAATGATGTACAATGCACTTTTGAGAGACTATACTGGGTCAGAATTATTTAGTATTGAATTTGATTTATTTAATATTGATGAGAAAACTGCTCGAACTAACATATATCCAAAATCAATGATTTTAATTCCTGGAAAATTTAAAGATTGTGAAAGTTTATTGCTTGCTTTAAAACCAGAAACAGGATATTTGGATGTACATAAATCAAGAGCATCTATCGATAACATAAGTAAGCTTTTTTATGAAGTTGAGGAGTTTGCTGACCGTCCAGAATTTGACAATGAAGAAAAACAAAAATTATATAATAAATTTGCCTCTCGGTTTAGTAAAAAGCTCTATGGAGACTTAGTTGAGGATAAGTGGAATAAAAAATTAATTGGGATAAGTACATCATTACCAACCGAAGAGAAATTGTTAATCACATATGGAAAAATTAAGTCTAATGTAGATATTCTATGGCATAAGCAACCTATTCAGATAAATTTATCTAATCACAAATTTGAAAAATCTATGACCTTATATGAAGGAAAACAAGCAGTACAGCATCTTAAATATGCGATATCAGAACCGAGCGCTAATTTTATTGTTGATAAAACTTTAAGTCTTGGGACAAGTCTTATTAATCTAGCAAATATAGGAACTTTAGATGAATATCAAGATAAAATTATCCTTCTTCTTATTAATAATATAAAAGATGAGATTAATAATGTCTTAGAACCTGTAACTTCTCAATGGTTAATCCAAAATACATTTAAGATCTTATTAAAATTAGAACGTTATTTAAATAAATTTTTAGAATATTCTAGGAATTTTCTCACTTCTGGTGAGATGGGTGATCTTTATAACATTTTGGAAAAATATACTCAGTTTATTAACAATAAGGGAAAGTTAGAGAATGAAGATTTTAACAACATTTGTCAAATAGCTTACAAATTCATAAGTGATTCAGTTATAAAGAAAGAGAATTTGAGAGTTATGGATTTAAGTTCTGTTTTTAATTATTTTTCAGAAATTATTAATTCAAGTCTTAGTTTGATACGAACATCACTTCCTAGTTATCTATCAATACGTCGAATGAAATACTTAACAATACGATTAATAGAAAACCTTAATAATAAATTCAATAATGAGCAAAAACCAGCAAAAATTTTAGGATTGAAATTTATTGAGAAATTTAAAGAATATATTATCAATAAAATTGAACTTAATTCAATTTTAACTAAGGATCTTGAATATAATGAGGATAAACTGCAACGAAAGTTTAATGCACTAGTAAATAATAATGTTGATTCATTTTTCGACCAGATTGGATTAAAATTAGAAGATTTAATATCTTTTGCTGAAATTCAAATGGAAAATAATGTAAATTTGTTAAAAGTGCATGTAGAGAAGTTTAAGAAACTCTCTACTGAATTACATTACTTACTAGGCTATATACTTAGACATTCTACGATTAATCGATTTATAAAGGAAGAACCCGAAAAAGATGTAACTGATCCAGTTAATTTTGCAAATAGATTTCATCGTTTTCTAGAAAAACGTATAGGAGGTATTAATCTCGAATGGAAATCTTATGTGCTTGAATGGATAAATGATTATGCAAAAAAATTTTTCAAATTTGAAGAAAATAAAAATTGGTCTTTGATAGAGATTTTTAATGATTTTATTAATTATTTAGAAGAACGAGAGTCAAAGGAACAAAAACTTGAAAATTTTCTAGAATTCTTAGACAGATATATCGCGAAAATTTCAGATGCCGAAGAAAAACGTGAATTGCTTGAATTTTATAAGCATTATGAATATTGCATTAATATTAATCTTGAATTTCCTAAATATGTAAGGAGTAAGATCAAACAAGAATTAAGTTTAGTAAATGATCAAAAGGAAAAATTGATACCTACAAAATATTTTAAATTAAACGAAACAGATTCATTTTATAATTATATAAAAAAGGGTGATCTCCAGTATTTTTCAAAACTAGTACCAAGACCTTTAACTTTGATTTTAAAACATATTTTAACAAATAAAGAAAAGGAACAATTTAAGGGAGAGCTTTTTCATGTTATAAATTTCAAATTTTGGCATACTAATGCCCAATTTGAATTATCTGATAATTTTAAAGAAGTTTATCGAGAATGGATGAAATAATTATGATAAGTGGCATAAAAAGAAAAACGACGGCAGTAGAAAGTGCTTATAGATTTTTTCAAACAGTTGATTTAATAATATCTCATTTCAAAAGAGACGCTGATAAAACGAAGATCCTTGAATTAATACCTCAAGATAAATCTTTTAAGGACTTGTTAATAGCAACTGCGACAATTCACATATATCATAATTTAGGTATTAGAGTCCAAGATATTACAGAAGGAGAAAATTTTACTTTTGAATCTTCAAAAAAGTTGGAATTATCAGAAAAGGAAGCGATTTTTGAAGAGGTGAAAACATTGTTAAAAAACTCATTCTCGTTAGAAATAAACCTACTAAACAAATTAATTGATTTAGAAATTAACTTTCTTTCTTTTTTAATTAAAATAAGGCAGAAAGAGAGTCAAGACTTATATAGAGAACAACTTCTTAAAGATATAGAAGAAAAAATTGAACAGGAATTGCAAGAAATTATACTAAATTATCCTCCATTTTATTTTTACGATTTAATAGGTGATTTAATTGGATTTACAGATGAGATTAAAAAAGAAATTTTAGAAGAAAGTTCAGCTCTTAAAGATGTTTCAATAGACCTAGAAAAGAAATTAGAACTCGAAGAAAAAGAAGATAAATTTATAGAATTAGCCACATTAGCTAGATTGATTACAAAGATTCGCACGGAATTTGAATTTAAATCTTATAAAGAGTTGCAAGTTGAGGCAATGCCTGTAAGAATGATTAAAAAGAAGATTCAAGATTATAATTTGAATCGATTTCCAATTTCAATTCCAGGTCTAAATGTCTTTATAGAAGCGAATTATTTAAAGAAAAAATTAATTAATCGGATTGAAGAAGCCCTAACAGAAAAAATTAATTATGATGATTTTGAAAATAAAATCCTTGCTTTTTTAAAAATTGAATTAATTAAAAAACTCAAACAACACCCAAATGATTTTATTTATTTTTTGGAATGCTTAAATGAAAACAGTTTCGATGAAATTATATATATGTTAAATAAATATGGTGTTTATAATATTTTATACTTGCTTAATATTAATGAAGATTTGGCAGAGCAAGTAAAACGAAATATGATTAGATATAATATTCAAAAACTAGACATTGTATCTCAAAATGATATTAAAAAAAAAGCTATCATTGACAAAATTTTTATAAATGAATTAAAATTGAAAAGCAATTCACATATTTTATTTCTTCTAGAATTTGATGATTTCATCAATAAGATTACTAAGGATATCTTTTTTTATATCATGTCAAAGATATTACGACAATTGAGTAGAATAATTGAATCATATTTTAAAGTTTCTAATGATAAATCACTATTTCTATTAGCATTAAAAAAAATATTTGAAACAACAGATTCAGAAGAATGGGTTAAAATTAAATTAGAGGAATTAATAATTGGACGAATTTTGAATAGACAAGAAGAATTAGTTATAATTTTTAATGCAACAAATCAACCCTTTCTAGTGAATGGATTTATAATGGGGCGATTAAAAAATATTTCTTTAAAAGATGGAATTCAAGAACTAAAAGATAACCATAGTCTTATTTATAAGGATATAGCCCCTTTAAAACTAAAATCAGATTTAATCTCTCCTATTTCTTATTGTATTGGTTATGATATAATTCAGAGACTTGAGAATTTTGAGGAATCACGCAAAATTGAAGTAGAAAAAATAATTGAAGCTAAGAAAAAAGAAAAAGAAGAGAAATCTAAAAAGTTTCGTGAAGAACAACAGCTAAGTACTTTAAATTGGATTGAACGTAGGATTACGAGTTCACTTATGAGGATTAATAGCCCAGGTATAAATCCCAATCAGTTATACTGGCAAGAAAAAGATACAAAAGCAGCTACTGAAAGTATTAAACTTCACAGTGAATTAAAGGGTGATCCATTAGATTTAATGTCTCAATATTTTAATTTTGTGATCGAAAAGATGAAAACTTTTAATCTAGATATCAACTTACCAGACATTGTAAAAATTAAAAGCATTGTAAACGAAATTAGTGAAAAAACTTTAGCTAAAAGAATTAAAAACGTAGATGATAAAGGAATACTCTTAGATGGTGAAAAGTATGAAATATCAACTCAAATTGCTAAAATTATTGGTCAGTTATTAGATAAAGCATTATATTCTAAGTTCAAAAATAGATAAAAAAATAGACTTAAATTTTTAATATAATTTTTTATTAATTAAGAAATGTATTAAAGGAGTTATAGTTTAATTAAAATTAAAACAGACTATAGTAAAAGACTTTTATGACTTTAATAGTAACCTGGATTAAAAAAGAATTTGGGTATTTAAAAGACTCTTTCATGGAAATTGTAAAAGGATTTTTCCTTTTCATTTTAGCATCTTTTGGGTTGGGATCTGCTTTATTTCTAAGGTATTTGGGATATAATGGGACTTTTATAATCTTTACTAGTATAATAATTGAGTTTATTTCTTTATTATTATGTTATTTTATATTTAGAGGTTATTTAAAACAACCAGAAGAAAAAGAATCATCCAAACAAATAAATAATAAAAGTTAAAGGCAATATTCCTAGAAAAAATATTCCCATGGCCTTTCTTGAATACCATGAGAAATTAAATATTCTTTAATATCAGACTTTAAAATATTTGGATCATATTCCCATGCTTCATTTTTATTAAATGAAATACATCTAAGGTTTTTAATTTTGAAAATAGATTTGAATAAAAGACCATACATTGCAACCTGAGGTAATGAAAGCAAAAAATTACCTTCTGGTTTATAATCAATAACTTTAAGCACATTATTTTCAATTTGAATCAAGTCAATATGTCCTGTAAGATATATATCATTCACTTTTTTCCAAATTGGAACTTCTTTTGCAATTGAATCGTTATCATTGATTAAAATATATTTTAAAATGGGATCATGTCCAGGGATTTTATTAAGATTTTCCTTAAAAAAATTATCGTAAACAGTCTGGGTATATTTAGGAAGTTTTGAATTTGAATCAAGTTTTTTAACTTTTGAATTTTGAATAAGAATTTTACTAAAACTTCTGATAAAAGCACTTTTGAGCCCAGAGATTTTAAAACGTGAAATTCTAGGGAAAATTTTCGAATTGAATATACTATTCATGCGTTTAGCATACTTTTCACTCATTATTTTTTCAAAATATTTTTCAAGTTTTCTAAATTCGTACAAAGCGGGATTAAGAATAGAGATTTTATGCTTATGATGTTTATAATTCCAACTAAAAGAATATCTAATATTTTGATGATAAAAATTTTGATGATAAAAATCTTCTTTATTTAACATTAATCTCAGACTCTCAAATTTACATTTAGGATAATCAAATAATTATAACTAAGAGATCTAATTTTATAAATTAATTATATTAACATTTTATTAATCCATTCAGAATTTATAGATAATTTTACCAATTATTTTTTACAATTTATGATAATAATGAGCGGACCCGGCAGGATTCGAACCTGCGACTTTCGGATTAGAAGTCCGACGCCCTATTTACCTAGAATTATAACTATAAAAACCACCAGGCTAGGCTACGAGTCCACAATTTAATTTATTAAGTTTAAAATAAAAATAACTTAATTTGTATTAAGACTCAAATATTTTAAATTTTTCTCTTATTTGTATAATGATTTCGCATGTTAAAACTATTATTAAGATTTAACTAGTGGGCTTCTGATTTTTTATATATATAATTAATCAAAGGGAAAAAGATCTTTATCTTATCATAATTCACTAAAGTTTCCAGAACTTTCATTTAATAATTTAAAGCTTTTACTTTCAGATCAACAACGACTAATTCTGATGACGGTGAGTAGGATTTTACAATTCTAGAATTGAGTATTTTAACAATATTCCAATTGAATTTAGATAAATTAACTTCTAAATGTTTAATTGTTTTATCAACTGGATTCGGTTTATCAGAAATTTTATAGAAGTGTAAAATACCTCCTGAATTTTTCATTAAATAACAACTAATATCAATGAAGTCGATTGATTTCTCTGGTAAATTCATAATTATTCTATCTGCTCTATGACTTAATGAGGTACCTAAGTTATTCATTGGATTGAGAATATGTTTTACATTCATGTGGTAAGGTGTTATATATCCTTTTAATTTATTTATTTTAATATTATGTTTGAGAAATTTAATAGCATAAGGATTTAAATCGAAAGCATGAATTTGTACATTATACTTTTTAGCAATTTGAATTGAAAAAGTCCCAACTCCAGTAAACATATCAATAATTATCTCATTTTTTTTAATATCACTTGAGGTAATTCTCCGTCTTTCGAAAACTAATCTTGGAGAGAAGTAAGTTTTTTTAATATCCAGCTTAAAAACACAACCATTTTCTTTATGTGTTGTTTCGGATTTATTTTCACCGCACAAAAGGGCGAAATTTCTTATGCGATACTTTCCTTTAATTCGACTTTTTTTCTCATAAACCGTTTTAACATTATTGTTTACTTTTTTTAATGCTATAGCAATCTTTTTCTTGTAATCCTTGAATTTATTATCATTTATATTATAATTTTTATTAAACTCGATAACAGCGATATTCCCTATAATATCATATGATTTTGGAATTAATCCAAAATATTGATGTGGGATTTTTCCTTCTAATGCTTCCTCAAGTGTTTGATATTTATATTTTTCATTATTTATTCCATCTCTATGAAGAATTTCAAAATCAATTTGATTAAGTAATTTAATAGTTATATTATCAAGCAGAACTTTATTTTCAAATATTGGGAATAAAATAGAATCTTTTTCATGCAGAATTTTGAACTTTTGGTTAATTACCTGTTTATATTTAAAATTATATTTTATATTATTAATGAAATCTTGTCCATCTTTCTTTTTCAATTTCAAATATGTAATTTTGTTACTATTTCCCATTTAACTCATTGATTTCAAATATTATTGATAATTTATTTCCTGGGATTGATAGCTTTTTAATTAATTCACGATCTATCTCATTTGATGATTTTGTACAATTAACCAATACGGTTCTGTTACATACATAATTACTTGTACGAAATACCAAATCCTTTTTATCAAGTAATTTTAACTCTCTATTTCCAAAACCATAGAAAGAATCTTGGAGATTTTCTACTTTCAAAATCACCTTTACTTTTTTTCCATTATTTATTTTTTCTTTTAATTTGGAGTTTAAATCAATACAAGCTTTAGTAGAATTTATCCCTATTATACAATTTCCTTTCTTTGATAAATTTTTATCTTTTGTAAGTTCAATCGTTGTTTTATGAGTACCCTTAATATTTTTATGACCATAGGCGTATATTTTATCTAGAAAAGTTATTTTTCATCACTCTCAAAAAATTTTAGAAGCTGCATTATTTCAGGGAATGAAACTATGTTTAATTCTAATCTAGAATTCAACATATTGATTAAATTCTTTATAATTTTCTTCTTTTTAAATTCTACAATTTCATTAAATTGATTAATATATTTATCAGGAATTAATATTCCGTATTTGGAATAATTAGAAGCATAATTCTTAAAGAATTGTTCTGTTTTTAGTGCTAAATCATGATAAATCAAATCATTTTCGCTCTCTAGATCAATTGATTCATATTGGCCCATAGGAAAAGATGAACTTAGTTGTAGGGGTATAATCCCATAAAAATCGGAGAGAAATACGACATGAAGAAATAATCTTGGAATTATGAGATTAGAATCTAATTCTTCTAGCCATTTCTTAATAGTTGGTGATTTATTCCCCTTTACATCCAATTCAGGTAAAATTAATAGATATTTTGCATCTTGGGGAATTCTATAATTATTCTTTAGTTTTAAAATATAGCGATAAATTAGAGGTCTATCAATACTTTCTGGTGATGAATATAACCTACCATGCATTTTGTAGGATTTCTCATGGCTTTCAAATAATGGTAGATATGATTTAATCAACTTTAAGGCTTTTACTAAACTAGGATGATTTCGGATCCGTTGTTCTACAAGCTCCCATAAATTACCTTCTTTAATAGCTTGACGGATTGTTCTTAGTTCAGAAAAAGAAATATATAGATTATGTTTGGCTATTAATTCAGTTCGTATTTTATCGTCGAATTTTAAAACTTCTTTAGGATTATATTCGCAACATATGGGACAGTGGCATGGAAATTCTTCAATTTCATCTAGTTTTCTTGTTCCTGTAGATAAAGTGAAATATCTGTTCTCTTTTGCAAATAGAATGTATGCAGCTGAATCCATTAGATCACATCCACATGCCACTGCTAATGAAAAAAATTGTGGTAATCCTAGTCCAAAAAGATGAATAGGTTTATTCCATGCAATATCCTTTTTTACATTCAAAAGGATTTTGATTACTAAATCAAATCGATAATCTAAAAGAGATTTAACTAATCCTCCAATTGCATATACACTAAAATTCAATTTATTCATTTCAAGCGTACTTTTTCTTAGTAAATCTTCATAACTAGCTCCATGGATAGGTCCAAACCAGTAACAATCTTTCTTTATTCTTCGATTTATATTATCTTTAGCTCTTTCAATTGTTGTAACAACTCTCTTCTTAGCTGTTTCATAATCATCATCTGGTAATACCGGTTCATCTAAAATTACAGCAAAATCAGTGTTAATATCTTCTTGGAACTTTTCTATATCTTTTGCTTGAATTTCTAAATTACTTTTCTTATACATATATTTTTGGAAAGCTCCGCTGTCTGTTGCAATTATACCCCTATAGTGTAAATGTGAATGAATTCCTTTTCTTAAGATGACATCTCGTATTTGATTATTTTGATAGATGATATATGCATTTGTAAAAACACATTGAGCACCTATCTTCTTTAATTCTGAAGTAGGAATAATATTTTTATAAGGGTGGACAACAGGAAATAAATTAGGAGTTACCATTTGTTTATTATTTACTGTTAATTTGCCAATTCTTCCTAATGCATCAAAATCAGATATCTCCCATTCCATATATTACACTTTGTTGAAATTTGATTCTCAATTAAAAAATTCCCCTAAACGGTTTTCTTGAAATAATTTTTCTAGCCAATCAATTTTACCTACATTATATTTTTTCCCATCTTGATTATCAACCATAATATTTAAAATAATTTTAGCTACTGATTTAATACTGAGATTTGTAGTATCAATTTCAAAAAGAGGGATTTTCATATGTTTTTGAATGAAATAATATGTACAGTTTCCCAAAATTTCTGCTTGAATATTTTCAAGAATTTTTTTTGAATTATATTTTTTCTTTTTTAATCTTTTAAATAATTCATCCGGAGCACATCTCAAAATAAAAGCAAAATCTATAAAATTTTCTGGAATGATGTCAGAAAAATGACTTTCAATTACCAAATATTTTGGATTATCTTGCGCAATTGCACTAATCTTTTTTAAAACAGAAGGCAGAAATACTTTAAAATCCACTATGTGTGTTTTTCTTTCTTCATCATATTCAAATGAAAATTCTTCTGATATTGCTAATTCATTTAGAGAAATTAATTGGGCTCCTGTTACATTTGAAATTTCTTTTGCAACTGAAGTTTTACCACATCCAGGTGTTCCGGTGATTATTATAATTTTCATTTCTAATTCTAGAATAGAGAATGATATTTAAAAAAGTAAATGAACATACTTGAAATTATTTCATGTATAAAAATAATGGGAAAGGGGGGCTTTGAACCCCCGACCTCACGGTTATCAGCCGTGCGCTATACCAGGCTAAGCCATTGAAGAGAGACTTCGATTAGATGCTTCTACTCTCCCAAGCCTCTTTCCCAACTATAACTAAGTTATAGATTTTTGAGTTCTTGTTATTTAAAAATTAATATTGTATTTAATAAATTAAGAATTGATCGTATAATTTAAATAATAAATTACTAAAAAATTTTTTGACCTAAAACAAATAGGAAATAAGAAAAATTTTTGATTATAAAAAAAGTGAATTTAATGCCTAATATGTTAAACTTTTCAATAATAGGTCTTGAGGATTATACAATCAGTTTTGAAATTTATTGTTCTATATGTGAAATTCAGAAATTTTGCAAATGGGGAAAAGATGTCCCTTTTTCAATAAAAATTAGTTGTAGCGATTTAAATCGTGCAAAAGAGAAAGTGAAATTTGAACAACTCCAAAGATTACAAAAGACAGAAGATGTATCAGTCTCATATGAGGAACTGATTAAAAAAGTAAAAATTAATTTGCAAAATATATTTTCTGAAATTTGGAAAGCAAAAATTAAAGGTCATAAAGAAGAAATAAGATGCCTTGATTCTCGAAAGCGAGATCCAATATTAGTTACTCAGCAAGGTCAGGATTGGTGGCAAGATTTCAATGTTACTATGAAAGCAATAAACGATGAATGTGAAAAAATAATCTAATCGTTGGTAGGTCAAAATTATTTGTGAGTTTAAATATTCTTGTTTACACAATATTATAAAATGTTTTTTTCTCTGCTAAGAACTAGAAATATAAAAACTAAAGAAGATATATTTAAAAATGGAATTAAAGGATTGGAAAAATGGTGTATCGCATTTAATAATTTTTTTATTATTTTATGTACTTATCTTAAATTTATTATAGTATTCATTATATTATTCGTTGGTATTCTTACTTTACTACGATTACGAGGAGTTTATCGGCAATCTAGGCTAATGGGTATAAAAAATGAAGAAGATTCTTTTAAAATACCTCGATTAATATTAGGTATCCTATATGTCTTTTTAGCTTTTGGAATCTTGTTTAATTATGTTATATACTTCTTAATTTGGATATTAGACCCATTACCAGATAAATTAATTTATAATTTTATAGATTTTAGTGGGATTGATCCATTTTATAGTAATAGAATTCAAGATATCAGTGCATTTCAATTCCCTTACGAAAAAACAGTTTATTACTGTTTTGCAATAGGATCTTTGATTTCAGTACTAAATATTCTTTTGAGTCTATGGTATCTGATTAATAATAATCGTTTGATTAATAATCCCAGTAAAGTACTAGTAGTATTAATTTCAGGGATTATTGGCGGCGTTTTATTTGGTTTTACAACTGGCCTTTCTTTCTTGCTATGATATAATAAGAATCAAATGAGATTATAAGACTCTAAAAAATTATTTAAATGGATCTTTCATCTTCCTATTTAATTTGAATATAAATCTTTAATTTGAGCGAAACATTTAAATAGTCTATTTATATTATAATTATTTGCATTCAGAGAATATATTAATACTTCAGTCACGGAATTTGAATCACTCACAGTAGTAATTTTCTATTTGCTGTACAAGTTAATATTTGCCTAAGTAGGTTAAGTTTCAAGGTATAAGGAATAATTTTAGTTTGTAATACAAAAACGGGTTATTGTTATGGAAATAGAATCAGATTTAAGTAATTTTTCAAATTTATGCCCCGAGTGTGGGGGAAAGACCATTTCACTTCATGAAAGAGGTGAAATAGTATGTGGTCAATGTGGTTTAGTAATAAGTGAAAGAATTGTAGATATTTCTCATAGCGGTAAAAGAGCTTTTACTAAGCAGGAAAAAGAAAGTAGAGAAAGAACAGGGTCTCCTATTTCTATTTTACTCCCTGATATGGGTTTAAGCACGATCATTGATAAGACAAATATTAAGAGTCCAGATTTGAAAAGAGCAGCAAAATGGAATTCTCGTATGACTTGGGACAAAAGAAATATGTTAATTGCTACAACTGAATTAAAACGAATTGGTAGTAATTTAAATTTACCCAATCATGTGAAAAAGGCCGCAATACGTCTTTATATAGAAGCATTTAAAAAAAAATTACTAAGAGGAAGATCAATAAATGGAATGGTAGCTGCTTGTTTATATTTTGCTTGCAGAGAAAGAAAAATACCTAGAACGCTTCAAGAAATATTGGAACAAACATCTATTAGCGCTAAGAATGTGAGAAGATGTTATAGAACATTAATTAGGGAATTGAATTTAAAGGTACCATCTACAGATCCTATTTCTCTTATCCCACGTTTTATAGCTGAATTAGAGTTGGATGCAGATGCTGAAAATGCATCTATTAAAATCTTACAAACCTTTATTTCTAAATTCTCTACATCGGGAAAAGATCCAAAAGGATTATGCGCTGGTGCTCTTTATTTAGTCTGTAAAATGAAAGATAAGAGAATTTCACAAAAAGAGATTGCTAATTTAGTAGGAGTTACTGAAGTTACTCTTCGTTCTAGATATAAAGAACTTGTAAAAATATTGAATATTATGGTATAATTCAAACTTACATAATTTTTTTATTCTTCTTTTTTTAACATTAATTTTACGAAATCTGGTAAAGTTAATAAATAACTCTGAGCATTTGGGAGTTGTTGCTTAATTTTAATAAAAAGTTGAGAGTAATTTTCTGCTTTTTCTTTCTGTTTTAAAACATCGTTCCGAGTTTGTTCTCTAATAGAATCAACAGGAATTCCTCGCATTACAGTTCGAGCTGGAATTGTTAATCCTGGAGGGACTTGGCTGTGATTCATAATAATTACACCTTCACCTATAGATACTTCTTCAAAAATTATCGTTCCCTCTTTTATCTGAACATAATCTTCCATAAAACATCCTAAAAGAGTAACTCCTGTTTCAATTATACAATATCTGCCAATATTAATAGAACTTCTTTGAGATCTTGTGAACATCATTACTCCATCAAAAATTGTAGTATATTCACCTATATTAATCGAAGAATTTTCAGCACGGATGATAGATCCAGGCCATATTACTACATCGTTATTGACTTTAACATCCCCAATTAGGGTACTTAGGGGACTCACATAAGCATTTGGACTAATATCCGGTTTTCTTCCGTTATATTCTATTATAGGCATATTTATTTCACTTAAAAAATACTACAAAATATTTATTTAATACTTTCCCAATTTCAAATTATAAATTAAATAATTTAAAGTATTATTTAAGGTTGTTTTTGCTATATCAAGATTCTAAAAACTCGATATAACTTTAGAACTAATTATTCTTTTAGATCAATTTTAATGGTAGAATTTAAAAGGATCATTCGATTCAAATAAAAAGAATTCAACATAAGGAAACTCCAAGCTTAGTACATTATATAATTTTTTCAACGCAATTATTTCATTTTTATAATGTGAGATTTCTATTATAGATAACCCAATATCTCTACTGAAAACTGCATTTATATAATTTATATTTCCTGAGACATAACAATCACAATCTTTTTTTAAAGCCTTTTTTATATAAAAAAGATTTGGAGTATCACCTCCGACGATGCATATTTTTCTTATTGGCTTATTAAGATCTCCCACATATCTAATGTATGATGTATTCAAATTTACTTGTATTCTTTTTATCAAATCCTCCAGACTCATTATTTTCTTTTCATTAATATAACTTTTTGGAGTACAAATTCTTCCAATAGGAACTTTGTTTCCATTGAAATTTCTGATTTCTAACATAGCATCAATATTTAGGTAGAGTGTTTTTGCAATAGTTTCAGAAACTCCCCCCTCTGCTGCTATAAATGAAGAGTTTAATACGAATATTGAAATGGGATATTTACTCAAAAGGCTTAATTTATTTATTAAGGGTTGATTAAAAATCTTAGTTGGCTTATTTATTAAACCATGATGAGATATTATCAAATTAATTTTGTTTTTTAGAGCAAATAATATTGCTTCTTTACTTAAATCTATAGTAAGCATCACTTTTTTGATTATTCTATTATTTTTCTTGGAGTTATAATGTAATCCATAGATTTCAGAATATAGTCTAAATATTTTAGGAGACAATTTATTTTTTAAAATCGATTGTATTTCTTGAAGTAGCATATTAATCAGTTTATCTACGTAGTAATATGAAAAGTTTTTATAATATAATATGATAAAACTCAGTAATAGTTTTTTAAATTTTAATTAAAGATCCTTATTTTTAAATAATTAAAAGAATTTTAAGGTTTTATAGAAATGAGAGAAAAAGAATGTATTTTTTGTAAAATCAAAGATAAAGAAATTCCATCTAAAGTTGTATTCGAAGACGATTCACATCTGGCATTTTTAGATATTTTTCCTATTTCCAAGGGGCACACAATTATTATCCCAAAGAATCATTATAATAATATCGAAGATATTTCTGAAAATGAATTGGCTGAAGTTTTTAAGATTGTAAGAAAAATTTCATTATTAATTCATAAAAAACTAAAGATTGATGGATATAACATAATACAGAATAATTTTCCTGCAGCTGGACAAGTAATAAATCACTTTCATGTCCATATAATTCCAAGAAATTTAAATGATGGTAAGTTTAAAATGAAAATACCAAAAAATCAAGCAACTGAAGATGAATTAAATAGTATTCTAAATTCTTTGAAATCCTGAATTAAAATTTTACAAATATTTTTTTAAATCAGTTTAGTTTAAAAAGTTTGTATAAAACTAAAAATAGCAATGACTTTAAAAAAATATATTAAAAGACTTAAAAAGAAAATTTTAGGTTTTTTCTCTGATGAATATGGAGGAAACTTGGTAGAATATGCATTGTTAATAGGATTTGCTCTATTTATTTTCTTTATTATTGTTGGAGTTATTTCATCCATGTTGGATTGGACAACTGGACTTTCTAATGACTTCTTACAGTTATTTGGGGGATAATTAGGTTATAAGTTAACAATAGAAATAATTATTTTATATCTTTGATTATGTTGTTATTAATTAATTTGAAATTATATTTTTCTCCCCATTCATCCAAGTGATCAATAACATAATCTAAATCCAATTTAAGGTGTTCCAAAAAAATATTTAATGGTATGTTGTCAGCTCTTTTTAAGTAAATTTTAATTTTCCTATCAAGTTCAGATTCTTCAGGAACTTTCTCTTTTCTTTTTCTAGATCTTAATTTTTCTAGTAAAGGATCATTTTTACTATCATTAAAGAAATATTCTACAATGTTGCTTATTACTTGAGCCTTTGTTGCACCGAAAACATCTATTAAATCTTCTATTAATTTCATATAACTTTTATTTAGAGTAACAGTGGTTCTTGTTGTTTCTGTCATTTCTTTTGATTTTAAAAATTAATTACTTTACAACTTTTGATTAATTATTATTATTTTTAAATTTTTGTGCTTATTGATGATAATATCACATAAATAAGCATCATTTAAATATAATTTGAATTTATTAAATCATAAGAATACTATTTTAATTTAAAAAATGAAAAAGTCGAAAAATTGTCGTTTTTAGAAATTGATAAAAAAGTGGAGGAATAAAATATGGTAAATAAACTTTTGATTGAAAAATTTGTTAATCAAAAAGAATATTTATCTCCAATTCAACATAATCTAATTATAGCTTTAGAAAATACAGGACCAATTACTCGACGAGAATTAGTAAAGAAATTAAATACGCCTAGAACTACTATATACGATAACTTAGTTAAATTGCAAAAAAGAAAAATTATAGAAAAATTCACTCGAAACAATGGTAAAAGGGGTCGACCACTTGTATTTTGGAGATTAAAAATATAATTACTAATAACTATTTTTTTTAATATAGTTTTAATGTAAATTTTATTACTAAAATAATAATATCATTAAAGACTCTAAAATTTCGACTGAAAAATTAATTTTAGAATAAGATAAAAGTTTTGTATCTATTTATTTTAGAATAAAGCCCAGTAAATATTATCTCAATAGTATTTAAATAATTTTGTTAAAATCTTAATACTTCCTATATTTAAAATTTACACCATTTTTTCTGATACATAAATTCATTCGAAATCAAGGTCTATGAAAATATATTAGTTAGAAAATAATCCTTAAATCTCTATGAATTGCTTTATTTTGGAATATAATAATATTCATTAATCTTTTTTTGATAAATATCTTTATTACTTCCTAATTTATTTACTCGTGGTCTTTTTGTAATAGAATCTCTCCTAAAAGTAATTTCCATTATTTTCAAAAATTGATTAAATCCATCTCTTAAATTTTGGGGAACTAAAGCTTTTCCATTTAATCCAGGAGTTCCTAAAAATACTAAAATCGAATCAGCAATAAAATCTTGGGTTATTATATCATGTTCAACAACAAAACTAGCTTTTTTTATTTCTTCTATAGACTTTCTTAATAATTGACCTACTTGTAGTCGCATTTCAACGTCTAAAAATGCAGATGGCTCATCAAATAAATAAATATCAGCTTCACTCAATAAACATTTAGCAATAGCAACTCTTTGTAGTTCTCCTCCACTTAATTCAGGGATTCTTCTTTCTCTAATATTTTCTAAATCTAAATTATTAATTAGTCGCTTTTTAAATGATTCACTAAGATGGGGTGCTAGTTTAATTTGATTAATAAGCTCAGAAACTAATCCTAAATCTTCTATTTTAATATATTGTGGTTTTATAGAAACCTTCAAACTATTTTTATCATTTGATAATGTATTGTTTTTTAGATTCATTTCATCAGTTTCAACAATTTTAGCAATAGAATTTATAAATGTAGTTTTTCCAATTCCATTGGGGCCCAATATACCAATAATTTCACCTGCATGAATTTCACTCCCTGATATCTCTAGATGAAAATTGCCTAAAGATATATCAATGTCATCATAAGAAAAAATAATTTCTCCAGAATCGAATAAAGATTCTTGTGGTGGACGCTCATGAAATGTAATTGGAATTTCTCTAAATCTTACATTTTCATCCTTTATATATCCATTTAAATAAATATTAATTCCAACTCTGACACCCTGTGGATGAGAAACAATTCCGTAAACTCCGGGTTCCCCATAGATAAGAGACACATAATCACTTAAATAATCCAATATTGCTAAATCATGTTCAACAACTATTATTGTTTTATTATCTTCTGATAAGCTCCTGATTAATTTTGCCATATTAATTCTTTCGCTCACATCTAAATAAGAGCTCGGTTCGTCAAACAGATAAACATCTCCATTTTTAAGATATGCAGCAGCAATAGCAACTCTCTGGAGTTCCCCGCCGGATAATACTGATATATCTCTCTCTAATATTTTTTTAAGATTTAATTTTTCTATTATATGTTCTAATCTGTTATCAGCATTATTTTTGTCAAGAAGATCGATTACTTTTCCAGATACAAACTTTGGTATTATAGTTATATTTTGAGGTTTATGAACAATATTCATTTTATTTTCTTTAAGATCAATAAAGTATTGATGGAGTTCCGATCCCTTATAATGATTAATTATTTCTTTCCAATTAGGTGCTTCATCACCAAATCTTCCAAGATTTATCTTTATTTCATTAGACAAGATTTTAAGTAATGTACTCTTTCCAATTCCATTTTGTCCGATTAAACCAAGAACCTTTCCTTTTTTCGGAATTGCCATTCGAAATAATGAAAATTGATCTACCCCATATCGAAATGAAATTTGATTTTCTAATGGATCTGGTAAATTAACAATACTTATCGCATTAAAAGGACACTTTTTAACACATATACCCTCTCCAGAACAGAGAGATTCAGTAATTATTACATATTTTTCATCTGGGCTTAAAACTATAGTTTTATCACCAGTTCTTACTCTAGGGCAATATTTTATACAGGGTTTCTTTCCAAAAGGACTACATTTATCAGGTTTACAAAAATCCCTATTTAGAACTGCGATCCTCATTATTCACTTCACTATCATTTAAAATCAAAAATGATAAATAAATATATTCATTAAAACTATAAAGAATTAGCTAAAATATGGGGATATTTTGGCTAAAGAATATCCAATTTGCTGGTTAGTAGAAATCGTTGAAAAAATTTTAGAGAGAAATGAAGAACTAATTACTTTAGCAACAGGAAAAACACATTCAGAATATATATATTGGAATATTAAAAGAAATAATAATTTGTGACACCTTAATGAGAAAATTTCTTTTGAATTATTAAAGTTAAGTAGCAATTAAATATAGCCCATGTGTGGATTTTTTTTTTTAACTTTATTAGAATAGAGTTGATTAATTAATTTAATATTTTTAATTTTCTTTGTCTTAAAATCACTGTTAAAATTATGAGGTTTTCTTCTTTCTACTAAACAACTTTCGCTTTTTTTTTTCTTTTAGCTTGGTATAGCATTCTGCACAGTAAGTGAATTCTTCAGATATCATCTCACCGCAATTCTTGCAGTGTTTATGAGGATATATGTAAGTTCCGGTTTCTTTTTTATAACGTTCGAATTTACTCAAATTAAATCTCCTAACTTCTTTAATTTATAATATTTATGATAAATTATAACTTTTTCACACCATCAGTATTAATTTTAATTTTATAAAATTGAGCATTTTTAAGTTGATCAGTGATTTCAATAGGATATGATGGAAACTTAGAAATAAATTTTTTTTTATTATGAATTAAATCAACTAATTTTTCTTTCCAAAATGATAAAACAGCGTCAATCTCTTCTGGATTAACTAATGCGAAAACTGAACCACCTCCACCAGCGCCAGTTAGCTTAGCTGCATATACATCGGGATGTTTTTCTACTATCTCTATTAAAATATTATTGGCTAAACCAATTCCGTATTTAAAACCAGCATCTTGCATTACCGAATTCATAACATTTGTATTTTCTTTAAAATATTTACCTAATAACTTCCAATCATGTTTCATAATTGCAAATCTAGATTTCCATGCTATATCTGCCAATTTTTTATAATTATACAATATTTTTTGCTCTTTTGCTAAATAAAGTCTCCTTAGTCTTCCATGAACATTTCCACTATGATGTGATATACCAGAAAAACAGATGATAATTGGAATATCCTTTATACCATATGTATGATCGATTCTATCATAAGTAGCAAGTGGTTCTTGCGATAACTCCCTATGAAATAATTTACCATAATAAGAACAAAAACACAATCCCCCTCTACTTATTACATAGCGATCCCCATAACCTGCTGTAACTTTTAAATCATCATCTTCTATTTTAGTTGCCATTTCAGCAATTACATCCTTATTTATTGGAAATTCATTTGGTTTCAATAAATTAAAATTATTATACAAATTGAAAAATTTTGCAAATCCGTAAAGAGTGGCAATAATTATTGCAGCACTTCCCCCTAAACCACTTTGTTGTGGAATTGTTGAAATTAAGCCAATTTCAAAATTACTTTTAATATAATTCTTTTCAAAACAAGAATTAAATTTACAGAATCTATATATACTAGCATAAACTAACTTATTTTTATTTGAAATTTTCTCTTTAATTTGTTCTAAATTTTTTAATAACGTTTCCTCACTAATTAAATTAATAGTATATGATTTACCAACATATTCAAATTGATATATTTTCAATTTACTTTCTTTTTCAATTTTTTTTATATATAGAAAAACTGAAAGTGGATTATTAATTCCCGTTATTGCAATAGATGGCATCCAATAATCCCCTTCGACAGCATCTAATGGATTAATTAAATTAATTCTTGATGGAGCTTGAACTATGATATCAGGATTTAAATTATATAAAAATTTTTTAATCGAATTTAACAAATATATAACCTAAAATAAAATTTAGATTAATTTATTATAAAATTGATGAAACTTTAAAATTATGGATATTAGATTAATACTTATATAGACTAGCTAATAGTCCTAAATAAATCAAGAAATATATTGAATCTCAGACCTATTTATTAAATTCAATTTAATCTCTAAAATAAAATAATATTATCGACCATATTACCCTCTCTTATTTTTATTGAATTAAATAATAAACATAAAAAGATCCAAAAATAATTTGTATGTTTTTATATTTTTATCAGAAAATAAATATTGATGGTAAAAAAAGGTAAATATAAATTATTTTCTTATATAGTTGATGGGTTCCTAATTTATTATAAGAGTTTTAACAACTATAACAAATTTATGGCATTTGCTGTAATTGAATCAAAATCTTTTAATCCAATAATATTATCATTGAATGAATTCCTAAGACAAAGGTTTATTCATTATTATTCTATTCAAATATATACCACTACCAATGAAAAATTAACAATTATTTTAAATTTTGAAGATAAAGAAAAAGATGGAATTATCAAAACTTTTCATATAATTCATCAAAATTTAGCCAAATACAAAAAATCGATTAAATTTATGGAAAATAGCACGTTAGAAAGACTTTTTTTAGGAATTATTTCTGAAGAAATAAATTCGAATAAAATAATTACAGAAAAGTCAGGGACACTTTTAATCAAAAATGAAAAAAAATTAAGCTTATTAGATTTTTATAAAATTAATTTATTACATTTAGAAAATAAAAATTCTTTTATTGATTCATTTTCACGTCTAATTCAAAATTATAGTCGAGCTGGGTACTTAATCTTCAATATCCACATTAATTTCACAGAAGAAATACAAATATATCCATATTTTGTTGAAGTGTATGATAAAGTTAATCATAATTCAGATATCATTAAAATTGTAAACAGTTTCTTTAATGTTAACTTAATAAAAAAACGGGATGTTAAAACTAACAACATATTCGATCTTTTATGGAGAATAAGAATTTCTGATGATAGCTATCCTCTAACACTTTTTTATAATTTATTCCTAACTAAAGAACAATATTTTTTACCACCATTATTGAAATTTAATTCAGAGTTTGAGCAAAATTTAATTAATAATAAAATTAGATTTACTAGACTCAGTAATAAATTATTCCTTATTGAACAAGTATTTATAGTTGTTATCTTACCAACATTAGAATCAAATTATATTCAACGATTAATCAAAAAATATTACTTAAAATATTATATCTATTTGTTAATATGGAATAAAATAGATTACGAAAAATTATCTCAAATACAAGCGATTGATAAATTAAAAAATTTTGAAATTATTTTCCTCAATAATATTTCAAATTTTGATCTTACAATTTTTAAGGATATAAATTAACTAAAATATCCCTAAATCAATAGCAATATCTTGCGCCGAATAATCTGGATGTAACTTCACAAAAGCTTTTTTTTCTCCTTTCGAAGTTATTAAAGTATTTACTTTTATTACTTTCACATTATGGATCTTTTCTACCGCTTTTCTAATTTGGTTTTTGTTCGCAGTTCGATTAACTATAAATACCAATTTATTTTCTTTTTCAATTAAGTCAAAAGTTTTTTCAGTTATCGAAGGTCTCTTTATAATAGGATAAAACTTCTCCACTTTAAAAACGCACCTCAATATTATTTAATTCATTGAAAGCTGATTGTGTCCATAAAATTATTCTGCCTGGAGCACCTCCCGGTGCCAAATCATTAATCGATAGATTGTTAATTGTTACTACGTCCGTACCTGGAATATTTCTAGATGCTTTTGAAATCCCAAAATCATCCTTTATGATAATTAGTATTCCCTTTTTGTTTTTATATTTACGACCTCTAAGTTTACCCTTTCCAGCTCTAATTTTTCTGCCATTTTTCATTTTTAATAACTCGTTTCTCAATCCTAAATTACATAAAATTGAATAAATTCTATTGGTTTTTTTAATAGTCTGAATTTTATCATCAACAACTAAAGGTATTTCCAGTAAATCATCCGTTTTATAACCTCTTGAATCTACCCAATTTTCATCTCCAGAAGCAGAGATCGCAGAAATAATGGATAATTTATTCATTTTTTTATTCATTTTTTTATTCATTATTTTTTCAGTTTTAATAGGATGTGTTCTTCTCCCTCCTTTAGCAAAAGGAACTCTACCTACATGTCGAGCTGTAAGAAAACCTGAACCTTTTATTCTTGGTGCTCTTGACATACCATGTCCTGTTCCCCAACTTTCTGCGATACTTTTTAAACCAGCTCCCCTATCTCTCCCCTGATTTTGCTTATTTTTACTTTGTGAAACAGAGTTTGCCATTTGAATTACATCTTTTCTTGGCTTAATGTAAAAAATTGGTGGTTTATCAATTAAATCTTTTTTTTCTCCTTCTAAACTATAAACGTTAACTTTATCCATATAATCCCTCCTATAATTTATTTTACTTTCGCTGTTGACTTTCTCTGCTTATAAAGGTAATTTCTGGTGCTTTAACTATGAATGATTTTATGGGTCGAATTGTTTTCCTTAATCTTACTAATCTTTTCTTGGATCCTGGAATTGATCCTAATAATAATAAGTAATCTCCTCGAATTTTACCATATCTAATAAATCCGCCCTTTGGATTAATTTCTTCTTCATTTTCACCAATTAACATAATTCTTTTATGATATTCAGTTCTTTGGTGAAAACCTAGCTGTCCAGCACGAGGTACGGTGTATAATACCCTTGCAGGATGCCAAGGGCCAATACATGCTACAGCTCTTCTGATTTTGCTATTTTTTCTAGTCAAAATTTTAACTCCAAATCTCTTAACAGGTCCTTGGAATCCTTTTCCTTTAGTTACACCAATAACGTCTACCAATTCTCCTTCTTTTAATACTTCTCGAGCTCTAATTTCTTTTCCTAAGTTATCAAATAGAAAGTTAAATTCTTTTTCTATTTGATTTGTTGAATTTATCTTAATTTCAATTAAATCTGGCTTTTTTCTTGGTAGTGACGTTCTATAGGGTTGAGTTTGAAAAATCCCTCTAATATCACTAGTATAATTTAATTTTTCTAAGATTTTATTTTTTAATTCTGTTTTATTATAATTTTCTCTTTCAGGAAGATTAATTTTTCGGGCTAAGAATTTATTAAAATCATTATTGTAAATTTCTCCAATAATAAATTTTCCATACTCATCTTTATTATATACTCTAAGTCCTATGAGTAGTAATGGAGGAACTTCAATAATAGTAACAGGTTTCAATAATTCCTTTCCATAGTAAGGACTGTTTGGTTGATCCTCAATATATATGATATGAGTCATGCCAACTTTAAAACCAGCAAATCCAAGAAGAATAATATCATCTCCATTATTTATCCAATTTCTTACTCTGGATTTTATTGTTGCTGCTCTTTTTCTTGGTAGAAATGCTAGAGATCCATGTCTTGGTGCATGTTTTTTTCGATGAGCCATATTTTATCACGAAATCTTTATAAAAAATCTTTTAAAATAAATAAATTTTTTTATTGAAATTTAAACATGTCTATTTTCACTGATGAATAAAAGAGGGGTGTTTAAAATTTTCTTTACAAAAAAAGTTTAAATGACTACAGAAAATTTAAATTATTTTCAAGAAAGAGAAAATTTAGATGGTAAGAAAGAAGCTATTTTATTGATTGATTGCAATAAATGTCTTGATAAAGATAAGAACTTCTTTAAAAACATATCTTGTCGTTACTGTCTATTATCTATTTTATTTAAAAATAGAAAGAAAAGGATAAATGAAATTTCTTTATTAGGTAGAGATTTTACGATTGAATCTCATAATCTCAATTTAATTCTAGATTATTTTAAAAAATTAAATAAAATCAAAAAAGTAAATAAAAAAATAGAAGAAATTAAGAATAAAAAATGTATTTATGGAGAATTTAAATGTAAATTTATGACGAGTTTTTCTTCGGCAAATCTCATCCAAGATTTTGAGTATAACGATCCAATTTTCGTATTTGAATTATTTACTAAAAAAAATATAAGATCTGAAAAAAAAATTATTTTGGATCCGAAATGTGAGAAATGTTACACTTATATTAAGAATTCGGAGAATTACATTATAAATCTTTTAGAAAACCTAAATGTTATTAAAGAATTTAAGACATTTCAAAATAATAAAACTTATACGCGGAAATTTATTAATTTCTACGAATATATTTTCTCTAAATTTTCTTTTTTAGAAGAAAAAACTCATATATACAGAAATTCTTCCTTAAATGAGAATCTTAGTTTATTATCAGAATATACAATCGGAGAAGATGAAATTTTTCAAATACAAGTATATAGAACGCCATTTGAATATGAAAAAAGATATTTTGTTAAACTTAATTCAAAAGATTATGAAAACTTTGATTTCTCTGAAAAAATTATCAATGATTTAATTCAAAACATTGAAGTTAAAGAATTCAATCATATTATTCCTCTTGAGACTTTAATTGAAATTTATAAAGATGAAATATTAAAAGATCTGAATTTGAAATACAAATTCTCTAAGATTGATAAATCATGCATTGCTTACTTAACTACGCTAAAAAAGTTAAATCTACATAAGCTATTCCCATTACTAATTGACAATTCAATTGAAGAAATATTCTTAGATTCTCCAAATGATGAAATTTACATAAATCATCAAGAGTTTGGTAGATGCAGGACTTCTATTAGATTTACTTTGAAAGATATCGAACGTCTTAAAACATTGATAAGATTATACAGTGGTAAAAGATTGGATTATATGAATCCGCAAGTAAAATACGTCATAAAAAACAAATTTTTTAATTGTAGATTTGCTATTGATATTGATCCAATCCAAATAAACGGATTTGCTTTAGATATACGTAAATTGAATAAAAATATTCTTACTATACAAGATTTACTAAAATGTAATACATTAGACCCATTAATGGCAGCATTTTTATATTTTAATTTATTGCGAAAAAACAATATAACAGTTACGGGTGAAACAGATACAGGAAAAACAACATTAATTAATGCTTTGGATTTATTAGCTCCAAAGGAATTTAGAAAGATATATGTAGAAAATATTACTGAATCTTTAAACCAAAATAAATTTGGCAAACATCAGCTAAAATATAGAGCTGATTCTTTAGACGACTTAATTAAACAAAATCATTCAAAAAGTATCCTGATTAAAACACTTTTACATAGAACACCCGATATAATATACTTAGGTGAAATTTTAACTAAAGAGGAAACTGAAGCCTTATTTCACTGTTTAGCGGCAGGATTAAAAGGATTTCAAACAATTCATTCAAATAATATAGAGTCTTTAATTCATCGCTTCCTCTATCATTTCAAAATTAATAAATCATGTCTATATGATTTGGATCTTATAATTTTAATGAAAAAAGACTTTAATAGAAGAAGAATTGTATCATTAGTCGAAATTGATAAAATTAATTACAAAGATGATAAATACTATAGCTCAATTTTTCAATATAGTCCTAAATTTAAGAATTGGAAATTATTGAAAAATCTTTTTAATACTAGTATTATTTCTGAATTAAGAAAATATGAAGATTTGTCTGAAAATAAATTCAACTTATATATAAACATATATTACGATATTTTTGAATTTTTATCAAAAATCCATAAAATTGAGAATAATGAACTAATTGAATTATTTCATAGGATTTCTTATTACTCCTCTAAATCAATAGAATCATTAATATATTTTTGGGACTGTTGGAAAAAGACTCGAAGTTTAAATTAATTA
This sequence comes from Promethearchaeota archaeon, assembly GCA_048940925.1. Taxonomy (GTDB): domain Archaea; phylum Asgardarchaeota; class Lokiarchaeia; order Sigyniarchaeales; family SOKP01; genus Loki-b32. Next base: position 546 of record JBHLOC010000037.1, on the reverse strand, counting down.
ATATCAATTTTACTTTATATGACAAATTTATTAGAGAAGTCATTGTTATTAGGTTTTGGTATTTTCACATTAACAATTTTCTTTTCATTAGTAATACCTTTTTTAGATCACCTTTCAGAATTTAATAAAAGCAATAACAACGATTTAGAGCCATATTTATTTTTTATTGACGAAATTGATAAAGCTGTTCAATTTATCATACAAAATCCTGATGAGGATTATCTTAGGGAAGTTTATTATCCCTGTAAAACTAATCTAACTATTAACGAGTATTATATTATTTTTGATTTTATAATCAAAAACGAGATTTATAACAAGGTTTTAGTTTATAATACTAGTTTTTATAAAAAATCTTTTAAAAATATTCCGTCTAAGTTATATCTTCTTAATGTATCTTACTCATCATCATCTATTATTTTAAATTTTATTAATTTACATTAATCCTTTAAATTTTATGATAAATATCGAAAATTATATTCACATTTGTAGAAAGTTTAATAAATATAAATTACCAAAATTAAGATTTAAAGAATTAAATGAAAGATA
>JBHLOC010000036.1:15922-47091 GCA_048940925.1 Promethearchaeota archaeon | reverse complement strand
GTCCAAATGTTTTGTTTTATTTTTGTATTTGTCTTTTTAGAAATGTCAATATAAGTGAGTAATTTGTTTAAATCATCTCCAATAATGATGATATCTGCAGTTTCCATTGTAATATCTGTAGCTGAAGCTCCAATTGCAATTCCTAAATCAGAAAGAGCTAATGCTGGAGCATCATTTATACCATCTCCGACCATTGCAACACCCTTATATTGCTGTTTCAAATTTTTGATTTCTTGTAGTTTTTGGTCTGGCAAATGTTCACCGTAAGCATGATCTATATTTAGACAGGCCCCTATTGAATCACATACTTTCTGATTATCACCTGAAATTAACACCGTTTCGTAGCCTCTTTTCTTTAAGCCATCTATTAAGACAGGGGCTGTAACTCTTAAAACATCCCTAATTGTAATAATTCCTAATAGATGTTTTTCATTACCTAATAAAATTGGAATAGTCCCTAAATTTTCGACCTCCTTGATATCATGAATAGGAATTTCATAATCCAACTTTTCAAAGAATTTTTGACTACCCACATAAAACATTTCATTATTAATTTTTCCTTTTATTCCTCTCCCTTTTACAATTTCAAAATTATCAACATTATGAAAAGGTAAATCCATATCTTTTGCTTGTTTAACTATTGCATTTCCAATAGGATGTTCTGAAAGAACTTCTAAACTAGCAGCTATGCTTATTATGTCTGATTTAATTGCACTATTATAGGCATATATATCAAAAACCTTTAGTTTACCCTCAGTAAGTGTTCCAGTCTTATCAAATGCAAAAACTTCAATATCATGTAATTTTTCTATAAATCTATTTCCCTTTACCAGAATACCTTCCCGTGCTTGCTTAGTTAAAGATGCTATATTTGCTAAGGGAGTAGATAATGTAAGAGCGCAGGGACAAGAAACCACTAACAAGATTAATCCGCGATAAAACCAAATATAAAAGTTTAACCCAAATAAAGGAGGGATAACCATTACTAAAATAGATGAAAAAAGAATTATTGGTGTATAATATTTAGCAAATTTTTCAATAAATTTCTCATGTTTACTTTTATTTTGTTGGGCAATTTTCACGCTTTCAGCAATTTGAGCTACAATAGTATTTGTACTTTCTCTTGTAACCTCAATATCTATAAAGCTATCAGAATTTAAGCTTGCAGCAAATATTTCATCACCTTCTTGTTTAAAAACTGGAATAGATTCACCAGTGATCGCACTCTCGTCAAAATAAGATTTTCCCTTTATGATAACTCCATCTAATGGTACTTTCATACCCGGTTTTATGCCAATGATATCCCCCACTTTTACTTCCTTTGAGGGAATATTCACATATCCATTTTCAGATTTTAACAATGCATCATCAGGAGCAAGTTCTAACAATTCTTTAATAGCATTTCTTGACTTATCTGTTGTTATTACCTCTAATCTTTCTGCGATAGCATACAATAATATAGCCGTTGCACCTTCTTGCCCATGAAAGATGAAAAATGAGGCTATAACAGCAGTCAACATTAATATATTTGCCGTAATTTTTTTATTTTTGATATCTTCAATTGCTTCTTTTACGACACCTGAACTTGAAAGAAAAATTGACAAAATAGCTAATATTTGATCGACGATTATCAATTTAAATACAATTCCTATAAAAATTGAGAGAGCTAATAGTATCCCTGCAGGTATAAGGAAATACCAAAAATGTTCTTCAAAAAACGATTCTTCTTTTGATTCCTCCTCAATTTCTTCACAAAAAGATGTTGAACATTCTATAGTACTAATTGATAATCACCTAAATAAAAGATATATTTCCTTACATTAGAACATAACATTTATGTACCATAAGAGCAACAACTAATGATTAGTGGCTATTAAGGAGATTTCTAAAAATTTATTATTTTATATAGATTTAATGTCAACTTAAATGATATTTCCTTCCTCTTCCCCTTCAAAAACCATAAAACTTCCTTGAGTAAAAATTAATAATAGATCAATAGTTTTTTTTATTTGACGCATTTTATACAGTTCTTTTTGACTATCCATGATTTTTAACAATTCTCTCTTTATTTTCCCGATTCTATATTCAAAAAAAAAATACTGAATCAACAAAGTAGATAAAAAAAAGAAAAAAAATTTAATGAATTTAAAGTGTCGTTTTTTTCTGAAAGATTTTAATTCCTAAAATAATAAATATAGCAGTGAATACTAATATCATGAGAATTCCTCCCCATATTGGAATGATAGTGGCTTCAGAAGTAGGAGTAATTATAGTACCACTATACAACAAATCTGAAAAGGAATCGCCGACAACTGTTAATTGGAGATAAACTTGTTTGACCCAATACTGGGGAGTAAAGAACACACCCCCATTATCCAAGGGGAAAAATGATCCTGATACAAACATTAAGGACATATGAGCCAACATTGCAAATCCATTCGCTCCTTCAGGAGAATTAAGAAAACTTGCAATAATAAGTCCTAATCCGATAGCTGCAATGCCATAAATCACTGCAATTAAGTATCCAAGCGGCATCATTGCAAGTTCAAAATGAGCCCCTAAGATCCCATATCCAAATGCAAATATTATAATGAGTTGAATATTCATGAAAATCGTTTCAGAAATTACAGCTCCTAAAAATACATTTCCACGACTCACAGGCATTGAATCTAAACGCTCTAGTGTCCCATTTTTTTTGCTCATTGCAAACATAACTGCACTTGTTACTGTAGACATGCCAATTGTATAAACAACTATTCCTGGAAATTCCACATCAAAAGTTGTTAATCCATTTATCATATAATCTCCATCTTCACTAAAGGCTAACTTGTAAACAATTAACATCATGATTGGAAACGCAATAGTCCAAAACATCGAACCAATATTCTTAAGTTTTTCTTTTACATTCTTCTTGGCGATATACCACGCTTTTAGATCAATCATTTTCATTAATCGCGTAACCCCCTACCTGTTAATTTTAGAAATATATCTTCAAGAGAATCTTCCCTGAAGTGTAAAGTTTTAAATGATTCTACCTCACGTAAAATTTCTTGTTTAAAAGTCTTAACTCCTCCAGTAAAAGAGATAATTAACTTATTATTTTCCGTATTTGTGATTTTTTTCACATTATCTATTTTTTTTAACTTGTTTTTTGCTTGAATAAGCTCTTCTCTGGAAAAGAAACTAAACTCAAGAATATTTCCATTATGCGAATTCCGTTTTAGTTCTTCTAAGGTTCCAGAAGCAATAATTTTACCATGATCCATGATTGCGATATGATCGCTTAACACATCAGCTTCTACCATATCATGGGTAGTAAGAATGATTGTCATTCCCGTATTTTTAAGATCTTTGATAAAGTCCCATACTAGGCGTCTTGCTTGAGGATCTAACCCCGCGCTTGGTTCATCCAAAAATAAAATCTGTGGTTGATGAATAAGGCTCATTACAATATTTAAACGTCGTTTCATTCCTCCAGAAAATGATTTTGCAGACTTTTTTCGTCCTGCAATATTCATTTTCTCTAACAAAATTTTTGTTCGCTTTTTTAACTCAGTAGGATCCATTCCATGCATTCGACCAACAAATTCCACATTATCCTCTGCTGTTAAGGCTTCAAAAACAACATTTTCTTGAGGACATACGCCAATAAGTGGTTTAATTTTATTTTTTTCTTTTATCAGGCTATAATCTGTGATTCTTGCATCTCCATTAGAGGGTTTTAATACCGTCGTAAGCATTCTAATAGTTGTAGATTTCCCCGCTCCATTAGGGCCTAAAAGTGAAAATAATTCACCTTTGCGAACTTTAAGGCTAATACCATCAACGGCTTTAATATTATCGAATGATTTTTCTAGATCTTGAACTATGATGATAAATTCATTTGAAAATTTATTCTCATTGATTCGATTAGGATCTGAATAAATTATATGTGCTTCTTCTTTTATCGATACATTCATAATTTTAATCTTAATTAATTTGAATAAGTTTCTTCTGTAGTCCAATTTTTGTTATTAACAAGTCAAAATAAAAATTAAAAAACGTGCACATACTCTATGCTAATTTTATTTCATAGTAAACTAAATTATCAACAATAAAGTGTTGCTTTGAAGAGAGTATGAAAAATTTCCCAAAAAAAAAGTCTTTTTATTTATGGTAATCGGGCTTTTTTCAGTTCTACAACCTTCAGATTAAAGATCAACTTTACTATAAAATATCTCAACCAAGAATTTCCATACTTAATCTTTAAAAAAAAAAAAGAGTATAACTTCACTTTATAACATATACAAGTTTTTGACCTTCTTGTTCTTCTAGATTTAGCTCTCGCCTTATTGCATTTCGGATCAAATACCCTCCAACATGAAGGATTGAATCTTTCAAAATACTATCTTGATCCATTGAGGCATTACACGGATATGCATGATGAGCTTTACTAATTCTTTCATTTAATGATAAGTCCCCACTTTTCCCATTTTTAAAATACTTTGATTTAAGTTGTTGACAAACATAATAACTACTCCCACATGGTGCTGATTGTAACACACAAGTATCTTCAATAGATTCCCCATCTTTACTTAATAATAAGGATACAATTGGAACTCCTATTTTAAAATAATCTATAAATTCATATACATAATTATGTTCTTTCGTGAGGTTAAAACCAACTTTATTATATTCATTTAGTTCTCTACTTAAAGAACAAAATGGTTTAGGAAAAGCTGCCTGAATTCCATACTTTTCGAATTCTTCTAAAACTTGAACTTGAAGACCAGCGGGAACCCATTTAGGATCTTCTATGGGAACAATTACAGCTTTTACACTTTTTTTGTCTTTAAGATAATATGGAAGACCAGATAACAAATCTTGATGAATTCCTACTACTAAAATAAAATCTACTTGGGGAAGATTTTTAGGCAAAAATTGTTCAGGTTCTTCTATAAAATCAGGGATATTTTCACCAATCTTTTCATAAAAATAAATAGAACCTGCAAAACTCTTTACATGCTCACGACATTTATCACATTTGACATTTTGATCTAGGTTTTCACATGCTTTACAGAATTCTTCATTATTTATGAGGTTGCCAGCGAATTTTTGAGCTAACATCTCAGTATCTGGATGAGTTCCGTACAGTATTCCAATCTTATAATTTTTATCACTCAACACTAGAAGACAACTGATAAGAGTTTTTATTTGTATTTTTAATAATTTATAATAAATTTAACTCTTTAGCTGAACATGTTCAATAAATCTTACTTTGGATTTTCTTTAGTGCTTACTTAAGCATTTGTTTATTCCTCATAGGATGCCATTGTACTTTGACTTTCTCCGATTTTAACTACTATTTTTTTATCACTATATATTTCTTTTAATTTGTTATGAATATACTTTGCCAATAGTTCGCTAGTAGTAGCTGGTAAAGGGAGATAATAAACATCGGATTGAGGAAAGACGTACTCTTTGCCAGATGTAACGATCTTTACTGAATCCATTTCTTCAATAATCTTTAAATCATTGGATTCTGTTGGTACCAAGATGTAATGATCCATAGGTTTTATTATCTCTTCTAGTTTCTTATTTAATTCAATAAAATTTACTACAAAATGATTTTCATCTAAATCAGCCGAAATTTCAACAGAGACATAATAATTATGACCATGAAGTCTTGAACATTGAGAGGGTTTTTTTAAAAAATGACACGCACTAAATTTAATTTCGGTTGAGTTTATACTTACTTTATATCCCATAAATAGATTACCCCTTTTTTAGGACTTGTTTGATTCAATTTTTTGTTTAATTGAAGCTATTTAGCCCTTTTATAGTTTATTATTTAAAATAATAAATAGAAAGAATTTTTCATACTACTAAAATAGATTTCATTAAAAAGAATTATCATTTATTTTATTTAAAATTTAAAAATCGATTTAAGTTAAAATTAATAAACAATAATAAAGTATCCAAATGATTGAAACTAAAAAATTAGTTATTACAGGTGCTAATGGATATTTAGGACAACATACTATAAAACAAGCCATTCAAAATGGTTGGGATATTATTGGAATTGTCCGTCGAGAAGATGCAGCAAAAGAAGTAAAAAGCTTAGGTGCTAAAGCTATAGTCATAACAGATTTTAATTTTGACTCAATTAAAGAAGTATTAGTTGGATGTAAAGCATTAATTCATTTTAGAGGAGTCGTATGTGGATCTAAAGAAAAATTCGAGAAAATTAACATTGAGGGTATAAAAACAATTGTTAAGGCAGCAAAAGAAGTAAAAATTTCTCGAATTATATTCCCTTCAGGTTTAGGAGTTGATAAATATGGCAAAATTAGTTGGGCTAATAATGAATATTTTCGCTCTAAATGGGTAGCTGAACAAATTATTCGCGAAAGTGATGTTCCTTATGTTATTTTTAGACCTTCTTACATTTTAGGTTCAAGTGATGAAATAATCCCGGATATGGTTGAACAGATTGGAGCGGGAACTATCTATATTGCTGGTAGTGGAAAAATTTCAATGCAACCTATATTTGTAAAAGATGCTGTTAGAGCTTTTTTAGCTGCTGCAGATGGAATAGGTAAAAGCAATCAAGTATACGACCTTGTTGGTCCAAAAATAATTGATATGCGTGATTTAATAGATATGGTGCTTAAAGTCATGAGAGAGATTGGATTTAATGTTCCAACACCCCGAATTGAATCTATACCTTATAATCAAGCACCTAAAAAATTTGGTATTTGTAAAGAAATGATAGATGTCATGCAGTGTGATATTATTTCAGATGGTAATAAAACAGCTAATGCTTTAGGTTTTGATTTATCAGATATTAATACAGCGGTTAAAGCTTCAGTCGTAGCAAAATTAGTCCCTAAAGAGAAAGAAGTTGAAAAAAAAGCGATTATATTACTATCTGGCGGACTCGATTCTGCTACTGCTTTATTCTTGGCACATCATGAAGGTTATGAGTTGTATGCCATATCCTTTAATTATCATTTCCGCCCAGAAAAAGAGAAATTGGCAGCTAAAAAGTTAGCTGAAATTTTGCGAGTGAACATAATTGAGGTTCCAATAGAATATTTAAAAGAAAGTATAGATTTGAGAATAGAAGGATTCCCTGTTCCAAGTGCTATTCATGCTCCAGAAGGATTCATTCCAATGCGAAATCTTGTATTTTATTCTATTGCAGCTTATTACGCAGAAGTATATGGATGTAATTATATAATAGGAGGACATATTATGATTGATACTAAGAAGTTTCCTGATACTAATTCTCAATTCTTTAACTCAATTGAAAAATTGATTAATACGGGAAAACATTCAAAAGATAAACGCAAAATTAGATTAATATTTCCTCTAATCAAAATGAGAAAAGAAGATGTATTAAAATTAGCTAAAGAATTAAAAGTCCCATTTGAATTAACATGGAGTTGCTATAGTGATGGAGAAGAACCCTGCGGGAAATGTTCAAGTTGTTCTAAAAGAGCAAATGCGTTTTCAAGTCTTGGTTGGACTGATCAGAGATTTGAATTATAATTATAAAATGATAATTATTTAAAAACCAATTTCATTGGATGATCAGATAAAATTTAATAGAACTTTATTAAATAAGTAAGTAAGAAAATAAATATTAGAATCAATATACTATTCTAAAGAGATAAAATTACAATAAAAAGAAGAAAGAAGATATATATGATCGAGACAGATGATATTGCAGCTAAAGAGTTGTATGAAGATATTACTGTAGTTTGCCCAACCTGCAAAACAAGAAAAGAATTGAAAATACCTACTCAAATTATAAACCAGAGTAAACAATTGACTACTATATCAATTCCCTCTGGAACTGTATGTGGTCATAGTTTTCAGTCCTTCGTAGATAAAAATTTTAAAGTTCGTGGATATCAAAAGGTCGATTTTGAATTTTCTAAAATGGAATTTTATGAAGGAGGCGGTGAGATAGAACAAAAAGAGCAAACTAAAGATTTAACGACCCAACCGTTGTTCCAAGAGATTATTAACCTTTTAAGAAGTTATGTAGATGATAAAGAAATTCTGGGAACTGGATTATTTAATGTAGATGGGCATGTTTTATATTCTTCTCTTCCAAGTACTACATTATTTTCGATAATTAAAGAATTTGAAGTAAGGAGTGAGAAAAAACTTAGTAGTTTAAAGAAGATGTATCTCGAATTAGAAAATAATCATAAAATTTGCTCCTATTATATAGATATCCAAGAAATGAGATTCGCAGTCGTTTTATTTTTCTCTGAACTTGTCAAATTAGGAATGGGAAACCTCTACTTAAATGACTTAGTAAAAAAAATTCAAAAACTCGAATCTTAAATTTCATATTTAACTGGTTTTATTGCATTTTCGGGACAGAGGTCAGCACATCTTAAGCATCCCTGACATTTTGCAATTTCTTTAAACTTAAATTTGATACCTTTAATTTCTTCGTCTTGTTTATTTTTAAATTTATCAACATAAAAAAGATTCTTAGGACAAAAATTACCACTTCCATCCAAGCATTCTTCACACATAGAACAATCTTCGTGATCAATTTTTATGCTTATCACTTGATCTTTCCTAAGAATAGATGTTACTTCAATTGCATTTCGAGGGCAGACTTGAACACAATTTAAACATGCTCTACATTTATTGTAGTCAACCATTCTAATTCCATGCTCAAAATATATAGCTTTAGCTTTACAAGCGCGTAAACATCGCTCACATTTTAAACATAATTCCTGATTTATCTGGACTGGAATAAACTTCTCCTTAAATCTCCCCAAATTTTACCACATGTACAAATCTAATAAGCATTAATAATTAAACCTTAATCTGTATAAAAATAAAGATGTTTTAAATTTCATTTTTATAAAATATCAATAAACTAATTTCTTTCATTTTATTATTTTAATATATAAACTAAAATTAGCCTGAATCATTTAGAATGAATTTAAAAAAGAGTTCTATTTTAAGAAATTAGTAAAAAAATAAAATGAATAAAAAGCTTTGATTATTGAAAATAACCTGTGTACTCTTTGCCAGATCCAGGTAAAGCAGCTTGTTGTTTTTGATATTCTTGCGCTTTCTGTGCTAATTCTAACATTTTAGCTTTAATATCTTTTCCTTGTTCTATAAGTTGGGTTGTATCTATATTTAATTCATATATCTTGTTTAATACTTCTAAAATGCTAGCAGCACCTTCAGGAGTCGGAATTTCTAATACTGGAGTAAACAAGGCAAAAGCATTTAAATGATTGGTTAAAGCTTCATTTAAAACGGTCGCCTCAGGTCCCACGATAATTCCTTTCTCTACTTTAGAGATTCCAAATTTCTCAAGAGATTTCATCATAACTTCTTCAGCAGCATAATAAACTGGATATTCATCAATAATACCACGCTGTGGGATTCCTTGGAAAATTACTATTTCTTTTGCCTTAATATCATCTGATAAGGCCCAATTACAAATTGTTTTAGCAAGATCATTATAAGCATTGCTCACCTGAAAAGGAACTTCACACACCCCGATAATTAAGTTATGTTGAGGGGAATATAGAATTCTGAAAGGATGTTTTAAAACTCCCGCATAAAAAACGCTAATTGGAGGGAGATACTCACTAGTAACAAACCCTATCTCTTTTATATCTGGTAATTGCTCTATTAAGGTATTAGCCACAATTGGTCCAATAAGTCCTATTCCTGCGAACCCTAGAATTAAAGTAGCACCTTCTCGCATTCCACCAAAATCCTCTATAATTATACTACTTTTTTTGCCTTGAAATACTTGATCGACTTGATCTAAGTAATTTTTCGCAAACATATTCTTTTTTTACCATTGCAAACACATTATTTTAATTTTTTTTATAATCACTTCTTCTTGATTATTTTGTTATATATAATATATAATAAAACCTAAGATAATATTATTTAGGTCTTTTTTAATTTACCTAATATAATACATTTTTAGATTTTTTTTATATATTTCCTAATGAAACAGTTTCGGAGATATTTTAATTTCCTATTAAAACGAGAAATAAATAAAATAGTGAAGATTTCTTAAATTATATTTAAGGAATTAATTTAGTGGTTCAAATTGATTTTAGAAATTAAAGATCTTACTATACCAACACTTGACCAAAAGTGTGTAATAATTAATAAAATATCATTTGGTGTAAGAGAAGGTACGATCCATGCTGTTATAGGACCTAATGGAAGCGGAAAGTCAACACTAGCATATACAATAATGGGTTTAGAAAATTATAAACCTTCTGAAGGTAAGATATATTTTGATGGTATAGATATTACTGATTTAAGCATAACAGAAAGAGCTAAATTGGGAATTACATTAGCTTGGCAAGAGCCAGCTAGAATTGATGGTTTATCAGTATATAAATATATCGCCCTTGGTATAAAAGATAAGACAAACCTTAATGAAAAAATTACTGAATCTCTTAAAATTGTAAATCTAGAGCCAGAAAGATATTTAAATCGAGTAATAGACGAATTGTTGAGTGGAGGTGAGAGAAAGAGAGTGGAATTAGCTGCAACAATTGCTATGAGACCTAGATTAATAATCTTAGATGAACCAGATTCAGGTTTAGATTTTATTGTTATAGAGGATTTTATGAATATCTTTGAAAAAATTAAAAAATTGAATATGACAATTTTACTGATTACTCATAGAGAAGATATTGGCATGGTAGCCGATTATGGGACTCTTTTATGGAGAGGTGATTCTTTATTAACAGATGTATTTCCAAATGTAATGTTAAAGTATTGTGCAAAGGCAGGATTAAAAGAGTTTTGTAAACGGAAACTGTTCCAACATGAAGGATTTTGTTTTGATGAAGATTATATAGACAGAATTTTTGAGGAGGAAAATAAATCATGAGTAAAATTGAATATCCTGAAGAAATTCTAGAAAGTCTTGAAGATTACAATATTGATATTAGAGATTTCATTCCCGGTCATGGGAAAGGTGCTAAACTTCTTTTAAATTTTAATAAGATAAGTGGAGTAGAACAAGTAGATGGCGTTATATTAAAAGGAAGAGAAATTGAAAATGGAATAGTAGCAGATGTCATAATTAAAGAAGGAACTAAAATTGAAGAACCAATTCATTTATGTTTTGGTGTAAATAAAGAAACTGGAGTTCAAGAAATATTCCCTAGAATCATTGCTGAGGATAATACGGAGGCGATTGTGCAAGCACATTGTAGTTTTCCAAAAGCAAATGGACTTATTCATAAAATGTTTGGACATTTTTATGTTGGAAAAAATAGTAATTTTACATATAGCGAAACTCACTATCATGGTGAAAATTCAGGAGCTTTAGTAGCACCAGTTGGCTATATGTATATTGGAGAAAATAGTGTTTTTGAAAATAATTTTAATCTTACAAGAGGAACACCTGGACAAGTAAAAATCATGATTGACATTTATGCAATGAGAAATAGCGTGGTTAGATCTAATATCAAAGCTTTTGGAAAATGCAAGAAAGACTCTATTAGAATTCGAGACTCTGTTTTTCTTGAGGGAGAGAATGCAAGGAGCGTAATTAAGATGAAAGCAGCAGCAAAAGATGGCGGTGAAGTGTTAATGTATGGTGTTACTGAAGGAAACGCTCCACGATGTAATGGTCATGTAGAATGTAGTGAAATTGTATTAGGAAAAGGTTCCATATGTAGGGCTCGTCCTTTTATTAGGGCAATTGATCCTACCTCGAGTATTTCACACGAAGCTTCTTTAGGGAGATTTCCGCAAAAATGGCTTGATGAGCTCCAAGCTAAGGGTTTAACTGAAGAAGAAGCTACTGATATTCTCATCGAAGCAATGCTTCAAGAAGATCAATTAATAAAGTAATTAAGATCGAATAAATAAGGGAAAAAAAATGAAGGAAAATACTAAATATCATAATTGTAGATTTGTAGGAAAAGTAAATATAGATCAAATACAACCATGGTTTGATTTTGCAACCGGAAAACCTTGGGATGACCCAGAAATTCCATGGATCTTAGATAATAAAGTAAGAAGGGAGATCTTAATTAAGCTTTCTAAAGGACCAAAAAGTTATCAAGAGCTCTATGAGAATATTAATTTCTCGCCAAAACCCTTATTAATTACAACAGAAGAATATAATTGTAAGATTTCTTACCAATGGGCAAAAGAAACACTAAACAATCATCTTATGAATTTAGAATGGTATAATCTAATCAAATTAAGAAATGACAAATATCATTTAACTATCCCTTTATTCTCAATTGAAGAATCAGATAAACTTGAAGAATATATTGTGAAATTTAAAGAAAATTGGATTAAGATTATTCAACAATTAAAGAGTCAAATACAAGACAAAATTAAAGGATTTGAAAATAAGGAAGTATTATACGAAATATTGATTGAAAAATCTGTTGAGAAATTATATGAACTTCTTAAAAGAGAAAAATTAATCTCCGATACACCTAATATAAAAGTTTTATGGGCAGAACAGCTTAGAAAAATAAATTTTCAAGATTGGATCAAGAAGAATTATTAAAATAAATAACGAGAAAAATAATAGATTAAATAATAAAAATTAATAGTATCAACCCAATGCAATTAGCTTTATTGTATTTTAATTCAATAATGGGACCAGAAATTTTCTTTTCATATCCAGATCCAATTTTGGAAAAAATTAGTAAAAAAATATTGGGATTTTTTGATTTGGATATGACAGATCAATTTTTTGAAGTATCTTTAGTCGAGGAAGATCTAAAATTAACAAACTTATATTTCGAAATTACATCATGTTGGGCTCGTGGGAAAAAAGAAATGGTAATGCTTTCAGTGATTTCAGATAAAAATTACAAAAGTGAATTATTTTACGATGCATTGAAAGATTATTCTTATAAGATTGTGTCAACAGTAAATATATATAAAGCGTTTTATACAAAGGGTTTTTTAAAGGAGGAGGATGCTGAGATTGATTCAAAGAAGGAGGAATTGCATAATATTATAATTGACTGTTATAATCATTTAGAAGATAAGTTGAAAAGTAAACTTGATAGCGAAAAAATTGTAAAGAAATTTAAAAAATTCGAATGGTAATTACCATGGAAAAAATTCATTTCCTTTATATTGCAGGTCTTATGATTATTTCAATCATTTCTACTTATGTACTAATTAATCTGCCTCATGGTGCGCCTGTTCTTGTCTTAGAATCAAGTTTTTTTTTATTTGGTCTTGGTTTAAACAGTACAATATTATTATGGACAATAGGAGGATATTTATTACTAAGGTGGTTCAAAACAAATAGAAATAATCCTTCCTTAATTATTTGGAGTATAAGTTTTTTTATTTATAGTATAACTTTTTTAGCCCATATATTTAGAGCTTTAGGATTCCCAAATGCAAATGAGAATTTATCCCCACTGCATTTTTTTATTTGGAGATGGGTAATGCCTTGTTTTTCTGCAGGAATAATATATGGAATTTTAATAATTCTAACAGAAAATAAGAAGTTACAGAAAATACCTACCTTTTTAACGCTTATTTTGGGGTTTCTGTGGCTTATTTTAGGTTTATTCTTTATTCCTTCTGAAAATCCAATTGAAACTACAATGTATCTCTTCCTTCATACAATTTGGATTCCAGTTTGTTTTACTATGGCATATATATTTGCTTTTTATGGGTATAAAGCGAAAGAAACAGGGCCTAAATTAGTAGGGATTGGATTTTTTCTTCTTATGATTTCTTATCATGGATGGGCACCTTGGCATTTTCAAGATGTCATTTACCTATATTTTATCTGGTATTTTTTGTTTTTACTCTCTCTTACTCCAATTTTGATCGGATTTGTTGTAATGTCTGTGGAAGAAAGACAAGATTAACCTAAATTAATAGAAAATTTCAATAAATCTTTTATGAAAATAAAAATTTAGAAAAATATTATATTTGAGATGTAGGAAATTATGGAAAAAAAAGATTTAAAAGAAGGAGATAGACCACCAATATTTAAATTAGAATCCTATAACGCTGGCACAATTGATTTAGCACAATTAATTGGAAAACAAAAAATTGTGTTAATTTTTTCGAGATATTTCGGGTGTCCAATATGTCAATTAGACCTGAAAATTCTTTTAGAACGTAAAGATGAAATTGAGAGGACTGGAGCCAAAATTATATATATAACTCAATCAGGTGAAAAAGTTTCTAAAGAATTTATTGAAAAAGAAAAAATTGATTTTCCTGTTATTCCAAGCTCTAAAGACGAGTTATATGCAAGATATGATTTGGGTATCATGACAAACGAAGCAGTTAAACAAATCCCTTCTAAGATAAAAGATATTAGAAAATATGGTATAACACATGGAGAATATGAAGGTTGGGAAAAGCAAGGACCAGGACAATTTGTTATAAACGAACAAGGAGTCATAATCCAAGCTTTAAAAGGATGGCTTGATGTGGATAGTCTACTTTCTATACTCTAAATGTTTACTGTTAATTCTCCTTAACTTAAGTTTTTGATTTATTATATTTTTCAATTAATTTCTTTTTTTTATTCAAGATCATTGCATTTAAGTCATCAGTCGTTTCAGGTGGAGTCGTTTCTTTTTCCTTATTCTTAAGTTTAATTGCTTCTGAAGAACATGTTATAACACAAAGTCCGCAACCTAAACATTTTTTTCTATTTACAGTTGAGATGTCATTGACTAGCATTAATGCATCCATCTGACAGCGATCTACACATATTCCACAACCAATACATAATTCAGAATCAATCTCAATAAAATAATTAGTTTTCATGAGTCTTGCTGGATTGTTCATCTTTTTCAAATCTCTCAATAACCCACAACAACATCCACAACAACTACATATAAAATTGGGTCGTTGTGCATTACCAGGCTGCAATATTAAACCAGTTTCTTCATTTTTTTCCAAAATTTTAAAAACTTCTTCTTTTGTAATTCTACGAGCCCACCCTTGATCAATATACATCTGTGCCATAGGCCCAAATCCAATACATGTCTCATATCTGTCTGTAAGTTTACATGGATCCTTTTCTCTGCGAATATCTTGTTTTTGACGACAAACACAATTAGCAACAGCAAAAGGTTCTTCTGCTTTATTAATTAAATTTCTTACATTATTATACGTCATTACCGAATTCTCGTGTGTAATACTTTTTTCCACAGGGATAATGCGAGTCTGGGATATTTTGGTACGGAATAATTCAACGTCAAACACTTCCTGTCCATATTGTTTTATTAAATCCATAAATTCCATTGTAAGCCTATTAACCTGATACTCAAAAATACCTATAATTAACATCGCATTAGCATACAATTTTTCCTCTCCTTTTTGTTTATAATGGATAGCCCCTTTTTTAACACTATTTTCTAATAATCCTTCTAATTCTTCAGATGTAATATTAGGATCATCAATCCGTTTATATATAACTTTTAATGGTTCATATGTGAAACTCAGCTTAGTAGCTACTTTTGCTTCTTCAGGTGTAAATAAATATTGTAAGAGCTTTAATTCAATACCGGATTTTGTAGAAGGAAAGCCAATCGGTAATTTGTCAAGATGTTCCTGTAATGTTCTATATATCTCTATTTCTTCAGTGTTCATTTTTTAACTCCTTATCATTCAATACTATTATTTTATCATTAAAAGAAAACTTTATCCTTATTTTTTAAATTCTAAAATATCAATCTATATTTAATTAGTAGAGGATATTATCAAGATATCACTTACTTTCAAAAGATAAATCTATATGTTTTTAATATATATGTGCATATTTCTCTGCTATTACTAGAAAAGCACATGAGAAATACAGGTAAATTTACTTAAATCTATATGTAAAACAAAATAAAAACAAAATAAAATGATGATTTCAAATTTACAAGAATCGGATGATGTTATAAAAAAAATCCATAATGCTTGCCGAGTTAAAACTATTCCATATCCTCGTGATTGCCAAGATTGCAGATATAGACATAAGGGGATCTGCGAGATATCATTTGATTATCCTTCTAATAATTCCAAAAATGATAATTCAATAAATCTTCAAGATGAAATCGAAGTAATGACAGATTTAAAATTAGAAGATTCTGAACCTGTTTTAAATCTCAAAAATCTGTTTTATGAAGTTATAGTAAACAGTAATGTTAAAAATTCAGTAGATTTGTTCCCACAAAAGGCAAAATATGATAATTTTAAATTACTGACAGATATTCAGAGAGTATTACAAAGATGCACACATTTAACTCAGAGAGATAAATTATTGTATTGTCAAAGTCAAAGGTACTTTATGAAGTTATATTTACGGGAAATTAACAAACAATAATAGCCTTTTTTATAAATTCTAAAGATGTTTTTATATTACAAATAATACTTTTTAACTTCTTTTATAACTAAATTAATTAAATCTTTAGAATCTCTTATTCCATAGAAGGTTACTTTATCTAGCAAGTTTTTAAATTTATCTTTAGGTATTCTTGTTGATCCTATGAAAAACCCAACAATCTTATGACCTTTTTTAGCTAACTCAATCATTTTCTTTTTAGCATTACTCCAATTATAAATCCCAAAATCAGTAATAATGAAAACAAGAACTTTTGTATCTGCCTTTTCACACTGCTGAGCAATTTCTTCTATCGGTAAAATAGTACCTCCACCTTGATATCCTAATAGTGTTTTTTCTGCCTTCTTATAGTTTGAAGTCCATTGACAGATATCTGCTCTGTTTGAAAAGTTTATTATACTGAATTTAGCACCCTTACATGTGGCATAATGTAAAGAAGCAAAAGCAGCTACTAGTGCTGTGTGATATGGACCTTTTCCCCTTTTTGTTCTTGAAGTATAATTCCAACCCATTGATCCTGAAGAATCTAACACAATTAAGAGATCTGGGATTCTTTTTTCTATTAAGCGTCCAGAACCTTCTCTAAACGCCCATTTCCGTGTTGTCATATTTGGGATGATTATAGGACTAGTTAACAAGGTTTGTACAATATCTAACTCATCCATTCTATCACCAATATGCCAAACTTCAGGATATACTGGCAATACACCTCCTGGCTTTTCTTCAAAAATTTTAATCTCGATAAGATTTTTAGCCAATCCTCTATACCATGTGGCCAAGGGACTTCCGTCAATTAGAATACCTGCCTGTTGAGCAGGACCTCCAAATTCCGAATAAGGAATATCTTTTGCAAATTCCTCTGCTTTTTGCCTTAACTCATCATCATTACCTTCCTTTAGTTTATCAGAGTTTTTGTTTTCTAGCGGATTTTCCATGACTTCCAAAACATCTTTAGGTACTTCTACAATAGCTCCTCCAGGGCTTTTTCTTTTTACTTTATTTTTGTCTGCTTTACTCCCCGTGCCAAATAAAGTAAAGGTGTCATTAACTAAGCTTTTCAAATAACCAGCTATCAATGCTACTTTCTTTTCCCATGTTGAATCATCTTCAAATTCTTTTAGTATAGTTTTAGATACTCTTTCTGCTAAGGTATCCATAATATGAAGCGTGTTATCTTTAAAAATCTCTAAATTCCAGATTTTTTCATAGGCTCGAAATAAAAATTTGGAAAAATCACTAGTTTTTCCCTTATTTTTAATGCTTTCATATGTAGTTTTCAATTCCCATACAATTAACTCTGAATATTTTTGATAGAGTGTTGTATCAATGACTAGATCTGCAAAAATATTCACTACAATAGGTGCGAAATTTTGATTTACTTTTCTCATTGCAGCTCTGAGCAACTTAGCATTGATAAGCCCGTCATAAGGTATAATCTGATAATGAGATATTTCATGAAGTGAAATGATATAAAAATAATCTAAGAATTCCTGATCATCTTTAAATAGTGGTGTATTAGCGAGATTCATGGTTATTTGCCATTTATGCTCCGGATCAATATAAAATCCTTCTAAATGTGTATAATCAAATACATAATTAGGTTCACTTAGAGGAGGGTAATAAAATTCAGCAAGGGCTTTACTAAAAGCAATTTTAGCTAGTTTTTTGATTTTTTTCTCTTTACTGTTTAATTCTCTGTTTTTAGCTTTCATTACTTTTATAGGAATTTATTTTAAAGATTTTGTTATAATTAATCATTTAATCATTCTCACAATAGGAGTATATTCTATTTTTAATTTATTCCTTATATCAATATAGATAATAATACAATAATAAATTTTAATCATAAGATCTCTTAGAGTTTCAAGATTTTAGAAAATAAATGTTCGAGTATTCATTTATAAAATTTAACTTTAAGATTTTTGTAGTAAGCTTTACTTTAATCCATAAAAAATTAGTAAAGATTAACAGTAATTTATTTCTAAAAAGGGTGTTCTTATAAATGTCTTATGTTTACATGAAAGCATTGGAAAAGAAAGCAGAAAAATATGATAAAGGAATAAATTTTCTGACATTAGGACGCTTACCAAAAATTAAAAGATACCTCTCAGATAATTTAATACAAAAGAATGATAATCTTTTAGATATTGGTATGGGTACGGGAACATTTGCTATTCTATGTGCTAAAAAAGGGGCATTTGTAACCGGAATTGATTATTCTGAAAAAATGCTCGAGATAGCAAAAAAAAACATTAAATTGGAAGGAATAAATGAGGGTATACGAATTATTAAAATGCCGGTTATTGAATTAGATGAACAATTTTCTGATAAGTCTTATGATAAAATAACAGCTATTTTGTCTTTTAGCGAATTTTATCAAAGTGAGCAAGATTTTTGCCTTGCTCAAATTAATAGAATATTAAAAGATGATGGAGAATTTATTTTAGTTGACGAGGTAAAACCTAAGAAAATTTGGAAGAAATTAATATACTTTTTTATTAGAGTTCCACTAGTAATTATTACATATTTTAAATCACAATTAACCACAAATAATTTAAAAAATATTGAAAAAAGACTTGAAGAACATAATTTTTCTTTAATTGAAGAAAAGTATTATTTATTAGATACTTTAAAGTTATTTAGATTGAAAAAAATGACTTAAGATTATAAATTATATCAGATGATTGAACCATGAGCGTAAAAAATTCGATAAGACTATTTCTAGGCTATTTTTTTAGATGGATTGGTGTTCCTGTAGAACCAACACTAATAAAAATTGGAAATCCTACAAGTGAGAGTCCTGTTTTATTAACATGTAATTTTATTTTAACTGTAAAACGAGTTTTAAAGGCAATAAAAAATCTCGACTGTTATTTATTAATTGCACCCTCCAAGGGAATCAATGTGTGGTGTGGAGCGTGTGGAGATGATTTTCACACCGATTCTGTCTTGTCAATTATAAAAACTAGTGGAATAGATGATCTAGTATCCCATAGAACTTTAATCTTGCCTCAATTAAGTGCATCGGGAATAGATCCCATAATTATTAAAAAAAGGACTGGATGGGATGTAAAATTTGGACCCATATATGCTAAAGAGATCCCTTCTTTTATAGAACAAAAATATAGGAAAACTGAAGAACAGAGAATGATAAGATTTCCTATCAAACAAAGAATAGAAATGGGGACATTATATTTTTTTATTTTAACTATTTTTTTTTCCACGATCTATTGGATTTCTTCTATATTCTTACCACTTTTAAATCTTTTACTTTATTTAGATACCATTTTAATTTTTGTTATTATAATTTATGGTACTATGCTGATTTTACCTAGCCTTCATACTGAATCTGGAAAAACACAAGTTTGGATTTATGAAGGGATTGTTCTTATCTTCATAATTCTATTTAATCTATTTATCATGTTTGATTTTTTATATCTAATCTGGAATATAGTGTCTTCTCTTTTAATTACAATGATTGTAGCAGAAGATTTTCATGGATTAACTCCAATATATAAAAGTGAATTAGGTGCAAAAACTTGGAAGAAGGGTAATGAGAAAATGAAATTTTTGTTTGGCGAATATAAATTACAGCCATATGGCCAAATTATTCTCAAGAGAGATATATGCATTGGATGTAAAGTATGTATAGAAGTGTGTCCTAGAAATCTATATGTATTTGATGAATTAGATAAGAAAGTTAATTTAAGAAATCCTGATAAATGTATAAATTGTAATGCATGTGTTAAAAGATGTTTAGCGCAATGCCTTGAAATAAAATAAGAATATTAGAAAACTTTAGTTGTAATAATATTGGTTTTTTAATTTTAAATTTTTTTTGGAAACTTTTTTACGATAAATTTAGGAAAAAATTCATTAATAATTCAACACCAGTTTTAGTTTTATAAATAAATCCCTCTTTTTTTTAATTTTTAAATAAATTTTAAAATATTCATTTCCTTCTAGAACCTTTAATGGAATTGAATATATTTTTATTTTTAAGTATTGTATTTTTGCTTACTTTTCTTATTGGGAAAGTTATTGAAAAAGTTCATATCCCTTGGATCTTTTCTTCATTACTTTTGGGATTTTTCCTAGCTATATATAATCCCTTTACTCAAATTACTAACTCATCTACTTTTACCTTCCTCGCTCAACTAGGAATGTATTTATTACTCTTCGTTATTGGTTTTGAAATAGATCTCAAAGAAATGAAAAAGCAAGGTAAATTCATTATTAAGTCGACAGCAATAACCATTTCTTTAGCAACTCTTTTTGGAACTATTCTTGTTTGTTTTCTTTTTGGTATCAATTTTTTTATCTCGATCATTGTAGGTTTATCCTTTGCAACAGTGGGAGAAGCTATTTTAATTCCTATTTTGGACGAATTTAAATTGACAAATGAGCCATTGGGGCAGACTATTATTGGTGTAGGTACATTGGATGATATTATAGAAATATTCGGCTTAATTTTAGTTATTTTACTTATAGGGGCAACATCTCAAGATTATTTTGATGTTTTTTTGACTCTTATTGCACTTGCTATTTTATTCTTTTTAACAATAGGATTTATCAAAATTGGGGAAAAAGGTAGTAAATTTAAACACACAGGGATAGAACCACTCTTTATATTCATTATATTCCTCATGTTTTTATTTATAGGCATAGGACTTTATGCTGAGGCTGCTCCTCTCGCGGCTTTATTTGCGGGAATAGGTTTAAAGACATTTATACCTAAAGAAAGAATTAAATTAGTTGAATCGGAAATTAAAACAATCTGTTATGGTTTATTCGCACCATTATTTTTTTTATGGGTTGGTGCATCTATGGACTTGAATTATCTACTAATGTTCCCATTATTTTTAGTTTTAGTTGTTGTTGTCAGTTTGGGGGCTAAATTAATTGGAAGTTATATTAGTGGAAAGAATAAGCTTGGGAGAAAAGATTCTCTTTTATTAGGAGTCGGAATATCGGTAAAATTTAGCACTGGTATTGTGATTATGGCAATTTTATTAAACAATGGTCTAATAAGTTCTGGATTGTACTCGATAATAATAGCATCTAGTATTATCTTTACTTTTTTCATTCCTATTCTATTCGCCAGTCTCTTATCAAAGCGGAAATCGTTGGATCTTCCCGTCTCAGGTATAATTGAAATTGATGAAACAAATTCTAAGTAAAGAAATCCTATTAAAAGTTTGAAATGTCTTCTAAGTAAAATTATCTCATCTTCTCTTTCATTCAAATTAATAGGTTCGATAAAAATTGTGGTTATACTCAGAAGTATAAAACTAGATTAGAACTAGTACTTTTTTTAAAAAGAGGAGTGAATTAAGGAATTTAAATTTTAAATTAAAATAAAATAAATAAATTCTATTATTCGTTATTGCAAATAACTATTAATTATCAACTTTCTCGGTTATATTTATGAATTTATTGCTTGAAATGTTTTTAAATCTCTTATATAATCCGTTTGCTTGGTTGTTTTTATATTTCTCACTCATTGGGACATATAGCATTTTCATAATATATCATCAGCGAAATCCAGAAAAACATTTAATATTTTTCAAAATAACAGTAAATTCCGGGGCGTTTTTTGGTATTTTTATTGTGTTTGCTGTGCCATTTACTATACAACCGAGAATTTATGGCTCTCTTGGGATGTTTTTAACTCCTTCAAATCAGGTATTTACTGAACCCTTCATTAATTTTGGTGTATTACCTGGACTAATTTTAAGTATAATAGGTTTTGGATTTGCTATTCCAGGGATTTTTATTCTAATTATAACTGCATCTAAAGTTTTAAAAGTTATAAGTTATCAACATTTTGAATCTAAAGAGATTTTAGATACAGGATTTTGGGGTATAGTCCGGAATCCAATATATACATCTCTTATGTTAATATATATCGGAATGGCTTTAATACTCGGAGCAGTCTATAGTTTAATCTTAGCTCCCATATTTTACTATTCACATTGGTTAAGTGGATGGATTGAATCAGCGTTAAATCTTGAGAAAACTTTTGGAGTAAAAAAAGTAGAAGAATATAAAAAAAAAGTACCTCATATGTTATTTAATAAACCAATTTGGATAATCATGTTAGGGTTAAGCATTTATCTTATTATACTAGCAATTTGGGGTTACTTTCCCTTGTATTAGATTAACTTTTGAAAACTAGTAATTTATAGATAAGAACCTAATTGAGGTATTATCCAATTATTTTCAAATTCAAACTCAATAACTTTAAGTGAAAAATATTGTTTAAAATTCATAACTAATAAAATTTTTCTAATGGTGATACTGTTTAAACCAAGCGAGATTAACATGGAAAGTGAAGAATTACCGCGTGCTGGGTCGGTAATGTATAATTTTCACTATCAAGATGAAGAATCTAGAAAAAAAATTTTAAAAAGATGGAGAAAATTAAACAAGTATTTAATAATACCATTGTATAGGGCAAGATTATTGCCTGCATTAGGATTCGGAAAGATATTTTTGATTCTAAAGACAAAGGGATGGAAAACAGGAAAAACTAGAAGAACTCCATTAGAGTACAGACGATACGAAGGAATTATTGTTATCTTTGCTGCACGAGGAGAGAATGCAACATGGATAAAAAATTTACGGTCAAATCCAGATAATGTATCAGTTATGCGCGGATTTCACCATTTCAAGCCTCGATTAGAATTTGTCTCCGACATAAACCAAAAGTTGACAATTTTTAAATGGTACATATCGAAATTTAGTAAGGCAGCAAAAGTATTATTTGGTTGGGATCCTAAAAAAGATAATCTTGAAACCACTAATCTCTCAAAACTAACAAATTTAATAACTATCGTCTTACTTCATAAAAACAATAATTAGCTCATTTTTAATCTTAAATACATTTATATGACTTTCAGAAATTATTTGAATAATTTTATTAAATTTAAACTATTCAAGAGGATTTTTTGTGTTTAAAATAACTTGGACTCATATTAATTATCGTATATTCGTTATGGCTATTATCCTTGGTGTAATATGTGGATTTATAATGATTTTGTTTAATTATCTTGTATTTTTTTTCAAAACTGGGCTTACATTCATACCTTATTTTTTAGCGCCAATTTTAGCAAGTTTTTTAACAAGTCTTTTAGTAAAGTATGGAAGATTTGAAAGAATTATGGGGACGGGTTCAGATCAATTTATAAAAGAGGTCACCTTATCAGATATTGATTATAAGAAAGGTCCAAATTCCATTGCAAAAACATTTGCAACGTCATGTACATTCGGATCTGGAATGATTTGTGGATTAGAAGGGCCTGGTCTTTTAATCGGAGCTAATTTAGAAGTTCTTTTCTCAAAAAAGGACAATCCAAATAGAAGCAATTATTCATTTATAGGCGCTAGTGCTTGTACCGCTGCACTATTAAAAGTTCCCATAAGTGGAGCTCTATTTTGTGCTGAACTTCCATATAATAACTATATACATTATAAATCATTAATCCCCTCAATAATATCTTCTACAATCGCTTATATTTTTTTCTGTCTTGTTTTTGGATTTGCTCCTCTAATAAGTACTCAACTCTCTACAGCAGCACCAGAAAGCATCAATTATATTCTTCTTTTTCCAATTTTAGTTATTTTTGGAATTATTATAGGGATTTTTGTCGCTTTTTACACAATTATCTTAAGAAGTTTCATCAATCAATTAAAAAAGCATTTTAAAAAAAAATAGGATTATGGATATTACCTTTATTCGGAGGGATTTGTTATGGGCTTTTCCTATTAATAATAGTACCCTGTATAAATTTTACTTATAGTGAAGAACTTGTTCATCCGGATATATCATTTTTGAATGTATTAACCAGTTTTATCTATAATATTCCTTGGGGCTATTTACTAATCTTTTCAATTGCTATACTTATTGCGATTGTTCTTTCAATAGGGACAATGAATAGTGCTGGAATAATTATGCCTTTAATGATTATTGGAGGAATACTCGGGGGTTTATTTGGTCTTATCTTTTATCCGAAAAATCCTGAATTATTTGTATTATTAGGAATCTCTGCTACTTTAGGCGCAGCAACAAATAATCCTATAGCAGCAATCTTCATTATTGTGGAAATGACTTGGGTTCCATTATTATTTATTCCTGCGGGAATTACAACAGTAATTGCATTCATTATTAGTGGTCAAGTTCAATCATTCCAGGACAGTACGACGTCGAAAAGTAAAGAGCATTTTAGACAATTGTATTAGTAATAATAATAAGTTTTAATTTGTTGATCCTGTTTTCTTCTTAGAATAATATCAAAATTTATAAGAATATGAGAAGAGTAGTTTGAGATCTCGTAGAACTCCTTTAGAATGTGGATGATATGAATCTTTTTAGCTATAGTCTCAAAATTAATTCTGATATAAATCAAAAATTTGCAATTATTTTGTGATATGGGACGACTTTTGAGAATATAATTAATTTATTTATTACAAATAAGAGTATTAATCATTTTGACCTGATTTTCCATATTAATAAAAAATTTGTCGCTCATCAGGGATTCTAACGAAATAGGAACCACTTTCAATATTCTTACGGAGTTTCATTAAACTAAAACCTAATCCGTAACAAAATAGTTTCTTAATCGGAATAACTTTTATAAAAACTACTCTTTCTTCCTTATTAATCATCTTCTTTACTTGTTTTAAGTTCGTTTTTAGGATTTTGGAACCATTTCTAAATGATTCCTGAGCCTCACTATCATTAAAAGGCACAATTTGTGCTATGCCTTGGAACTGAATACATGTTGCTGGAACAAATCTTAAAATATGATGAGGAAATGGTATTACAAATGAAACAGAATTATTATTTTCTATATTCTTAACCTTCTTATAATTTCGATCCGTTAGAATGTACAAAACAAATTTTGATTTAGAAGGAGCTGTACCATATACAATCCCTGTGGAATGAGACTGGCCGTTTTGATCAATCGTGCTAATAATTCCGAAAGTCTTCTTCTTAATTTCTTTTTCAATAAACTCAAAATTTAGTATTTTTTTCATGTTTATCATATCTTTATATTGAATGGAATTAACTGACATCACTGAAATTCGAAAATTTATTCTCTCCCAAGAATGAATTTGAGAAATAAACCCCAATTTTTCATGTGAACAAAAAATGCGGGAGTCTTCTTTCTATATTCTTTGTATGAATTACCAAATCGATTAATTAATTCTTTTTCTTCTACAAAATGAATATGAATATACATCCCAACGTATAGGATAAGAAAAAATGCAACTGAATATAGAGTTAAATAAATAATCATTCCACCACAGCAAATCAATAAAATCCCGCTATATGTTGGATGCCGTAACACTGAGTAAATTTTATGATCTTGTAATTCACTCTCTTCAGGGAAATAAAGATAAGTAACGGCCATATAATCAAACCCAAAAGTTTCTATAGCTCGAACCAACATCATCACTCCCAATATACATATAAATACACCTAAAAAGAAATGAATATAGCCTAGAACTAGAGAAAATGGTGTAATGTATGATGTCAATGGAGTTATGAATATTGAGAAGGGATTTTGGGACCAGAAATTAATCTCCCAGAAATAAAAGAGGATTAAGCTATGTACTACAATACTAAAGATAATGATGACGCCTCCGAATCCTACAAGAAATATTTTTTGGTATGAAAATTGACCATACTTTGCTTTTAAACGATCTCGACGGTACCACATTTGAAATACTAAAAATATAGCTATTGATCCCATCAGAGCTACTCCCAAAACCGGAAATAAGAGAACAAAATATCCTAATACACCCTCAACAGGAATTACAGTTGGCAATAAATCAAAATAGATTTGAGTCATTAGACTAATTATAAAAATGAAGATACAATATATTGGTAGAATTATTATCTTTTTGCCTGAAAATTTAGGTATTCTTTCTCGAAATTTATCAATTCCTTTTAACTTCAATCTTTTCACTGATTTAATTATTTTTAATTTCTCTGTATTTCTGAAAAAATAAACTTAATTTAATTAAAAGATTAATTGAATATTAATTTATGAGTGATCGTGGAGAAAAAAGTTTTATCAAATTACCAAAATTTGCCGCTAAATTATATGATAAAATGATGCAATTAGAACCAATGAAGGTTCAAAGAAGTCAAATTGCTGAAATTTTATTAACACAAATAAATGAAGGGTCCCTGTTGGATATTGGAACAGGGCACGGAAGATTGCTAATCGAAATTAATAAACTAAATCCCAAAATTGAGTTATACGGACTTGATATTTCAGAAAAGATGATAAATCTTGCAAAAACTAATCTTAAAAATATAAAAACTGATCTACAACAAGGCAATATCACCAACACTAATTATAATAGTAATTATTTTGACCTAATAACGTGTACAGGAAGTTTTTATCTATGGAATGATCCCATAGAAGGATTAAACGAGATCTATCGTATTTTAAAACCAAAGCGATCTGCTATATTATTTGAGAGTCATAAAGAATATGATGAATCAAGTCTTAAAGAAGAAATTAAAAAAAATCTTTCTCATGAAGGATTCCTTACTCGAAAATTAGTTCCATACTTCTTAAAGAAGCAAATTAAGATGACATAT
This sequence comes from Promethearchaeota archaeon, assembly GCA_048940925.1. GTDB lineage: Archaea > Asgardarchaeota > Lokiarchaeia > Sigyniarchaeales > SOKP01 > Loki-b32. The sequence goes on along the minus strand of JBHLOC010000036.1, from coordinate 20,122 downwards.
GATATAAATGAACTAAAAGATATATTGAACAAATCTTCATTTGAAAAAAATTTTTCTGTTGAGAAAATTACATTAGCAAATTTACCGATATGGTTAAAAATTGAATTGAGAAAAAGATAATCTATTTTAATCTCAATATAAGGAAGAAAAAGCATATAACGAAAATCAATATAATGATATTCAAAGTTTAATTGTTCTATTCTTCTTTTTGTATATACTCGAATTTATCCAGAATCTCTCTTAATCTCAAGGCTTCAGAGCCACCAGAAATTTGAATATTTACTAAAGAATCTTCTTTAGTTCCAGTCACATTAATTTCTAATAACATATCTTGAGTGCGGATTTGTTTAGTTTGCCTTTGACTGAATGCATTCTTTAAAGGTTGGTCTAAATTTGATAATTCAGCTGCAACATCAGCCCATAATTCTTTCCAATATTCATATTTAATGATATAATCTGTAACTGTTTGTTTGTAAAGTTCTCGATTACACCATTCAATTAAATCTCCTCTATTTGGAAATTCTATATTCCCCATTAACTTGTTTCGTATTTCGGCGAGTTTATTTATATCTCCTTTTTTAGCAGCTTCACCTATTTGTTGAGCAAGAGGAGGATATGTTTTATTGTCAACCGAATTTACAAACGGGATTAAATCGTATTTTACAATTAAATCATTCTTCTCAAACTTTTTTAACTCGATTAAATCATTTTCTTTGGGATTTCCCTTTCTATACCTTTCAGTAATTTGATAACAAAATTCTCGCTTTTTATATCGCTTTTTAATCAAATTTAAGATCTTCTTGGAAAATTCATAAATATTACCATAATAAGGAGATTTTTCTAATTCTCTTTTAACATATTCTGTTCTATGAGAAATAACATAACTAGCAATAGTATTAACAACATTAATGTCAACGATGGGTAGATTTAATAACCAAGCAACTGCTTTTGAATATCTTAAGAGATCTTTTGCAACTCTCACACTCAAAATTGAATCTATCTTATTACATATATTCTGAGCTGTGTTGAAATGACAACCCGAGCACAAACCTGTACTTGGTTTAAGATCTTCAGTATTACCCTTATCAAGTCTATCGCATAGTGTATATTCTCGTACAATTGCATGAATATAACTGTTTACATCAGATGAAAAGGGCATTCTGTTGACATAATACCAGACTTCCATCAAATCATCAATAGTAAGAATTTTAGGAACTTGTATTAATTCATCATACCCACTATATTTTTCATCCTTCCCTGTTAAGATTAATTGTAAATCATGACTTGCTGGCATCGCAATTGGGACTGATATTCCGAATCTATCCAAAAATGGTTGAGATAATTCGAAGGTACCTACATCATGAGGATTTATGGTAGCAAATAAACAATATTTAGTTACCGTAGTAATTGTATCGTAATATTTAACAGTTCCTTCAGCAAGCAGAGAAAGTAATATATCTTGAGCATATGGGGTTAGACGGTTTACTTCATCAATAATTTTCCAAAAGTTTGTTACAAATTGTCGCCATACAACTTCTTCCTCTCCATCCTTCATTAATTTCCCTAATTTTAATGTACCTATAAGTTTCTCTTCGGTTAATTGGGGATGCCCCCTTATAATTGAGCTTTCAATTTCATTAAGGGAATTGGCAGTAAACATTCTTCCTAACAATTTTACTAGTGTAGTTTTACCTCCTCCATGACCACCAATTAATAACATCGCAGAATTAGGTACTAATGCATTTAAAACACATAAAGAGAGTATTTCTGGTAAGATTTGAGTTTTAACTTTTTTACTCTTCTCATCATAATGCTTAATTGTTAAATCTTTAGAATGCACAAATAACTGATTAGCTTGAATAAGGTTGATGATTTTCCATATCTTTTTCCTAAGTAAATCGTCTTCTCCTAATTTTGTCGACATACGGATTGTTCTCTTAAGATTTTCAATATTAAATAAAAATCACTGTGATTATTTAATATTATTCATTCAATTTGTATTATTTCATTAATTTCGAGCGATTAGAGAAAAAATCATGGACTTAATCATATTATAAATAAAGAAGTTCTTCTAATCCTTCTATGATATAATCTGGTTGTATGTCCCACTTTTTGTAATGCCTAATATATGTATCTTTGTTCCTTATTATTAGACATGCATGAATATTAGCTTTTTTAGCGGCAATTATATCAAATTTGGAATCTCCAACCAAGATGGCTTTTGAGATTTTTTGATCATATTCAAATTTATCCAATATTGTAAGAATTCCCTTCTCACTTGGTTTGGCAAATTCTTGGTCATTATCATAATATCCTAAACAAAATGTTTCATGAAAGAATTTACCGATATTAAATTTATTTAAAATGTAGTCGCATATATAATATGCTGTGTTTGTCACAATTGCAAGTTTTTTACTATCTTTATGATGATAAATTTTTTCTAATACAAACTTTACGTCTTGGTATAAATAAGCTTTTTTATTTTTAATAAGCGTTTTCCTCTTATCAAAATCTATTTGATCAAAAAATTTCCAAAACTTTTGTGGTTCTTTAACACCCCACTCTTTTAAAACATCAAAAAAGTCCTCTTCAGGAGACCAAAGTTTGTATATTTCATTCCCTTTTGGAGGATTATTAGCTTCTAATATGCTAAAAGTTTCTTTTAATATCTGATCTACATAAGCCCCAATGTTGCCAAGATGGAACAAAGTACCGTCTAGATCAAACAAATAAAAATTAAATTTCATGATATAAATAAAAGAATTAAAATAATTTTAAAGAACTATTTATTAAACATATCAAATCATTTTTTAAGAAATTAAAGAAATACTGAAGTAAATCCAACAAATAAAATTATGAAATCAAAATCTAAAGAATTAGTTGAAGCAGAAAAATTATATTTTAAAAGTATCCTATATAACCTATGTTTTTATCAGGTTCATTGAGAACAAAAAAGATTCCCCTTGAACTTCATAAGATAAATAAAGGAACAAAATCACATTTTTAAGAGGTTTTTGAAAATCTCCCTACCATCGAATTTATAAGAACAATTATAATCTCTATATATATAGCTATATTTACACTATTTAGTCAAATAAGAAAATCTAAGACATGTTCTAAATAAGAAGATTTATCAGTTTAAAATGCCTTCTGAAGAATTAAAACAAGCAGAAATCCTTAAAAATGAAGGAAAGTTTAATGAAGCACTAAAAGAATTAAATAACATTGAGGAAAAGGGTGGTTTATCCTCATCAGAATTACTTTATTTACATCTTCTAAAAGGCTCTGTTTTATATATCATAGGAAAATTTTCTGAAGCTATTGATTCTAGTGAATTAGCGTATCGAAAAAGTAAAGAATTAATGAAAGGACTTCAATCAATTGATGCTCTCATTATTAAGGGTAATGCTTTGACACGGTTGGGGGATACAAAGAATGCTATGGAGGTGATAGTACAAGGTGAAGAATTACTTAAAGCCGTTAAAGTAGAAGATCCAATAGAGATCACTAAGAGAAAGGGATCTATAGCCACATCTAAAGGTTTGGTTTATTATTTTTTGAGTAACCCCAAAGCAACATTGAACAATTTGCTATTGGGCTTAAAATTACTCGAAGAAGTAGGTGATAAAAATGAGATAGCCATGAGCCTTTTGTTGATTGGAATGGCATATACTGCCCAAGGAAATTTTGAAGAAGCTCTAAATTATGCGGAGCGTTGTCAGCAGATGACAGATGAAATTACTGATAAAACTATTATCGCATATAGCTTCTCTAACCATGGGGGTATATCTGCCATGAGGGGAGAGTTAGATCAAAGTATGGATGATTATAAGCAAGCTTTAGAAATACTTGAAGAATTTAACCACACACAAGCTATCGGAGTTTGTCTTGGTAATATAGGTGAAGTTTATCGATATAAGGGCAACTATCGCAAGGCTTTAAAATATTATGAGGAATCTGTACTTTTAATTGAAAAAACTGGAAATATAAACTGGCTTTCTTCTCTTTTGGTTGATTTATGTTTATTAGCTTTAGATATTGGTGACACTAAGTTAGCACATGACTATTTAGGGCGTATCCAAGAGTTTAGTGAACAATCCGAAAATAAGAGAATTAAAGGATCTTATAATTTATGTAAAGCCTTAATTTTGAAAACGAGTTCAAGAGCATCCAATCGAGCAGAATCAGAAGAAATATTAA
>JBHLOC010000036.1:0-15822 GCA_048940925.1 Promethearchaeota archaeon | reverse complement strand
CTGAGGAAGAAGTTTCAATTCATAAAGAACGCAAAGTCTGCCTAGTTTGTAGAGGTGAAGTACTAGGGTACATGTATATCTGTAAATGTGATACAATCTATTGTGAGAATTGTGCTCGAGCATTAACTAACTTAGAAAATGCGTGTTGGGTATGTAATGCCCCCTTAGATCTCTCAAAACCTATTAAACCATATGAAGAAGAAAAGATAAGGGGAAAAAAAGACAAAAAAGACTTGCTAAAAAAATCTAATAAATAGAGATTATACCTCTATAGAAAAATTAAAGTTAAGATAAATTTTTTTTAAAAATAGCCAATATGACCAAGAGAATTTTCATTTTCATCTAATGCGTATACTATACCCATTGATAAAGGTTCTTCCTTTTCATTTTTAGTTGATTTTGCAACTTTCTTCACAGTCACTAACTTTAAAATAAAGATTCCATCACACTTTTTACATTTGATATGGATTTTTTTAATATGTTTATTTTCCTCCTCATATTCCTCCTTTTTAAAAGGTTCTAATAATTTAGAGTCTTCATTATCACAATCTTCTAAAAAGCATTGATCTAAGGAAATTTTTTCCATACCCCTACGAGCAAGAGAGATATAAGCATAACTAGGAATTTCAAGCCTCAAATCTTCTTTATCACTCATATTTCAAATAAAAGGAACATAGTAATTAACTCTTTTTATTATAAATAATTACTTACTACAATTCTAAGATGGTTAAGCTTAATTATCATTTAAAACTATATTTTATTGAATTCAGTATGTCTAAGAAAAAAGAATTTTCTAGAGAAACTATAGAGCACATTTCAAAATTAGCTTTGCTAGATTTAACAGAGGAAGAAAAAGAAAAACTTTCTGAACAATTAGGTGATATCTTAAACTATTTCAAGAAATTAGATGATTTAGATACTAGTGATGTAAAACCAACCACTCATCCTATAGATGGTTTGAAGAACGTTTTTCGTGAAGATATACCTTGGAAGTCCCTTTCACATGAAGAAGCCTTAAAAAATGCTCAGCATAAAAAAGATGGGTTTTTTAAGGCCCCACGAATTCTAAAAGAATAATTATATTCTATTTCTTATACTCTTCTGTCAACTTTTTTATCGCTTCAGCCATATCTCTTAGTGCCTGCCTTCTTTCTTCAGGACTAAGCGTATCGAAATCTTCTTCTCCATTTCTCCCTATTTTTTCAGTAGAAGCTAAGACTTGAAATTTTTTATAGACTAATCCAGTAATATATCGGTCATAATATTCAAACGCTTTCTTTAATTTTGAATTATCTTTAATGTCATCCCAAAGTTCTAAAGTTTCTAATGATTTGATACCAAGGTCAATTCTGAACCAACTAATAGGAAATAATAATTTTCTTTCAATCCCTAAATCAATTATTTGAAGATTTTCCTCATCAATATAAAGCTCCGGAAGTACATCATCTTTAAATACAATATTATCGCTCATGATATAAAGATTAGCAGCACCTCGGGAAGTACATACAATTCCTGTAGCGAACCCATTAGCTAATCTCAATAAATCAGCAAAATCTTCTAACTTAGTACCCAAAAGATGAAGTTTCCTTTTTTTATTACCTTGAAATTCAACTCTGACTCTATGACTACCTTTAGCGTCTGATAATAATTTTGGGAATAATTCCGCATCTCTAGTTTTTTTATGAGCTTCTAATAGTTTGTTTACAATTGTATAATCTAATTTTAATCCTGGAATAATTGTATTCTGATTAAGAAATGCATCTACTTCAAAATCAGCAATCCCATAGAAAAGTTTTTTGTTATTAATGATACTATATACACTTTCCACAATTGTATTGACTAACGCTTCAGGATCCTCTCGTACAGAGTCATATTCTTTTGTCTGAAAAGTATCAATTTGGTCTTCAAGCCCCTCTTCTTGATAGAATGCACCCCAACTTAACTCGCTAAAAATTACACCTTCAGTATATAAATTATGAAGTGAATCAATACTGAGAATACTCTTTGAACCTCCAAGTTCTACTCCAAGTTTTGATCCAGATGCCAATATTGCCGAGGGTGGATTATAAAATTCTATAGACACATTGAAACACAATTTAAGATTTGAATATTAAAATGAATTAACCACAGTTTTTATTTCTCTTTTTCATTTGATCATAGAAATAATATATATAAAAAATTAGTGGTGGATTTGATTAAGATTTAATTATTAAGGAATCGTTCGATAAAATTTAGTATATTACAATTCATAATATAGTAAGATTTCTTCTACTAATTTTTCAAAACTATGTAAAATATTATAATTATCTTTTGAGGAAGTTCGAATAAAGTCCTTAATGTTAAATTCTTCTTGTGTTTTGTAAATAGTAGTTTCATCAATACTATTATTTGTTGAAGAATTGAAAATTAAATCATTTTTTGTACCTAAGAGTATGATTGGGACATTTTCATGATTATATTCAAGTAGGCTATCATACCACCATTTTAAATTAAATAAACTTTGAATATTTACAAGATCAAAAGCTAAAAAAAGCCCATTAACTCCCGTAATATAATATCTAAATAAATTTCGAAATTGTTCTTGACTACCAAAATCCCAGATCGAGAGTTTTACAAAAACTTCCCTTTCTTGTATAGGAAAGATAAGATCGTACGAATAAAAATCAAGACCTATGGTCTCTTTTGTATTTATATCAAAAGTATTATAACAAAGCCTTCTAACTAAAGAAGTTTTTCCAACTCCACTCTGCCCTAATATACACATTTTTAATATATAATCTGGTTTCATTTATTTACATACCTTAGGATGATTAATATGTATAAGAATTATTAAACAAATAAGATCTTCTTTTATTTAAAAAAATCCTAGGTCAATGGTAAAGTAAAAATAATTGTAGTACCCTTGTTTCTACCTTCTGATTCTGCCCATATCTGACCTTCATGTAAGTTAATAATCTTTTTAGAAAGGTATAACCCTAAACCTGAACCTTCACTATCAATTTTAACCTTTATTCCACGCCTTTCTAATTTCCCAAATTTTGTAAATAATTTTTTTATCTCATTTTTAGTAATTCCAATGCCGGTATCTTTAACAGAAACCTCAACATATTTCTCCTTCTTTCTTATATGGCAAAAAATACTTCCTCCAGAAGGAGTATTTTTAATTGAATTCATGAGAATATTTAAGATGACTTCTTCTATTTTAAATTCATCTGCTACTATATATAATTCTTTTGGGCAATCTAATGAAACTTGTAAACTATTAGTATTAATAAGGTATGATAAATCATTTATGCATTCCTTAAATATTGTGATTAAATCCATTCTATGCTTTGTTAATTTAAATTGGTATGCATCAATTTTTGAAACATCAAATAAATTATAGATAAGATGTTTAAGTCTGGCTCCGCTTCTTAAAGCAATGTTTAATAATTCTGAGGCTTCTTCATTTAAATCATCTTTATATAATTCGTAAAGTAATTGACATGCTCCATATATTGACGCTATAGGTGTTTTTATCTCATGAGATGCTCGATTTACAAAATCAGTTTTTTTCTGATCTAATTCTTGAAGTTTCTTTACTTGTTCTTTAATTAAAAATTCAGCTTTTTTTTTGGTAGTAATATCTTGAATTGTAAGCTGTATTAGATTTTCATCTTTTAATTGTACCAATGATCCTTGGGTACTTATCCACTTTCTTCCAGTTCCTAAATTTTCAAGTTGTAGTTCTATTGAATCTATACTACGCTTTTCAAGTATTTTTCTAAACTTTTTTTTTAAATTATGATACATTTCCGCAGGAATGAAGGATAATGCTTCTAAATCCTTTCCTATCACATTTTCTTTTTCAAGATTGAGAAATTCTAAAGTTTTAGTGTTCAGATCTATTATTTCACCCTGATTATTAATTAAAATAATCATATTTGGTGAAGTTTCAAACAATTTACGATATAATTCTTCTGGTTTTTTTTGAATCTGTTTATCAATTTTATGTTTGCTTATATCCTTTGAAATTAGAGACACCTATTATATGAAATAATTATATTCTTTTAACTCAGCAATAGGATTGTTAATGTAATTTTTAATTTAATATTAAAACCAATTATTTAAAATTATTCTAAAACAAAAAATATTGGGATTATATCAATACATATAAGGATAAATAAAAAAATAAATCTTCATTAAGATGATAAAATTATGTTATGCTTCCTTCGATAATCTGAATATTGACATAATAATGCAAGACATTTTGTAGGTTGATCCCATAGCGAAAACACGGGAATATCTGAAGAACTGAATTTTTTCATCAAAGAAGACCTATAAGGAACCGGGCCCGCATAAAACACAGGAATTGAGTACTTTTTCATTAACTTTTTTATAGGGAATATCACCATTTTATCTATCATATTTTCCATTTCTTTCATCCTCTCATTGACTTGTCCGCCTGAACTCTGGATAACGTCTATAATCTCGTCAAAATCATATATACCAAAAGCGATAATGCTGTCAACCTCTTTAGATTTGATTAACATTTTTGGAAACTTAATTAACATATTTAAAAAGTTTTCATGAAATGTTGCATCGATAGGATTCATAGCACTTGCAGTAGTCGGTAAATCCTTAGCAATTTCTTCCTGTAACCTTGTAGAGAATTCTGGTATCTCCAATCCATATAGCTCTGCCGTTTTAGTCATCATTGCCCCAGGACCTCCAGAATCTGTAATAATTCCCACCCGTTTTCCCCTGGGATATACATGATAAGACTGTGCTTGAGATAATGTTCTGAGAAAACACAAGAAATCTAATATTGAATTAGTAGAAATAATTCCCGTTTCTTTAAACACTGCATCAAAAATTTTATCATCACCACTAATAGAACCTGTATGAGACATGATGGATCTCGCTGCTGCATCAGTTCCTCCAGCATATATAGCTACAATTGGCTTTTTTGGTGTAATTTCTTTTGCTAGTGTTATGAATTCTTTTCCACGCTTTATTTCTTCTATATAGAGTCCAATAACCTCTGTTTGAGGATCATTCTTAAAATACTCTAGCAAATCTACAATATCAACATTTCTCTCATTACCAACTGATATAGATTTGCCAATTTTTACCCCCATATCATTAGTATACCACGTTGTTTGGGCAGCTATTGTGCCTGATTGACTCACAATTGAAATATTACCCCTTTTATGTGGGAGATAGATCCAAAATGTATTTAAATATGCATCTTTTTTCTCTGGATAGCGAAACCAACCATTAAAAACCCCTAAACAATTAGGGCCAATAAATCTCATATTATATTTATTTGCAATTTCATCAATCTTCCGAGATAATTCACGCCCAGTTGAACCACTTTCTCTAAATCCCCCTGAAGTTATAATTAACCGTTTTATACCTTTTTGACCACATTGTTCCATTACTTCTGGCACTATCTGAGTCGGCAATATTAAAAAAGCTAAATCAGGAACTATGGGGATATCAAACACAGATTTATATGCTTTAAATCCTTGAACTTTCTCTAATCGAGGATGAACAGGATAAATCTCTTCCTCAAGCCCACCACCAGCGATGATATTGCGAAGTTGCATAGAACCCATAGTTGTCATCAGATTATTGTTTGCCCCAAAGACTGTAAGGCTCTTTGGATTTAAGAAATCTTCAATAAAATGTCTTTTACTTGAATCCTTATTGTTTTCACTCATAATATCCCTAAAACTATAATATTAGAAAGGAAAATATTGAAAAAAATAAGAGGTTTATTATTAGAAGGTCTTTATGATTAGATGTATTTTAAACACTTTATCGGAGTTATGATAGGACAAAGTTTTTCACACACATGAATTCTAACATCAATTCTTTCCTGTGCTCCCAAAACCCCCTTTTCCCCGATCGGACTCAGGAAGATTATCAGTTTCAACAAATTCATAATTATTCATCTTAGACAAAACGATTTGACAAATTCTATCACCTTTTTTTAGAATAACGTTGTCATTTGAGAGATTTACGATTATCGCCATCCATTCGTCTCTAAATCCAGCGTCTATCGTGCCAGGACTATTAACAATGGATATTCCTTCCCATAATGATAACCCACTTCTAGGAACTACTTTAAAATAATATCCTTCAGGAATCGCAGTCGCAAAACCCAACTGACAACCTACACGTTCCAGGGGTTTTAGAGTATAAGAATCAGAATCAACTTCTATTAGGTGTTTTTTATCTTTTTTTTTACTAATTTTTTTGAATCCCACTATTCTTGCATCTGCTCCTGCGTCACCCGGTTTCGATGGATTAGGAATTTCTACATCTTTCCTTAGTTTCTTAATGAAAATTGATACTTTTTCTTGATTTTCATATGAATTATTATTGTCTCGACTCATTATACCTCAATTTTAGTTATTCTAAATGTTAAAAAATGATTCTTATTAAAGACTAATTAAATCTGTAAAGAAAATAATCTTATAAAATTATTATTCATTTAAACAATTAAATAATAAATAATAAATAATAATATTTCTACTGGTGATAAATTTGATCGTTATTGATAGATATGACCCTAGGAGCGATAAAGAAGCATTAAAAGCGTTATTTAATGATTTTATTGAGAATAAATCATATTTCTTTTCACATTGGCAAAAATTTGAGGAAGAACTGAACAAAAGAACATTAGATTTACAATACAGAAACGGCATGATCATCGGGAAGGAAGAGGGAAAAATCGTAGGGTTTGGAATGTATACTATATTTCGAGACTATTTAGGAAATGATAGAGTCATAATCCATCAAATCATGACAAGAAAGGAAGATTCTTTCAAAAAAGGAATTGAAGAAAAATTAATTCGAGAATTACAATTGTATATTAAAAGAACACTTAAAATAGATAAAGTCTATTTCATTTGCCCTGACTCTGACAGTGCCTTTCGTAGTCTACTTATAAAACTTGGAATAAAAAAATCAAAATTTATCTGGTACGAACATGAGATATAGCTGTTTATTATTTATTTCCAAGCATATAGATAATTAAGTTATAACTTGGTGTAAAACACATAAATACTATCGAGGAACTTATTAAAAAAGCAATAAGGTTAAGAGATCAAGAAAAATTTGAGGAAGCGTTAGAAATTTTAGAAGATTTGTATAAGAGTCAACCTACCTCTGAACTCGTGAAAAATTCTCTTATAGACACCTTACTTTTCTATGGAGGGTATCTCAACGATATCTATGTCCTAGAATTCGAGAAAGCCAAGAATATTTTCAATAGGATTATTCTTATAGATCCTAATAATTATAGGGCTTATTATAACATAGGAATTGCTCATTTTAACTTAAAGGAAGTGGGAAAAGCAAAAGAATACTACGAGAAAGCACTTAGTTTGAAACCAGATTATAAGCATTGCGTATATAATTTAGGATTGCTCTATGAATGCAATGGCGAACTACAAGAAGCTTTAACATACTATGAAAGAGCATTAGAAATCGATCCGAAATTTACATACGCACTTCAAGCTAGATCCCATGTTCGAAGTGAATTAGACGAACTTAAAAAAAGTAAGGTTTTAAAGAATCAAACACAAAAGCGTTCACAATTAATTTCTTTACTTCAAATGTCTAACCAGATTAGAATTGATATGATTGAAAACTTATTAAATATCGATAAAACAAAATTGTACGATTTATTAATTGATCTGGGAGAAAAATTTCAGGTGAAAATTGATGGAGATTTTCTTACCTTAAATAAAGAAACTTTACCTGAATTATTAAAATACATCGAGAATTTTAACTCTTAGAATAAGTAAGAAATTTTTAAAAGAAATTTATCCTCTGAAAAGAGTTATTCATTTACTAACTTATTATGAATAGCATAACATACAATGATAACGACAATTAAGATAATACCACCTATTATGTATCTTATCAATGTTGGATTTGAAAACAATTCAGAGATTATATCGAATAGAGTCATATATTGCTAATTCAAGAATATATAAAATCTAAAAAGATATTTGAATTATTTAAAACTTAATACTTAATCATATTTGAATATTCTCGTAGATTTAAAGAAATCTATTAAACCCTTCATTCCCTCCAAAGATTCGTGAAAAATAGAAATAAGAAAAAAAAATGAATTTTTAAAGATTATCTTTCTAATTGAAAATTTACTTGAACCCTTACACGATAAATCAATTTATCTACATCTTCTTTAACTTTTACATCGGATTCAATTATCTGAATATTTCTAATTCCGCGTAAGGTTTTTTTCGCTTCTTCATAACAACTTTTGACAGCATCTGCCCAATTTTTATCGGAAGTGCCGACTAACTGTATACTTTTATAAACAGGCATTTTCATTTCCCTTAAAATTTAGAGTTTATGTAAGTAAATTTGTTATAGGTTAATATTTAAATATTACTCAGAAAACCAATAATTCTAAAGGTATTTTAATAGAAAAAGTAAATGGCTGAAAAATTAAAGGAAACAAAAAAAATTAAAAATAAGTTATTAAAAATTTTTTTATGCATCAAGGTTTTCTAATATGGTCGCGACACCTTGTCCGCCACCAACACAAGCGTTGGCAACACCATATTTAGCTTTTTTATCTTTTAAAATTCGAGCAAGAGTACCTGGTAATCTTATCATTGTTGCTCCTAATGGATGTCCAATAGCAGTAGCACCTCCCATAACATTAACTTTTTCTTCAGGAATGTTAAATGCTTTCATACAGTTAAGAGTTACAATGGTGAATGCTTCATTTATTTCCCAATAATCAATATCATCTGGAGTCAAACCAGCATATTTTAATGCTCTTTCAGTTGCTGGAACTGGGCCTCGTCCCATAACTGTAGGATCTACAGCAGCCCAACCTATTGAAACAATTCTAGCCATGGGGTTTAATCCACGTGTTTCCGCTTCTTTTGCATCCATTACTAAACACGTAGTAGCACCCGCATTTAACGGTGAAGAATTACCAGCAGTAATTACTCCTTCTGCTGTTCCTTCTCTTTTTTCATAACCTTCTTTCCCTCCATTTTTTTCTAGGAAAAATGCTCTGGATAATCGTCGTAATCCACCAACTCCCTCTAATGTGGATTTTCGTGCTGCCATGTCCCTATCTACCATCATTTTCTCCTCAACATTCCCCTCAACATGTCCTTCCACAGGAATTATCTCGCCTTTATACCAACCTTCTTCTGTATATTTTACAGTTAAATTGTGACTTCTTACTCCAAACTTATCTAAATCTTCCTTTGTAAAAGCTGGAATTTCTTCCTCATAAAGTTTTTGAGCTGTTTGAATCATATTACTTGTTGTCATAAAGTCGAATTGTGGGCGAAACCATTTACTTTTTCTATTGATTATACCCATGTTAGGACTTATCCAATTATTTTGCATTGGAACACGTGTCATATGTTCTACTCCCCCAGCTAAGCAGATTTTGCTGTTACCTGTCATAATCTCCATAATACCAACATGCATACCACTTCCTGCAGAACCACATTGTCTATCAACAAACATGGCAGGTACATGAGCAGGAAATTCTGCTAAAAACAGTGGAAGTCTACCCCCATAAGTCCATGCTTCATAAACACCCATTGCGCTACCAACAGTGAATTCTTCAATTTCTTTCTTTTCGATTCCTTTATCAGCCAGTTTTTCGTCAAAAAATTTCATTAGTAAGGTTGCAAGCAGTTCATCACCTCTAACTTCACCAAATACATCTCTTTCAGGTTCTCTGGGTCTGGAACGAGAAAAAGCAGTTCTCGCATAATCCACAAGCCATACTTCATTTAGATCTACCATATCTTAATATCACTCTATATTTTTTACAGTTTTATTATCAAATTTAAATGTTAATTGTGGAAATTTAAAGGAAATATTAAACTTTTTGATAAGGAGATCTTTATTTTCGTTAATATGAATTGAAGATTAAGAAACAATTAATATCATTTTTATTTTTAAAATTGCTAGATTAATTATGGCTGAACGACCACTAGTATCAATTCTTGCGGCTAGTACTTCTGATAAAGAAGTTTATGAAAAAGCAGAGAAAATTTTAAGAGAAAATAATATAAAATATGATTTACAAATTATTTCTGTTCATAGAAATCCTGAAAAATTAAATGAATACTTAGAAAAGTGTGATTCTTTAGTATATATTGCTGTTGCAGGTTTATCAGCTGCATTACCTGGGATGATTGCATCCAAAACAGATAAACCTGTAATAGGTGTTCCTGTTAGCGCAAAATTAGGTGGATTAGATGCTCTATTATCAATTGTACAAATGCCTCCTGGAGTACCAGTTGCAAGTGTGGGAATTGATAGAGGTGATAATGCGGCACATTTAGCTATTAGAATTCTAAATTTAATGAAATAATAATTTTATAGTGATCCTATGACTGAAGATATAATCGAAAAGGGAAAGAGATTAGCAGCAGAAAGAGCTGTAGAAGAAAATGTGAAAAAAAACATGATTATAGGAATAGGAAGCGGTTCAACCATCGTCTATGCGGTCCAACATATAGCCAGAATCAATCAAAAGAGCTCTTTAAACCTAAAATGTATCCCAAGTTCATTTCAATCATATCAATTAATAATTGAAAATAATTTAGATTTAGCTTCCTTGGAACAATTTCCAGAAATTGACTTAGATATTGATGGTGCTGATGAGATTGATAAAGATCTTAACTTAATTAAAGGTGGAGGAGGCTGCTTAGTACAAGAAAAGATTTTAGCTTCAAATTCAAAAAAGTTAGTTATCATTGCTGATTTTAGAAAAAAATCAGAAATCTTAGGCACTAAATGGAAAAAGGGAGTTCCTATTGAGGTAATTCCCATGGCTTACATTCCAATAATGAAAAAACTGTCAAAGCTAGGCGGAAAACCGATTCTTCGGATGGCTCAATCGAAAAGTGGACCATTAATAACTGATAATGGCAATTTTATAATCGATACTGATTTTGGTGAAATTACAAATCCTAAAGCACTTGATTTAAAGATTATGAAAATTCCTGGCGTAGTTGATACAGGATTATTTATTAATATTGCCTCTAAAGTATATATAGGAACCAAAAATGGCGAAGTAATAATTTTAGAAAAAAAATAATATAAAAATTAAAAAAAAAATACTTAAAAGTGGATTAAAGTCTTACTCATTTTGTTTATTGAGATCAAGTGATTCCCCACAATTTGGACAAAACTTTTTAGGCGTCTTTATTAACTTTCCACAGAAAGGACAATACATTCCAGGTCCTAATTCGGGTATAGGTTCAGGAGTAGTATAAGTTTGTTCTTGAGGCTCATAAGAAGGTTGATAATAATAATCACGAAATCCTGGTTGTGTTTGTGAATACTGTCTTCTTTTACGTCTTCTTGAATAATATAATAGCATACTAGCTATAGCAATTACGGCAATGATTGGTAACACAATTAATAGTATCATCATCATATCGATTGGTTTACTAGCAATTGTAACTACAATCAAAAAATCATCATACTTTCCTTCACTATCATAAACAGTAATGTATAATACACCTAAATATCCTTTCCCCGTAGAACTATCGAAATTTGTAGCTGTTGATATTGATTTAGTTCCTGAAATGGAATCATATTCCATGTTATTTGGAATTATAAAAGTTCCCTCATATTTACTTGAATCAGATTGAAAAAGCAATTCATCAACTATGATATTACTTGGGTAAATAAATATCAAATATCCTTCTCCAGATACCGTAGCAATTATTAAATTAACAAAAACTCGCAGTTCTGAAATTTTATCTTCATAATTAACTGAATCTTTAGCATCTATTATGAAATTAATTTTACTACCTTGAGAGGCACTATAAACATTAGTATGTTTATCTGTTTCAGTATCTTTAAAATAAATATCTTGATTTCCATCTATATTGAAAGTAGAACTTGATTTTAAAATTTCAGGGGGATTATTTATAATCTGAAAAGTAAATCTAGGTGAATTTGGAGTACTATAGTTATCATTTGAAGGAATAACGTAGAAAATAGCTTGACCCGAAGGATCACTAGCATCTGGATTAAATGTTTCTATGTATTCATTTGAAATATGATCAAATTTTAAAGTTTTATTAACAGTCGTCTTAGTGTTGAAGAAAGAATATGAATAGATTGATAAAAAGCCTTCAAAATTAGCATAAGTTGTCTTATCTAATTTAGCAATCAGATTTATAGTGCTACCGCTTTCTCTTGATACAGAAGATTGGCTTGTTGTGATGTTAAGTATCTTTGGAACCTTACTTTGATTATAATAAAGGATTTTTGTTTCTTTATTATACTGTTTTGAATCTATAGTTAAATTAGCGATAATTGAATAAGGAATATAACTTGGAGAGGGTAAACTAAAAGAATTGTTGAAATAAATTCCTTCATTTGACAAACTAGTATCAAGTATAATTGATTGCGAGTAAGCTTCATTTTGAATTGTTAATTCCAAGTCACCATAAGAAGTAATTGGAGATTCTGTTTTTTGGTATTTTAAATAAAGAGAAATTTCGTTCTGAGAGGACGAAGTACGTTCCGAATTTAATTCAATATTTATTGAGACTTCTCTTTTAGATAGAAAAGAATTTATTATGTTCTTTAATAAAGTTGCATGATCTTGAGCATAATTTTGTGATTTATATTTATTATAAATCCAATGTAAATCTCCAAAAGCTAAAAATTGCCCTTTACCTTCAGTGGTTCCGTTATAAAAAGCTACAACTGTTGCATTACTAAGGGTAGCAATGGAATCTGCTGCATTTAACACATTAAAGCTATTACCATATCCCCAATAGAACTTGCTAACATTATTAAAGATATAGTTATTGGTGAAATTATAAACAGGTTGAGACGTTACACTAGCTCCTATTCCTAACCACTTATCATCCATGATATTTTCTTCGTTCATTTGAATACCTAAATCTAATTGAGAAAATAGGTAATTTACGTTTTCTACTGCCATATCCTGATATCTTGTTCCTAAAAATATTAAATTCCCTCCATTATCAAAATAATTTCTCAGATTATTTATTTCTAAAGGACTAAAAGGTAAGATTGGTGTCTGTAAAATTACTATATCATACTGTGCTAACTTTTCTTCTGTTAAAATCGAATTATTCGTGTATTTATTATAATCTGGAGTCCAATGCTCCATTTGATAATCAATTGAGATATTCATTTCAGCAAGATCATTCATCGCTTCAAAAAATCCCATTTGATTAAATGAAAAGTCAGGAAACCAATCATTTACTCCGTGATAAGATTCCATTAAAACACGATATTCTGGTAAGTGGATATCTAATTTTATATCTACCCTATCATAAATCTGTCCATCGGATGATATATTTAACTCAAAGTTTCTAAGACCAGCTTTCGCAATGTTTTTTATAGCAATATCTAATTCAATTAAATCAATACCTCCTTCAGTAAAATCTATGCTTGGTTTATCTACTGAAAATGATAAACCTTGTATACTAGATGGTATATTTATATCGTATGTATTACTATCACCAGAAATTATTGTTAAATTAAATTTTAAGTGATCACCTGGAAAATTTAATAGGTTAAATGGTTTAATAGGCAAATTATCTGGAAAGACTTTAGCAACATCATTATAATTTGGTTTTTGACTATCTAAATAGCTTAATGATGCCGAAACATTTATTAAACCTGCCCCCGATTTAAGGACCCCCTCATCTTGCTCATTAGGAAGTTTTCTTGCCCCTTCTAACAAAGCTATCTTAGCAGCTTCAGGCGTAAGATTAGGAAAAGCTTCTTTTAAAATAGCTAGAGCTCCAGAAACCATAGGGCATGACATGCTAGTACCACTTAATGGAATATAATCAGCGTCTCCCGTAAAGTCAAAATAATCACCTTTATAATGCTCTTCAGATGATATAATAGAATCTTTCGCTTCTGTTGAAATAATATTAACTCCAGGAGCAACGACATCTGGATAACCTAAATACCCAAATGTAGGACCCCAACTACTAAAAGATGCCAATTCATTGTTTTTATCGCTAGCACCTACAGATATTACATTAACTCCAGCAGCTGGTGTAGATCCTGTAAAATAATCTGGTCCTTCATTACCTGCTGATGCTACAAAAATGACCCCATACTTCTCTTTAGCATTGGATATTGCTTGAGTTATTAAGTCTGAAATATAAGGATATCCTCCACCAAAACTCATTGATATTATATCAGCATCCGCACCACCTAGTCCCTTTGGCTCTGAACTCCATTCAATAGCACTTATAATATCTGCTTCTCCCAATCCGCTAGCATTTCCAGCTTTTGCATTAATTAGCAATGCACCAGGCGCAACACCTCGATATTCTCCATCTGAACCAGTTCCATCGCCAGCAATGATCCCCCCAACATGGGTTCCATGACCTACATCATCCTGATAGTTCGAAGCGCTTTCATTTGAGACGAAATTTTTGTTTTCAACAATATTTAAGGCAGGATGATCAAACATACCAGTATCAACAACAGCAACTCTAACACCACTTCCATTATAAGCTAAATTTTCGGCACCAATAGCAGGAAGCCACCAATTTGGATAAGAATTTTGCTTTAACGCACTCAACTGAAGATTATCTTCAGAAATGTAAGGATTTTGAAACATTTTCGGTTTATAGACTTTTTTTATTGATTGAATTCCCTCTATTATTTTCTCTTCTCCAATGAGCTGGTCGGAACTTACTTTAATATAAGTTCCAGGAATTATGTCATAATTTGCCAAAATTTCATATTCTTCAAAAGTAGAATCCAAAATCCCAATTCTTTTTACCTTATTTATCTTAGAATCAAATAGGACTATTACTTTCGTGTTTTTTGGACTATTTTGATTAGAAATAGTTAGATTAAACAAATAATCTTTAAGGCCTGCATCATATTTAGTGAATTTGTTATCTAATTGGGTATCCAATTCTTGATCCTCTGTATTTAAATGGTTTTTAATCGATGACGACAAAGGATCAAAATTTGATATTGATTTTTGACTGAAATCATTAGAATTACTTTGGATAACTCCTATTCCAATAATCGGCGTAAAAAGTAAACTGGTAAAAATAAATGTAAGAACTAATCTGTGGTATTTATTTTTAAATTTAGTCATAGATTATGCAAGTATAAGCAATTATTTAAACCTAAACGTTTTAACCTATAGAATTTTGAAAATTAAAATTTTTTTTTCTTTTTATGAGAAACCTTACTTTTATTTTTCATTAATTAATATCTTGAGAAATCTGATTCGGTTTAACTGGTTTTTTCCAAAATATAGGCTAAATCTAAGAATTGGTATGGAAAAGTTAGGACTTCAAGAATCAATTGTGGGAGTAGAGATTTCCTTATTCAAATACAAGAGTTATTTGGTTTTAACTATAAAATCACCAAAAAAACTAGTGGAGGACCCATAGAAGGAAGGGAAATTCATGGTGAATGCTTTGAAATGGGTCTTGGAAAAGATCTTTTCAATGAAATGCTGGTTAACTACCAATTCAGCCTATCAAGGAAAAGAAATTACCTTTAATTCCTTTCTTTTATTTAATGGCTAAAGTTTGAAACTGAACAGAATAGAGACGATTTAAAGAAGAATAACTAAGATTTCCTCTTTTTTTCCCCTAAATTTGAAATCACAATAAAATTAAGGATCTTTTTTTAAAATCTTAATAAAGATACACGATCTATTAATTTACCAAAATTTTTTTTTACCAATAGTGAGAGTTAGTAATGGACCTAGCGGGAATTGAACCCGCGGCCTTTCGCATGCCAAGCGAACGATCTTCCACTAATCCATAGGCCCAA
>JBHLOC010000076.1:0-12182 GCA_048940925.1 Promethearchaeota archaeon | reverse complement strand
TTATTAATTCTAAAGAAAGTTTTCGGAAAATTGTTCAAAGATATAAAGAAGAAATAGGGATAAATGAATTTATCCTCTATTTTCCTTTCTTTGAACCGAAAGAAGTTGAAAATTTAACAATTCTTGCTAATGATGTTATCCCAAATCTAAGATAGAACATAAAAATAGGAGATATTTAAATGTTTCATAACATATCTGAGAATATAAGAAATAGAATGCGCTATCTAGAAGAAATTGATTCGAGAGATAGAACCGATGGGACACCACGATTAACAAGACTTCGTCAAATCCCTCCTGAGACTGGAAAATTTCTTTCAATACTAGCGACATGTGCCCCAGAAGGAAAGTATATTGAAATTGGTACTAGTGCGGGGTATTCTGCTCTATGGATTGGTCTTGCTTGTAGATTATATGGAAGGAAATTAACAACATTTGAAGTTTTAAAAGAAAAAATTGATTTGGCAAGAGAAACCTTCAAAGAAACGAATATGGAGGGATATATCGAATTAATCGAAGGTGATGCTAGAAATTATATAGAACAATATGATAATATATCGTTCTGTTTTTTAGATGCTGAAAAAGAGATATATGAGGATTGTTATGATCTGGTTATACCAAATATGGTTAAAGGGGGAATATTTGTAGCTGATAATGCAATTAATCATTATGAGACGTTAAAACCGATGATAGATAAAGCTTTAGGAGATAAACGTGTAGATGCTTTAGTAGTCCCGATTGGTAAAGGAGAGTTGGTATGTAGAAAATTATAAAAGATCTTAAAATAATTGAAAATGAAACCTTATATAATTAGAGAACTAAAAGAAGATGAAATTCTTAGGGCTATCAAAGTTTTTTTGACAGCTTTTGGTCGAACCTTTTATGATCAGTTGGAAGAAGAGAAAAAAGTATGGTTATACTTAATTAATGAGAATATTGCTAGATTTCTTATTGCTTTAATTGATGATAGAATAATTGGCGCAGGAGGGTTATTTCTATATCACGATGTTGCTAGTATAGGTTATATGGGAGTGTTACCCGATTATCGAAGTCGAGGAGTAGGTTCTGCACTCTTCAAAAATCTAATACAATTAAGTTTGAATCTGGATATTAAGACTATTATTTTGTATGCATCAAAATTAGGAGAGCCTATATACAAAAAATATGGTTTCCAAGGAAGCTACTACGCAGATATGTATTTTCTACCTAATCAATTTCCAAATATAAATATGAAAGAAAAAGATCTAAGAGAAATCAATTATTTACCGGATTGGGTGATAAATCTTGACAGTGAAGCTATGGGATTTAATAGAGCACAATATTTAAAGGCAAGACTCGCTCTTGGTGGTAAAATTTTAGTCATCGAAAATGAGGGATATGCCTTAGTTTCTAAAATATTGTCACAAATAAGATTGGGGCCTTTAATTGCTAATAATTTAGATGCAGCGATCCTCCTTATTAAGAAAAGTATTTTATTAGGAGCAGAAAACCTAATCATACCTATTCATCCAAACTTCCAAAAAAAATTATTTTCTATCCTGCAACTTAGCAAAAGAGGTGAACCAAATTTAAAAATGTTTTTTGGGCAAGAACTTTCAGATAGATTAGAATTTCTATATGCTATTGGAACTTATGGCAAAGGATGATTCATATATTCTTAATCTTTGGTGCCTAAAAGTTTTTATATATGATGCTTATAATGTGAAAAAAATTACTATTTTCTTTAAATTTATTAGTGATAATTAAGTAATATCTAGATTAGAGATAACAAAATATTATCTAGATTGAGGTATAAGAATATCTTAAGAAGTTTTAATAAAGAATAAAAAATTGAAATTATTAATTTTAAACTTATTCAATATATTATAAATTACCCAATATTAAGTTATTGTAGATTAATATGAAGGAACAACAACCCCGTTATGTTTTTAAAATTTGTCTCATTGGAAGTGGAGGTGTAGGAAAAACGTGTATTGCTCGAAGATTATGTTTTGACACGTTTGATGCGAGAACTCAACTGACTATTGGAATAGATTTTTACACATATGATATTCCAATAATAGTAAAAGGTGAAGAAACTTTTGCTCGTCTTACCATATGGGATTTTGGGGGGCAGGAACAGTTTAAAAATCTATTTAGTTATTATATTAATGGAGCAAATGGCATATTTCTAGTGTTTGATTTAATAGATATAGAGACTCTAACGAGATTGGATTGGTGGTATGACCAGTTAATTGTATACAATCTTCAAGATCACCCTAAAATCCTAATTGGGACTAAACTTGATTTGGTTGAAAATGTAGATAAAAAACATAAAATTGATGAGTTAATTATTGAACAATTCCTTAAAAGCCACGATGAAAAAGATTTTATTAAAACTTCTTCTAAGGAAAATACAAATATTCTTAAAAGTTTTAAAAATTTATTGAAAAAAGTATTAGATGCTCATTATTTAATTTATGAGGAAATTTTATAGCCTGCTTAAAGTTATACTGCTTATTTTCTTTTATCTTTAACTAGATATAAATATTAAATTTTAATCTCTTAAAGACCTATAAACTAGAAGCAGTATATTTTTATTTAAAAAATTAGTTTATAAGATTAATTCAAACTGAATAATAAATATAATTCATTCATTTCATTATAATATTTAAATAACCTAGGGGAATACGTTGGAATTAAAAGAAAAATCTCCTAATTATATTTTTAAAATTTGTTTAGTAGGAGATGGTGGTGTGGGAAAAACATGTATTGCTCGAAGATTATGTTATAATACTTTTAGTTTAAATACTCAATTAACTGTTGGAATAGATTTTTACACATATGATATGCCAATCATAGTAGACGGTGAAGAAGGCCTAGCTCGGCTTTTAATATGGGATTTTGGGGGACAAGAACATTTTAAAACCTTGTTTGGTTATTACATAAGTGGGGCGAATGGGATATTTCTTGTTTTTGATTTGTTAAGATTGGAAAGTCTGATGAAATTAGATTGGTGGTACGACAAGTTAATAGAATATAATCTTGAAAATTGTCCCAAAGTTTTGATTGGGACAAAACTTGATTTAGCTGAAATAGAAGATAAGCAATTTTCTGTTGACAGGTTGATTATTGAGCAGTTCCTTCAAAAACATAATGAAAAAGATTATATCTCAACTTCTTCTAAAGAAAATACAAACATTATTAAATGTTTTAAAGGGTTGGCAAAAAAAGTCTTAGATTTAAATAATTTAAACTATGACAAAATACTTTAATTAGAAATAAAATTAATGTTGATATTTCTTCTTTAATATAAATATTAAAAATTTAAACTCTTTCTCCTTTTTAATAATAAAGAATATTAAGTTTTCTTATAAAAATTAAACTTAATAGAGAGAGAAGAGTGGTACGACCTCCGACAGAAAAAAATATATGTCTACGATGTAAAGGAGCAAGACTTCTTTGTGGTAAAAAGTCTTGTCCAATCTTGTTGAAAAAATCAGTTTTAAAATCTTTAGTTCCTTTTGAATTTGATAAAACAATGAGAGATGTAGACGTATTTGGTGCTAGCCCTCCTGGCTTTTTTGTCGGACGTTTTAATTATCCTAAAGTCTATATAGGCCCCCTTGTTCCTTATCAAGATTTCAAATTGGATTTAGGTGTTAATGATAATTATATTCTTGATGCTCCCGAATTATGGTTCGGAAAGCAGATGGCTGAGATTGTAAAATATAGAAGCAGTTTAATTAGAAATAATTTTATAACTAATGTTAGAATAGGCCAAACCAATCGAAAAAATACACCCCCATTAAAGATTCAGAGATTGTTAGATACTTCTCAAGAACTAGCCATGGCAGCCCGACCAGTTGATACTGAAACTAAGTTGAAAAAAATGAGTCTCAGAATGATGCTGGATAATCATACGCCTCCAATTGGACCGACTGGAATGACAGAGAAAATAAAAATCACTGAAAATGTTAAAGTTCATCCTAAAGTAGATTACTGTGTGTCAGATACTGATCTCAATGCTACAAAGGCTGTATCAGAATATCTTTACTTTAAAGGACATGTACCCCAATCAACTATTAAGAGAGTATTTTCTGCGGGATTGCTTGGAAAAAAAGAGAACCGCAGACTTGTGCCAACTCGCTGGAGTATAACAGCCGTAGATGATATAATTTCAAAAGCTTTAATTAGAGAAATCAAAAAGTTTCCTGAAATTAATGATTATCGTATTTATGAAAGTAGTTATCTTGACAATCATTTTAGAATCCTCTTATTCCCCGGAAAGTTTACATATGAAATGAATGAGGTGTGGGGTGCTCAATCACTATGGAATCCCACCTTAACACCTCAAATAGCAACTGATTTTGAGTTTTATAGAGGACGGAAGAATTATGCAAGCAATATTACAGGTGCATATTATGCTGCTCGAAAAGAAATTTGTGAATACCTATATAAGATTGGCAGACAAGCTAGAATTCTAATCTTCAGGGAAGTTCGTGGAGGATATGTTGTACCATTAGGGGTATGGGTTATTAGAGAAACAGTAAAAAATGCTATGAAAAACATAAATCCAATGATTCTTGATAATTTTAATGATTCAATTAAAAAAATGGCTGAAGGTATGATGGTTGAATTTAAACATTGGAAAAAGAGTAGTAAGTTGATTAACTATATTAGAACTCAAAAAACCATAGACACTTTTTTATAAATAATTCAAATTTAAATTATTAGTTTTCTTCTATAATGAAAGAATTTAAAATTTCGATTCATAAAATTTTTTTGGTTTTCTTATAACTCAACTAATTTAAATTGATATAATTTGTTGTATAAAATGATTTGGAAAACACGTATAACTGAATTAACGGGAACAAAATATCCTCTTATAATGGCTGCATTTGCGAGATATGGTATACCTGATTTTGCTGCTTCATTTTCAAACGCGGGAGGTTTTGGGATTATTACTGCGTTGAATTATGATCTTAAGGAATTTAAAAACGAGCTTATGAAAATGAAAAATCTCACAGATAGACCTTTTGGTGTAAATATGACTATTAATGAAACTAGCAATAAAGAGGTTTATTTAAAGTATTTAGAAACCGCAATCAATGAGGGCGTAAAAATATTTACCACCTCAGGGTACCAAGCAACATATATAGGTGAAAGAGCCCATGAAGCTGGATGTTATTGGATACCTAAGTGTCCATTAATGAGACATGCGATATCAGCCGAGGAAGCAGGAGCTGACGCAATTACACTTATGGGGATGGAGTCAGCAGGATATAAAAATCCTTTCCAACATACAACCTTAGTCAACTTAACAATAGGTAAGAAGTTATTAAAAGTTCCTTTAATAGCTGCGGGAGGAATAGGAGATGCACGTGGTCTTCTTGGTGCATTAGCTATGGGCGCTGATGCGGTGTGTCTTGGAACAGCTATTCTAACTACCGAAGAGAGTCCGATGTCCCTAAAAAGGAAGGAAGAAAGAATTAATACTGATATTTTCACAGAAGACTATCATAGACAACTTTATCATCGAAGATTAGGAGGTACTCATGTTCCATCTCCATCAATAGGATTCCAAAACAAAATAATTCCTTTAAAGACTATGGTTAAAAATATCATAAATGAAGCAGAAAGTATTTTAAAATCCTGGGGTTTTAATTCAGAAGAATTCAGTATTGTTTCTATATAGTAATATCATCAAAAGGAAACAATATTTTTGCTTAATTTACAAAATAATGGCATTTTTAATGAATTTAATATTAATTCGAATTATATTTTATAAATTAAAAAGGAATATATATGATAAATAAACCAAAGGTCTATTGGGCATCACCAACTGAGATAGCTGCTTTACCAAATACAGTAAAAAATATGGTAACTAATAATTTAGTTAAAACTCGATTTATACTAGATAAAATATTAGACAATATTAACGCCGGTGATAAAGTAGGTGTTAAAGTTCATGTTGGAGAAGCACAGAATACTCGATATTTACGTCCCGACTATGTACACGAAGTTGTCGATGCTATTAAAGCAAAAAATGCAATTCCAACACTTATAGAGACTCAGGGAAGAGGAAACAATATTGAAAACATTTGTATAAGTGATGATTATTCTATATGTGTAGGACATCGTAAAAAAACAACTGATCATCTAAAGATCGCACATCTTCATGGATATACTGAATCTATTACTGGAGCACCTCTTAATTTTATTGATGGCGATGAAGGGATTGATAGAAAAATAGTAAAAATTAATAATGGTTTTCATTTTAAAGAAATTTCTGTTGCAAAAAGCCTTTTTGACTATGATAAACTTGTTGTTGTTTCTCACTTTAAAGGACATCCACTCGCAGGATTTGGGGGGGCATTAAAACAACTTGGAATGGGATGTGTAACCAAACATAATAAATTTCTTGCTCATTTCTCAGATTATATTGTTGTTAACACCCTAAAATGCGATACTTCAAAATGTAATCAAGAATGTATAGAATCATGTCCAGTAGGAGCAATTGAAATAAAAAATAGTTTCGCTAAAATCGATCCTTCTCTTTGCTTTGGATGTTTCAATTGCACACAAAAGTGTCCTGTGAAAAAAGCGATAAAAATTCCTTCTAGGAGAGATAATAAAGAATTTGTTGAGCGTCTTATAGATAATGTTACTGGTGTTCTAAGTTTTGGTCCAGAAAAGATTAGATATATAAATTTTGCTTTTGAGATTCCATTGATGTGTGACTGTGTCTCTAATGCCAGTGTACCAGTAGTTCCTGACTTGGGTATATTTGGTTCTTCCGATCCAGTAGCAATTGATAAAGCTTGTATTGATGCAGAAACAAAAGCACCAGGACTTCCCTTTCTAGATAGAAATGGAGAATGGACAGTCCCGGTTGAACCGGGGATTGAAAAGTTCAAAGCATTAAATCCCACAGTTGATACTACATGGCAATTTGATTCTGCTGTAAAAAATAGAATTGGAACTACAAATTATGAATTAGTAAAAATATAATAAATACATATTATTTTATCCTTTTTTCTTGTAGTGAAATATCAAATCTTTTAAGGATTTGCTATTCGAAGTTTTGTAGATATAAAGTTATTATAAAATGTTATTTATTTATTTAATTAACTTGTAAAAATTGATCCTCCAAAATTTTAAAAGTTCAAGCGCATGAGTAATATATCTATTGAGAATGAAAAAGAATCACCAGGCATTAGAGAAATTAGCAAAAGTCTAAGAGTGGCTCTAGTAGCTATGACTGCTGCTTTATACACTGCCTTAGGGTATATTTTTCAACCTATAAGTTTCCTTGGACTGCAATTTCGGGTAGCTGAATTAATAGTGGGAATGTGTATTCTTTTTCCAATCGAGGGTTTAATTGGTAATGTTTTGGGAGTGTTTTTTGTTAACTTATCGTCACCTTTAGGTCCAATTGATTTAATCAGTTGCATTGTAAATGTGCCAGCATTATATTGTATTGTACTTTTGAGAGCTAAGAAATTTTTAAAATATTTAGGTGGAGTAGTATATGCAATTATAATATCAATCTACGTTGCGATTGTTTTAAATATTGCTTACGGTTTACCAATTTGGTTGATGTTTATTCAAGTTTTGATTTCTGAGGTTATCTTGACAACATTAGGGATATTTCTTTTCGATATAATAAAAAATAAGGTTAAATTGGAATATTATTAAATTAATACTCTGAATTTCGTCTAATTTTATAAAGATACTTAATAATCAATAGTGTTTTTACCAAATTGATTGTAATAAGCAAAATCTTCCAATTCTCTGCGTACTCTCAAATATTTGCGGGGAGCAGAGATTAGATAACCAATTCTTATGCCAAAAGCTATTTTCATATGATTAGGAATGTTAAGAAGCGCTTTCACCTCTTTTTCTACAGGAGATGCGTTGAGAACACTTATTATATGAAATCCAATTCCCAGGGACTGAGCCATTAACCACATGTTTTCCATTACACACCCAAGACCAATAATTCCAAGAAAATCACCTGGTGATGCAGGAGCTCTTTTAGTTGGATCATATATTATGACAAGAAGGATAGAGCCTGATTGTGCTAATCTTCCTACTGGTACAACTATTTTTTCGCGAGATGAATTGTTCAGATACTCATCAGGATTTCTAAAAGCCGGCGGGAGTCTTGTACCCAGAACTCCAACTTTTTTTTTTAGTAATTCCTCTTCCGAAAAAGATAATTGTTGATAATTTTCCTTGATTAACTCATCAGAAATCGTGAATTTGATATAACCAATAGCTTCTAAGATACCCTTATCATCAACTATTATTATTTCGAAATTCTGCATATTATGGGGTGTGGGTGCCCAACGGGCGGCTTCTAAAATCTGATTTAAATCTTCCTTTGTTATAGTTCGATTCTGATCAAATGAGGATCTTCTTGATCGTCTATTTTTAATTAACTCTAAAACATCTTTAGCCTTCATAATAAATTAAACATTATAATTTATTTTAAAACTTTTTAAGTTATAATCTTTTTAAAGATTAGATTATACTTCCAATTTCTATTTCATTTTCAAAGAAATGTATAATAGGTATCAGAGATCAAATATTTTTTATATGGCACTAATCATAATTAAATTGTTTTAAAATAATTTTAAAAAAGAGATTAAAGAGAAAAATGAAAGAAACTACTAAATGGTTCAATAATAAATTTTGGGTCTCACCTTTAAATTATATTAATGACGTAAGAGATTCTTTCGAACTTCCAAAGAAAGTATATGTGAGAGATTCAACAATCCGAGAAGGAGAGGAAACTCCTGGTGTGTATTATACTTTAGATCAAAAGGTTCAAATTGTTGAAAAATTGGAAGAAATAGGTGTTGAGCACATAGATTGTGGTTATATTGGACAAGTTCAAGATCAATGGGATTTGGCAAATCAAATCAAAGAATTAGGAATTAAATTAAAGACATATTCCCACCTAAGTTCGAATCCTTCACGGTGGACTGAAGAAATAATTAAATCTTTAGAGGCAAAGATTGATTACATAGGCTTTGGAATTGTTCTAACAAAATGGCAGCTTCAATTGTTTACAGGTGATGAAAGGATAAATCCAGATGTGATGGTTGCAATGATTCCATCAGTATTAAAAAGAATTAAGAGAATGGGAGCAGAAGCTATTCTAGATTGCGTAGATGCGACTCGTTCTAAAATATCAATTTTAAATAAAGCAATTGAGGAAGGTATTAAACATGGCGTAAAAATGATAATGTTGTATGATACAGTAGGGGCATGTAATATACCTGCCATTTCTTATTTAATAAAACAATTAAAACCTATTGTGAAAGATATCCCAATAGGTATTCATGTTCATGATGATTTCGGATTAGGGACAGCTTCAACAATAGCCGCTGTAGAACAGGGTGCAACATATATGGATTTAGTAGTTAATAAACTCGGAGATCGCGCAGGTAATACTTCTTTCGAGGAAGTTGTTGTTGCATTAGAAATGCTGTATGACGTTGATACGGGAATAAATCTCTCTAAATTATATAATTTAAGTAAATTTATCGAGAATGTTACCGGCGTTCCTTTGCCTTATAACAAACCGATTGTTGGAAGAAACACTTTTTTGCATGAAAGTGAACTACATGTAATGAGTGCTTTAGAAAAAGACAAATTCTGGATGTGTTTTACCCCCTATAAGCCCGAAGTTGTAGGACAAGAAGAACAAATAATATTTGGTCCAACTACCTTACACGGAGATGCAATTAAGATGAAATGCGATCAAATGGGATTGAAAAATTATGAGGATTATCTTGATGAAATAATGGAAAATATTCATTCAAAAATAATTAAAAATAAATTTATTACTGAATATGAATTAGAACGTCTAATCAAAAATATAATTCGTTAATTTAACTAAAGCTTAATTAAAATAAAAATAAAAAAAAAAGGAATTTACCGAATAAAAGCTAAGAGGGCATGAACACCTAAACCAATTCCCCATCCAACTAAAGCAATTGCGCTCCATGGAAGACCTCCCATCATTACATTAAGAATAATGAGATAAACTCCTGTGGAGATATATGTCGCAAGATGTACTGAAAAAGTCCATTTCCAGAACGCTTTTATTTTCAGGAGAACATTTAAATATAAAGCCACATGAATTGAGACTCCAATCCCCCACCCCATTATTGGATGAATTATATTACTTAATTCTATAGACATAATAATCATATTAATTGCTATTAAGAAAATTCCGGTTATATAAATGATTAAGTGAGATATAAGCGAATATTTCCATAAAAGAAGTCCACGTGCTTTAGAATGTAATTTATATCTATCTGCATCAGGGTAATATTTTTCAACTTTTGGTAAAGCATCTTTTATCATATATTCGTATCTTAGAGATAAGAATGCATGGAATGCAATTATAATACCCCATAAGATTAATGAATAAATTGGCGTGAAATAAGGTAATTGAGATTTTATCCATTGATATATGAATAAAACATTTGAAGCCACATAGAGAGAGACATGAATGATAAGCCCTTTTAAGACTGGTTTAATGGATTCATTGTAGAAATAAAGAAAAAAGCCAAATATATGAATAGATATAAATGTACTCCAAGAAATTGTGACATTAAAGAAAATCATATTTTCAAGTACATTAGTAAAAAGGTTAGGAATGACGGTATAAATTAATATATTAACGACTATAAAGTAGGTTATATGCGCTATTAAGATCCATAAGTTAGAGATTTTGAATGCTCCTATAATTTTAATTTTTCTTTCTTCATATTCAGGATATTTTCTTGTTATCTTAGCCTTTTCATTCTCCATTAATTTATTCCAGCTAAAAAATCCAGTAGCATGATATGCTATCCCTATACCCCACATACTTAATGGCCAATAAAAGTAGACAATACTGGGGGTAATGAAATCACTATATAAGATAATGAGGTTTACCATAATAAAAATAAAGGCGTGAAAAACAAATAATATTCTAAAAGTAGATTGCTCTGTAATCCTTGTAAGGTAAGTTGACTTGTCGAAATATAATAAGTAAGCAATTAAATGAAGGCCAATTGCTATACCCCATCCAAGCAAGGGAAACACAGGCCAAAAAATTGAATATTCTGTGGATAATGCCCAAATTAAAATTAATAAAGCCATTACTGCACTATATGAAAAAAGATGTAATGCAAGAAGAACTTTATGGACTGAGGATACTTTAATTGGTTTAGGTTTTGCTGGATTTGAATCTATATTTATTAACTCTGGTTTGTTCATAATAATACTTTTTTTTTTGATTTTATTTTAAATTGATTTAGTTGAAATACTTTCTGATCTATATTTAATACTTAAATAGACCAATTTTTATTACCTAGAATACCACTAAATTATAATTGATGAAGTATGAGTGAATAATATAAACACCAAAAGAATTTTAAAAATCTCTTTGGATGTATTTGAGATCATTTACACCAGAAATAGTAGGAAGAGAAGAACATATAATATTTAGTTGACGCACACTCCAAGGAAATACACATAAGTTTGAGCAAAAGGGTATTAAAAATTATGAATGTTTTAAAGATTTTCTTATCAATAAAGCACATGGCATAATAACCGAAAAAAAATTCATTACAGAAGAAGTATTAGAAGATTTGATAAAAAATACAATTTGATAAAATCATAAATCTTGTCCCTGAGTTTTTTTTTATTATCTGATTGGTTTTTCTAGTAGATTAGAAAAACTAGTTTTAAAAATATAGTACTTCACTTGTTACTCAACTTATAATTTCTCTAATTTAAAAAAAAAAAAATGAGGATTTTTCAATGAAAATCTTTAAAAAAAGATCTTTATACATTATTTTTCTACTTTATATAATGTGCTTGCCTATTTCTTGTCTTATGATAAAAAGTATTAATGGATTTAATTACAGTTCTGCGTCTCCTGCTATTTACCCTCAAGCTCTTAATCGTACAGGTAAAATATTCGAAGATTTAACAGTGTTCAGTAAGGATTGTTATATTAACAAGGATCAACCAAGTTTAAATAATCAACCAACAATTTTCATTCCAAATTATAATATCTCCTACGCTAAACTATACTTTGAAAATATCACTGCTATTAATTACACCAGAGATATTGAAACTGATCCAACTGAATTTATTATTAGTTATTCTGAAATAGAGCCTACTTATGTATATCA
>JBHLOC010000035.1:1921-49755 GCA_048940925.1 Promethearchaeota archaeon | reverse complement strand
AATTTATGGTTAAAATCATATGTCTTAATGAAAATTACTGCAGAAATATTAGGATCAGCGTCTAATGTTATTAGAGTCCTATAGAATATTTCTGTGCTTCCCATACTTGCTAATTTTTCTTAGTT
Source organism: Promethearchaeota archaeon (assembly GCA_048940925.1). GTDB lineage: Archaea > Asgardarchaeota > Lokiarchaeia > Sigyniarchaeales > SOKP01 > Loki-b32. The sequence goes on along the minus strand of JBHLOC010000035.1, from coordinate 49,630 downwards.
CATATTTATCTAAATAAAAAATGCATCATTTTTTTCTGAAGGGTTACAAAAAGCGGGTATTCCTTTAACGCTGATTTTCACAGGAGAAATTTATACCGCACAGACCTTTATGGATAGCCTATATAATGTTGATGGTGATTTTAATATATTAATGAAGATGAATTTTTTCTTCTCAAAATCGGAAACTGACCAAATCTGATAAAGTTTAGATTTTATTATAAACAGAATTATTCAAATCCAATTTTTAATTGCTTTAAAAGTTCGATTAAGGATTTAGTTAAGTTATAATTTTTCAACTCCGCAAATGGGACAAATCTTGCCTTTAAAGCATCATCTGCAGCCCTGGGTGGTTGGTTTGCATCTCCTTCAATTTGATCTACGAAATAATTAAGTAATACATAATGGTATTCGATTTTACCATTCTTGTCAAACATGATTTTATCTATAATTCCAGCTAATTTAGTTGTTTTAACTTTAAAACCTGTCTCCTCATAAGCTTCTCTCTCAGCTGCTTTTCTTACTTTCTCACCTAAGTCTAAATGACCTCCTGGAATCGACCAAAATCCTGCATCAGGATCATATTTTCGTTTGATTAATAATAATTTATTGTCTCGAATAAGAAGTATCCCCACACCAATGTGGGGTCGTATTGGATATTTTCTCGTATCAAAAGCAGTTAACTTTTCTCTGTCCATATTAAATCGAATTTTATACAGTATTTATGTTTTTAAACATTAGAAAGAATTAAAAGATTAATTATTTAATAACTGGTTAGGAAATCTTCAACAATAACTGTTTAAATATTCTATTATTTTGCACCTAACAATATGTTAACCTATTGAGGAAAATCTATTCACATATTAACAAGAATTAATAGTACACTAGTAATTGAAGTATGAAACATAATTATAGCATCTTAAACGCACTTAAATGTAAAGTATTTAATACTTGAATTTATTTTATAATTAGGTAAAGATTTTTTTAATTGGTTAATTACTCGAATTATACGATGCTTATGCAAAAATCTGACTATATTTATATGATTGCGGATAATATCACTGTATATCAAATTAATCTTCCTCTCGAATTTCAAGGGAACAAGCTACACGAGCATCTTAATAATTATGATGAAAAATATCTAAAAATTATTGCAGGATTCGATAAAAATTTTCTAGAACATTTTTTAATCATCTCAAAAGGAAGAATTCAAGAAGATCTTGCAGAGACTCTTAAAAAAATGGAAAAAATTTCCTTTATGATTGGACCAACAGGAAATTTAAGTTATTTAACTTCAAATCAAATCCAATATATCCTTACAAAGCTAGGAACATTTAAATTAAGCGAAATAAAAGAGGATCAGATTAGTCAGATTGCAGATGAGCAAATTCAAAAGCAAATTGGAGTCAGCTTTGGTGAATCAACAACATTAGAAAATCATCTTGCAAGTGCAGCCTTTTATTTACAATCAATTGGGTATAATAACCAAGAAATCCAAGATAAATTCACTGAAGTCAGGCAAGATCCGTCAAAATTAGATGCTTTATTTACCCTTCCTCCCAAAGAAATTTATAATATACCTTCAGAAATATTACCAAGAAGTGCACCTCCTTCAAGAAGTCAAACACCTTCAAATGTTGAACCTGATTCTATAGAAAGTAGCCAAGAAGTTGAGAATGCTATTGAACAACATATCTTATCTATACAACATGAAATAACGGGGGAAAGAGCTAAAAAAGTAGAAGAATTAATGACCCTCATCAAAGAACATTTGAAGGAGAAGCTAACTGAAAGTTATGAAAGAGTTTTCAGTCAAATTCACCCCGATAGATTAAGTCGTGCCTATAAGATGTTAAAAGATACAAAAAGAAAATCAAGGAGAATGGATCTTTATTTAGAATGGTTTTTTTGTTCACATCTTTTATCTAACATTGAAGTAAAGGTTGAACATTGGCAGACTAGTAGTGCAGCAGGCCATGGAAGTACCGGTGTGTATACAGCTGGGATCAATTTTTCAAGGTATGATAATATAATTCGAGATTTCCCTGATTCCAAACTAGCTAAAGTTATAAATATTTCAAGGAGAATACTCAAAAAGCCCACAAAAAAAGCAATTCAAAAGCTTGGACAAGATTTAATAGCTGAGACGGGTTTTGATGAGCACCTGTACTTTACTGATTAATAATTATTTCTAGAATTCATGTTCTAAATCATTAAAGCTATATAAAGATTTCAAATAATATTTGCGATTCATGTTATTAATATCTTCTGAATGATATATAGCATCTAAATTCAATACTGATTCATTAACTTTTAAAAAATAAAAATAAAATTGTGTATTTATTTTTTTACTACTTTTTTAAGTATCACGAGAAGGGATATGACTCCAAGCAACCCGTAAATCATCCACATATCATATCCTGGAATATCCACACCTGCTCCAGAGCGCGACACGTACATGATATTATGGGCAATGGTACTGAATGAACAGCCCGTTAGAGTGATTAAACTTGATCCCTCATTTGATTGAATTTTAGGGGTAATCCCTGTTGTCTTCGGGCTTTCACCTGGTGTCGTGACCTTGGTATTATTTGACACAGTAATATTAAGACTGTCGATGGATGTAAGAAATTCATCATAATTCGCATAAGCCCCAGCAAACCCATTGAAAGTTATATTAGTGTCAGTTGTTCTTGACATAGTTATCGGAGGTCTGCCTGCATCCTTTCCAAATAAGGTATTGTTCATAAAATTATGGGTAAAGGTGACGTCATAATTAAGACTTACATATGCACCCTCCCCGTAATTACTAATATAGTTCCCATCATACGTAATGTATTTACAATCATTATTAAGATCAAATGCTCTGCTGCCATTTGTATTGTGTACCATGAGATTGTGGGACACGACAATATCCCGACATGAAAACTGTATCCAAATCCCAGTTCTAAGATAGTTAAGTATGCAATCCGTTATTGTTCCCTTCGAAGCCTCTTGAATGAGAATTCCTGCATCATATTGGTTTGGACCTCCATTATGAATCCAGCAATTCCTGATAATAAACGGTTTAGTCGAATTACGAACAAATATTCCCCCACCTTTACCCTTACAATTAATATAGAGGTTTTCAATTACATAAGGGTCTTCATTAGTTCCTGATCCAGAACACCATTTATATTCCGATACCCATTTGCTCCATGTATAATTAGGGTTACCCTCATATATGTTTATTCGAAATGGTGAAGACATTTCGTCTGGATCATGCACAACTGCGGGCAATTCAAGAGTAATATAATCCGATACATTCATTGAATGGGAGAACTTCAACCTAGCTATATGATTATGAGATGAATCTGTTTTACCCATCATTGCGGTGCTATAAGTGAAAGCAATTCCTATACAAAGAAAACATACCACTACAAAACCATAAATTCTGTATGGCTTTTTCATTTTTTCTTGCCTTTTTTACCCTATTGTTAATTTTTTTAGATAGTTGGTAATATATTAGATTAGCCCATTATTTAAAATTTATTACTCCTTGGCGACAAGTAAATTCTCTTCGGAGAGAATTGGCTTCGCTTGTTGTTTTTTGGTCACAAATTTCCCCTTATCTTCACTATAGTTAATAGTTTTGTTATCAAAAAGTAATCCGAATTGGGTTGCATGATCAATGAATTCCATGACTATTTCTCTAAATCTTCGCAATACTGTTTTCAATTCGGGGCGAGCAATAATTATGAAATGTGATCCATTCCTCTGCTTCTCTTTACTCTCATCTCTCTCAATAAGTCGCATTTTATCCCATTGTTTCATCTTTTTATAATATGTTTTTTGATTTATACCAAATTTATCGGCTAAATCGTTAACGGTACATTCATGGACTAATACAATATGTTCAAAAATCTTATATTTGAGAAGAGTACACCGAAGATACTTGAACATCATCAAGTTATCTAATTATAAATTTTGACGATGAGTGTATTGTCAATGGGATAACCCAAATCTCAGATCACGCCCCTATGTTTATGAATTTTATCAAGAAAATGACTATAGATCTCAATAAATATCGTATATATGAAAATTTATTCAAATGCTCTAAGAGATATAACAAAAAGACTCATCAATTTTGAACCCTTGAAAGTGCTCTATTTTTCTAAGGGAGATCATTATGCTGATAAATTTTATTTTGAATAAAATAAAATTATTTCATTATATTTCAATTAAAGGTGAAAACAAACTTATGGTAACACCTAAAAATAAAGATTTAGATTTGATAAGATAATAAAATTAAGAATAGAGCAACCAGTGCCACCAAAGCAACCGAAAATGAATTAACAGAAAAAAAAGAGACTCAAAATGCATCTGAAATTATAATAAAACCTGATGAGTCTAAAAAATTAGAAGAAAAAGAGCATTGATCAAATACAGTTTTGATGAGTGCCTATATTTCATGGATTAAATGTTGCTACAAAAAAAATTAAAATTCTTTTTTATAGACTGTCCTCCCTCTTATTATTGTTTCAAGTACCTGAATATTTCTAATATCATCTTCATTAACTTCAAGAGGATTTTTATCTAAAATCACAAAATCAGCTAATTTTCCTACTTCTATACTACCTTTCACATTTTCTTCAAATGCTGCATATGCCCCATTTATCGTATACGATTTTAGTGCTTCTTCAATTGAAATGCATTCTTCAGGGACAAAACCGTTTCGAGTAACTAAAGCATGAAGTCCTAATATTGGATCGGGATCTTCAACTGGACAATCTGATCCCGACGCTAAAAGTATTCCAGCATCAATTATAGATTTCATAGGATAGGTATATTTGCAACGCTCCTTTCCAATTCTCTTCTCTAACCATGTATATTCAGAATTAATAAATGGAGGTTGACATGAAGCTATTAATCCATATTCCTTCATATCTTTAAGCACATCCCTAGTCAACATAGAAGCATGCTCAATCCGATGTCTGTGATTTTCTCTTGGAAATTCTGTTAGAAGTTTCTTATATAAATCAACACATATTCTATTACCTTTATCACCAATAACATGAATAGCAATTTGGAATCCATTGTTATGTGCCACTTTCATTTTTTCATAAATTTCTTCCTTATCAACTACACAAAATCCACACGAATCAGGAGCATCAGAAAACGGTTCCCACATACAAGCAGTTTTCGCTCCAAAAGTGCCATCAAGGAACAATTTTAAAGTTCCCACCTTAAATTTACTATCTTTTTTACCACCATCCAAAGGAGGTTTCTTTAATCTGACTAATTTTTTAGGTTTATCTAAAGAAACAAATGCATACCAATTTTGGAGGATTTTATTTTGAATTGATTTATAAATTGAAATTCTTCCTTCCTCTAACTGACCATGAATAGATGTAATCCCTTTTTCAGCCAAAAGCATAAAAGTTCTGTCAGCAATTTCTTGTAAAACCTCAGGTTTAGGGATCAAATATCGTTCGACTTTCGAAAACACCATATCTAAAGCATTTTCAGAAATTATTCCAGTAAGTTCACCTTTATCATTTTTCCTAATTTCACCACCCTCAGGAGCTATTGTATTAGAATTAATATCAATTAGTTCTAAAGTTTTTGAGTTTGCAATTCCAATGTGACCATCATATCTTACAATTAAAACAGGATGTTCAGGACATGCTTCATCTAAATCCCATCGATTAGGTAATTTTGGTACATTAAACTCTTCCTCCTTTAACTTTAACCCCAGTATGAAGTCCCCTGGTGCCTTGTTATTCGCTGTTTCTTTCAGTAGATTCTTAAGTTCTTTCATACTTTTAATTGTAGACAAATCAAGATTTAATAATAAGAACATAAATGAGATTGGATGCATATGGGAATCAATAAAACCAGGAAGAAGTACATTACCTTTCAGATCTATTAACTCATAAGCCTTTCCTAAATCTGATTTAACTGTATCCAACTGTCCTATTGAAATAATTTTCTCTTTATCAGTTCCAACTGCTTCAACAATTGGTTTTTTGGTATCCATTGTAATAATAGAGCCATTAAAGTATATTTTCCTCAATATTTCTCTAACTTCCTTTTGAAATTAGTTTTTCTCTTTTTAGGTCATATATTTTAGATATTAATACTTACATTCCAAGAAATAAAAGGTTTATAAGAAAAATATTAAAAATATGAAATAATTCTAAGCATTAAAGTATTGGAGTTTAATGAAAATGAAGGCATCCACTTTAAAAAAGTTAAATTTGATTATTGAGGAAGCTAACGCTCTTAAAGATAAAAATAAATTTCAAAAAGCTATATCAAAATTCAATCAAGCATTAAATTTTATCAATATAAAGGTTACAGATCCTAAAGATAAAAATGTAGAAATAGAAAATATAAAAAATGCAATTAACCTAACCTATTCTGTAGAGATAAGTAGTATTCTCCAAGAAGGTATCAATTTAAAAAATCAAAGGGAATTTACTCGAGCTGAAGAAAAATTTCATCAAGCATTAAAGATAGCTGATAAAATAGATGATGCTGATCTTAAAAATGCTGATAAGAGAGAGATTAATTCAATGCTGAGTGAAAATGAAATAGACCAATTAGTTGAAAAAGGCTTGATTTTACGAGGAGAAAAGAAATTTGATGATGCTCTTAATATATTTAATCAAGGTTTGAGTATTGCTGAGGGAATTCAAGATCCAAATTCAAGAGGAGAACAATTATCATTTATTAAGAAGGAAATTGGTCAAACTAATGAAGCTCAATTGAAATTTATGGTTGAGAAGGGAAAAGAATTAAAAAAAATAGGACAAATTTATGATGCTATTGAAATATTTGAAAACAATTTGAAGTTTATAGAGACTTTCTTCGACCCGAATTCAATGAAAACTCAACTTAGTATAATTAAGAATCTATTAAATGAAATATATTCTGAGCAAATTAAACCCATAGTTGAAAAAGGTAAAGAGTTAATTAGTCGGAATAATATAGATAAAGCAATCTCTGAATTTAGAAATGCCTTAGCTATTACAAAAAAAATGTATACCTCAGATCTCAAGAAACTTGAAATCAGTCTTATAGCCAAGGCGTTAAATCCTACTTATATAGAGCAAATTAAACCAATATTAGAAAAAGGAGAAGAAATCCTTAAAAAAGAAAAATTTGTAGAATCAGTATCAACGATCAAGGAAGCAGTTGGATTTTTGATTCAAGGGTTAGACATAGCGCGGTCTATGGTTGAATCAGAAACAAAAGAGACAGAAATTAAAAAAATTAGTGATTTAATTAATCAATCATGCCTAGCGGGTATTAATGTGATAAAAGATAAATCTATTCAACTAATTGTGCAAAAGAAATATGAAGATGCTATTAGTGAAATATATACTGCATTAAGTCTCGCGAAATTAATGGCTTATCCGGAAGAAGAGAATGAAGAACTTGAAAATCTTAAGAATTTAGTTAATAAAGTTTATTCGGCTGAAATTGAGGAAGTTCTAAACAAAGGAGAGAAACTTTTGGAACAAAAAGAATATGAAAAAGCAATTGAAACTTACAATGAAGCTTTAACTATGACAAATAAGATGTATTTAACAGAAAATATGGAAAAAGAAGTAAAAAGAATTAAAAGTTTAATATACGAGACAGAAGTGAAACAATTAGTTGGTGCAGGAAAATTACTAGAAGAACAAAAATTAAAAGAAAAAGAGATTGAGAAACTTAAAAAAAGATTGGATTATGCCCAATCCATCGAAGATAGGGATAGAAGAGCTACTGAAATGAATAAAGTTAAACAATTGATAGATGATGTCCACTCTGATGAAATTAAATTACTAATTGAGCAAGGAGATCAGCTTGCTGATTTGGAAAAGTTTGATGATGCTTTCAAATTTTATGAAAGAGCCTTAAAAGTTAATGAAATGATGGAATCACCTGATCTAAAAAACAAAGATCTAATTAAAAATACATATAAGAGGGAACTCATCAATAAAGCGAAGTTAGAGATTGAGAATAAAAAGTTAGACAATGCAATTGAAAGTTGTAAAAGAGCAATCGAACTTGATAATAGATTTGTAGACGCCTATTATTATATGGGAATTTCTTTTAGTAAAAAAAAGAGCTATGATGCTGCGATAGAAAATTTTCAAAAAGCTGTGGACTTAGACAAAAATCATATTAACTCTTGGAGCTATATGGGTTTAGTATATGAAGCTAAAAACGATTTTGAGATGGCCCTTAAATTTCTGAGAAATTCTATAGAAATTGATCCAGAATTTTCTGAAGGATGGTATAATATAGGTAATGTAAATAAAAAAATTAAGAATTATGATAAAGCTATTGAGAGTTATACTAAAGCAACTGAATTAGAGCCAGATTTTGCTAATGCTTGGTTTTTTATGGGATGTGCTTACTTTGATAAAAAAGATTATAATAATGCCCTTTTATATTTGGAAAAAGCAATGAAAATTGATCCTAATTTAGCTGAAAATATTAGCACTCCAATAAGAAATTTAAAACATACGATTGATGAACTAAAAGAAGTTTTATCAATATCTTTTATAGATAAATAAATTCATTTAAGTTCCTATTTCTGAATATGATTAATCCCTTTTATAAAAAGTTAGCAAGATTAATTGTTTATTACTCAATTGGGGTTAAAAAGGGTGAGAAAGTGTGGATAGTTGGTCCTATTTTAGCTCAAGAATTGTTTCAAGCATTGCATATTGAAATACTGAAAGCAGGAGGTCATCCTTATATTACTGCTGCGTTAGAAGGAATTAATGAAGCTCTTTTCAAATATGCAAATGATGATCAATTAGAGCATGTCTTTAACTTTGAAAAAAATATGCGAGAGGAGTTTGATGCCTTTATTTGGATCGATGCCGATTATAATAAAAAAAAATTGAGTTCTGTAAATCCTAGACATCTTTTAAAATATTATAGTTCACCTAGTAGAAAAGGACTATCTAAAATTCTGGATGAGAGATCTTCTAAAGGAGAACTAAGATATGTTGGATGCCCTTTTCCTTGTAACGCACTTGCTCAAGAAGCTAATATGGATCTGTTTTCTTATACTGAATTTTTGAATAAATTGCTATTTTTAGATAAAGAGGACCCAATTCAAGAGTGGCAGAAAGTAGAAAAACAACAAAATAAGCTTGTTGAGTATTTAAATCAGGTAAAAACGATACAAGTTAAAGGTGAAGATACAGATCTTAACCTTTCTGTTAAAGGAAGAAAATGGATTAATTATTGTGGTAAATTAAATCTCCCTGATGGCGAATTATGCACTGGTCCAATTGAAGATTCTGTCAATGGACATATTAGATTCACATATCCAGGCATATATATGTGGAAGGAAATAAAAAATATTTATTTAGAATTCGAAGATGGAGTAGTTATTAATGGTTCTGCAGATAAAGGTGAAGAGTTACTTCAAGAGATACTAAAAATTGAAAACGCTAATAGACTAGGTGAATTTGCCATTGGTACTAATGAGAGCATTACACAATTCACAAAAAATATGCTATTTGATGAGAAAATGGGAGGAACAATTCATTGTGCCCTAGGAAAAGGATATAAAACTACAGGTTCTACAAATGAAAGCACGATTCACTGGGACATTTTAAAAGATATGAAACCTCCGGGTTCTAAGATTATTGCTGATGATAAAGTAATTTATGAAGAGGGTAATTGGAAAATTTAATTACTATTTTAAGGAAATTCTTAATTTCAAATATCGATTAAAAATCTAATTCTAAATTTTGTTCACTTAAAAACCAAAAACTTAAATGTAACATTATTATTCGTTGGGATTATGTTCATATAAAACATATTTCAACTATAATTTGTTCATAATTAGAATGATATAATGCATTTTTTAGTCTTATTTTTTGTCGTTAAGTAATCTACATAAGTGGGAAAAACATGGGGTAACTTTAAATAGTTATAATTGATATTATAATTTAAAAAAATAAAAAATTATTAATGAAGATTCGTTCAGATAATAAATTTTTTATCTGATGAATTGTTCAAAAAACTTTTCAAGAGAAGGTGGTCAAGAAGAAGTGAATAAATTCCCTTGCGGCGTAAAACATAATTTTGATAGTGGCATTATAATTAAGAGTGATGATAGAAAAAACTATAAGTGGAATTGTTCGACCTGTAATTTAAAGCTAAATGTAATTACAAAGGAAGATTTTAAAGTAAATGGAAAAGTTTTATGTCCAATACTAAGTTTTGAATAAATTTAATTATTTTTAATTAGTATTTTTTTTATTTACTTATTCTATAATTTTATAAAAGCATAGCTCTAAAAAATTTTGGACTTAGTGCTATTTTAGAAAGAGTTGGAAGTTTTGCAAACCATTTTTCTCCAACATATCTGTCATTACTAGTATTATGTTTAGAAAGATCGTGATTAATATATGCCTCGTAAATATATTGTCTAGCTTGTTTATCTTGATTTAGTACTTCCGTGTATAAGCGCCAGAGGGTTTTTACATAAGAACTCTCGTTATAGATTAAATATTCAAGTGCATTACCGTTCTTAAAATAAGGCATTAAGATACGTTTAGCTTCTTGATCATACTTACTAAGTTCTAATCGGCCAAAATTGCTACCTGTTTCAATTAATGACTTTAAAGTGTTAGTAGCCACATCAGCACATACAACTCCTGATAACAATCCTTCGTAAAAGAAAGCAGTTACTATCCCTGCAGCTTCTCCTAATACCAACACTCGATCTTGTGAAAGTTTTTTGATAGGGTGTTTTGAGATATCTCCTACCACCGCCGCAGATATATTATAGCTCAATCCATTTATGAAGGGTTGAATTGGTTTGTAATTTTTTAAAATTCTTTCAAGTTTGGATATAATTTCTTCCTTAGATTCATTTTTTCCACCAAGATACCCCGCAGAAACACGTTCTATTCCTTTATTAAGAAAAAATGGTCCATTCCGTGAAATTTTTGGATTTATGTGAAAAGTATAATTATATTCTAAATTTTCGTTAATCTTATCTTCATCTCCATATAAATGGAGATAAGTTCCAGTGTAATGATCCGGAATCTCAAATCCTAAGGATCGTTGCAGATCAAATCCACGTGAACCAGTCGCCAATGCTAATAATTTTGTGGTATATGTATCACCTTTATTATTGATTAATTCCAGATAATCGCTGTATCTGCTTACATTTGAGATTCTTTCATTAGAAATAAAAGTTCCATCGTGTTGTTCAAGTTGGGTGATAAATTTACCTATAAGGTTTTCAGTATAGCATACATTTCCTAATGGGATTCCAAATTCGGTTGAATCAATCACACCATTAAATTCATCACTCATATAATTTGATTTTGTATGAGTGCACGGAAAGATTGTTCTATTTTGCCAATCTATTTCCTTTATAAAAGGTCTGTTATGTTCAGGAAAAATATTTGTTTTTAAGGGAATCTCTTTTTTATAATCTTGAGCCTCTATTAAAAGTGTTTTGGCATATTTTGATATTTTGGAGGCAAATGAAGCACCAGCTATTCCTGCACCAATGATAATGACATCATACATGGAAAAACACTATTTTCTAATCAAAAGAAATTATATTAAATAATGCTTTTATAGTTTTTAAGTTTTAGAATCAAATTATTACCATATAAGCGGATAATTTAGAAATTTTATATCGATATACCAAAAGTTTTTTTAGAATAATGACCCAGATTTCTCATGACAAGAAAAAAGTTTTTAACTCCTTTTTTCTTGAAAAAAAATCTAATTAAAAGGTGAAAAATTATAGGATTAAGATTAGCATCAGGAATTGCTACAACTGCTTTATTTGCTCTTCTTTATGCTGTAGTATTCGTAATAGGTGTTTGGTTTCTTCCTTCTTCGATATTTGGATTACTATTGATGATCGGATTTACCATATTAATCGTTTTATTCCAATACGGAATATCCCCCCTAATCATAGGTTGGTTATATAGAATAGATTGGATTCCTTACGAGGAATTTGCATCACGATATCCACATATGGCAGATTCGTTAGATAAAGTAGTTCAATTTAACGGGATTAAAAGACCAAGACTTGGGATTATTCATGATATGAATCCTAACGCATTTACTTACGGTTGGACAAAAAATTCAGCGAGAATTGTAATAACTGATGGAATATTAAATTATTTAAACAAAAAGGAACAAAATGCTGTATTTTCACATGAATTAGGACATGTTGTTCATTCTGATTTCATTTTAATGACCATTGTTTTTGCCATTCCCTTAATTTTGCTGACTGTTGCGAGATGGGCATATTATGCTTCTTGGTTCTCTGGAGGTAGACGAAGTTCAAGTGATAATAATGAGGCAGGGCTTATTACGCTTGCTTTAATCGCTATTGCAATTTTATCATATATTAGTTATTATATAGGATACTTAATATCGTTAATTGTTAGTAGAATCCGCGAATATTATGCAGATGAACATAGTGCGGAAGTATTGGAAGATCCAAATGCATTATCGACTGGACTTGTTAAAATTGCTTATGGACTCTTGATAGATGGAAACATTGAAGAACGAAATCGCTCAAGGGTGCGGGGCCTTAGAGGATTAGGAATTTTTGATCCTAAGGCAGCAAGAGGATTGGGAGTCATCAGTGTAACTTCTAAAAATGTTTTATCTATGGAAGCAATTCAAGCAGCCGCAGCTTGGGATTTATTCAATCCATGGGCTAGATATTACCAAACGTTTTCAACACACCCATTACCAGCAAAAAGAATTATGCGTTTAAATGCCCAATGTGAAATGTATGGTCTAAAACCTGAAATTGATTTCTCCTATGCAAGAGAATTAAAAGAAGCTCAAGCCGGAAAAACATTATTAGATCAATTTATTTGGGATATTTTCATTAAATCATTACCAAGTTTGCTTTTTCTTGGCTTACTCGGATTAACAATTGCGTGGATATTTAGCCTTGTTGGTTGGATCTCTTTACCATTTTTGAATGGGTCAAATCTTTTATTTCTATGGGCTATTGGATTTTATGTAATCGGCTTTGCATCAATTATTAAGATAAGGTACATGTATAAAGGTGGATTTGAAGCGAATAACGTATTAAGTTTAGTAACAAATGTCAAAGTAAGCCCAGTAAGACCAGTTCCAGCAATTGTAGAGGGTAGAATTGTAGGAAAGGGAATCCCAGGATATTATTTCAGCGAAGACATGTATTTCCAAGACAACACAGGTTTAATGTATATAGATTATCGGTTTGGTATTGGAATAGTTGATCTTATTTTTTCTCTCAGAACTGTAAATAGATTAATTGGGCAAAGAGTTCGGATTAAAGGATGGTACAGAAGGGGGCCAATACCCTACATACAAGTAGATACAATATGGACTGAGGGTGGCAGAAGACATCGGAATTACGCAAAGCATCTAAGATACTTTTGGGTAGTTATAGCGTTTCTATTAGGCTTAGCCTGTTTCTATTTTTGGATAATTTAAAAAAAAGTTTTTTCTTATATCTATTTTATTTTTTTTTATAATCCTGTATCAAAATTAGATTATATTAATAATTTTATCCGCTATTTTTTCCAAATTTAATTCTGCCATACCTAATGGTATTACATTGTCGTAAAGCACAACTATTAAAAGAGGATCAAGTTTCCAAGGAATATCCACAATTTTTAAGAAGACTTTTTGTCCATTTTCTAGGCTGTAAAACAGTTCTGGCAGGTCCAAGGCACCAACCATAAATCTTATCTCTAATTCTTTCAAAGAATTATCTAAAATCTCATTTGGGAGAGATGTATAAATAACATTTCCTTTAGTTGTTAAAAGAGCTGCCCCAGCGATCTCATCTTGAAAAATAGAATCCTTAAAAATATTTATTACTTTTTTGTAAAAAACCTTACTTGTATCTATCTCATCTGCGCCTGTAATTATCGAATCCACTAACTCTTCAAATTCAGGATCTTCAATTTGTTTATAATCCTTAATTTTACTCGTATCTTTAAATTTATAGAAGAATTCATCCATAATTCTTGAAAGGCGAGAAGTGACAAATAAAAGACTTACAGTAGAATCTGATAAAATACTAAAAATAAAGTCTTTTTGAGTTTTAAATACAAATCTAAATTCACTCATCTCAAGAATTTCAGGTGTTTTTTTTGAGATTACTTGTTCAGAAAAAGAAAAAATGGCTGAAAAGAAAGGTGTGACTAAATGAACATCAATATTCTCAAAATCTTTTGTAAAATTTCTATCAAAAATACAAATACCTGACTTTTTAAGAATGAAAAGTGAATGAATTTTCAAAGAGGATAATACCTAATACTTCTATAAGTTTAATTAAAGAAATTTATTCTTTTAAGTATTTTTAATGAGAAGTATAAATTGGGATTCCATGTTTTTATTCATTTCTTAACATAAATCATCTTTATAGTACACCTATTATATTTGTATAAAAACTGTCTTCTATTTAATTTCGTTTTGGATTTTATTAAGTTGCGTTTCAACTTCTTCCCAAGAAGCCATTCTTTTAATAACTGGGATTCCATTTATTCTAATTCCTCTAGATATTCCCGTTTGTTCAATTACATCTCTATCATCTGTATTAATTAGATTAAGCTCTACTTTAGGATATTTTTTTATCCCTTCTTTGATGGTATTAACCATATATATAGACCAAGGACATTGACTATTAAAAAATATATCTAAAGTTATTATATCCGATTCTATAGATGAGATTGTTTTTGGTTTTATAAATTCAGGTGGAGTATTTGAACCTAAATCTAAGAACATAAGCAGACGACTCTCATCTTTATCTACTTCTTTAAATCCAAATTTTTTGAAAAAATTCGATGGTAAATATCGAATAGATGTTCCAAACCATCTATCTTCGTCATATGCAATAACGCTCGCACCCCCTATTTGCTTTGCTTTCTGAATGAAAGCTTTCATGAGTGATCTAGCCACTCCTGTATTCCAAAAAGGTGGTAAAATCCAGATACAATTAATGAAAAGAGAAAATTTTCCTTTAACAGGTTCAAATGCTTGTTCGATTGGCAAATATTCAAGTGATCCCATTGGAACTTGATTCTCAACCGCTAAATCCGAATGTTTGATTTTTCCTACCCATTTATAATGAATGACATCCTCCCGGGTCTCTTCAAGTGCTACTAATATTTCTAGTCCTTTTGACATCATTGTTTTAATCCATTTAATTCGATTAGACATACCATTTTCCATAAGAGTACGAGTTTCTTTATCCACACTGGGATCAAGGCAAATACGGTCTATAAGATTTAGATCGTTCTTTCTAATTACTTGAATGTTCAAAATTATCTCATTACTCCTATCTATAATAAAGATTTAAAATATTTGATTATGATCAATAAAGATAATCATATTTTAAACTAACAAATATTTCTATAAATAATTATCACTCTCTAGCAATTTTCACAATTTTAATAATTTTTCATATATTTTGTTATACAAATTCGTGCTATTATCAGAAATTTTACTTAATAACAACGATGTTTAAATAACAAATTTAATATGTTCAATATAAGAAAACACTAGTTGGATATTAAAACTAAGATGTCAGATGACGAGTTAGAAAAAATAAGACAGCGAAAAGTAGAAATGTTAATGAAACTTCAATCATTACCTAAAGAGATCATAGATCTTCATAATTATAATGAATTATTAAAATTATTAACAAAATTTCCAGAAAAGATTATAGTTATTGATTTTTGGGCAGTCTGGTGTGCTCCTTGTAAAATATTTTCCCCCATTTTTGAGAAAATTCATCAAGAATATTACAGAGATTTTATTTTTATAAAAATAAATGTTGATGAAAATCCGGGGATTGCTCAATCTTATGGAATTACTTCAATCCCTACAACTTTGTTCCTAAATAATGAACGAATTTTAAGGAAATTTGTAGGTTTGATGAATTATGAAACAATGAAGCAGATCCTTGAAAAATTTAAAATACAAAAATAAAAAGTAAGAACTTAAATTCTCCATAAAAATTATAAAATTCTATATTTTAATCTTTAAAATAAAATCCATTTTATTAATTCTGTATTTATTTGAATCCCAGTCTCAAAAATTATTGGGGATAAAAAAATTTTTTATGAGGAGTGAAACGGGAAGATTTGAATTTAAAAGTTTATATGCGTAAATTTTTAAAGATTTTCATTTAATTAATATTATGAAAAATAAACCTATTCACTCCTCTCTTTTATCTATTGTATTATTAATTGTAATCCTTTCATTAATTTCATCAGTCCAAAATATGATATCTCCAAATCTCCAGATCATTTCTTATTATTTTGATTTTGGAGGAAGAACTGCTCCGCTAGGCATTTTAACATCTACATTTACTATTTTATCTGGTGGGTCTATTATTTTTTTTGGTTATTTGACAGATAAAATTACTAGAAAATGGATAGTTCTCTTTGGGAGTCTATTTTATTCAATTTTTTCGATCTTTATTATTTTTGTTTCAGCCAATCTTAGGGGATATTTTCTATTTTTTTTCCTTACTTCTATGAATGGTATCGCGTTTGGGGCAATAACTCCCAGTATCTTTTCTCTGATAGGGGATTTAATATCACAAGATGATAGATCAAAAGGATTTTCATTTTTTTCTATTGCTTCACTTTTAGGAATAGCATTAGGGCTAATATTGGCAACACTCACTGGTCCTACGGATTGGAGGTTATCATATTTTATAGTAGGTATTCTGGGATTGGTTAATACTATTCTAATTCTATTTTTTCGTGAACCTTCTCGAGTTGGTATAGATTTCGCTTTTATAACCGAAAAAGAAACGATAAGTTATACATATAGAATAAAGAAAACTGATTTGAAGGTTATTTTTAAAAAAAAATCCAATATTTGGTTAATTATTAATTTTATTGATACAATTCCAACAGGGATCATTATGTTTCTCATATTTTACTATATGAATGATTATCATAATGTACCAGGAGATATTTCATTAATTTTTTTGGCAACTATTCTCATCAGTACTCTTATTGGCACAATTGTATTTGGTTTTATTGGGGACAATCTATTTAAAAAAGGGAAAAGAAAGGCAAGAGTGCTATTAGCCCTTATGGGCAATGTAGTCCCTATACCACTTGTATTTATTGCTTTAATTATACCTTTTAAGGCTCCAGATAATGTATCTGTAGGAGAATTATTTACCCTTCCAGGAGCGTTAACAATGGCAATCTTAATGATGGTGGGTATGTTTTCGAATGGTGCTGTTAATGGGAGTTGGTACGCAATTGTTGTAGATCTAAATCTTCCAGAGCATCGTGGGACAACCCTTGCAACTGCTAACTTTTTTGATATAATTGGGAGGTCTATTGGACCACTAATTGGATCAATTGTAGGAGATTTATTTGGATCTGTATATGGAATGATGACAGCAATAATAGCTTGGATTACGCTTCCCTTCTTCTGGATACCTGTGCTTAAAAATATAATTCCAGATATGGAAGCAACGGAAAAAGTATTTTTCCAACGATTAAATAACTTAAAAAAAGTAAATTTTGATAAAATGATCTAAAATAAAATGCTTAATAAACAATTTTAGGGAGATTTTATAATAATACTACTTTTTCTAATATAATGGATTTAGAAGATGATATAAATAATAAACTCTTAGCAAATAGAGATTCGACAAAAGTTAAGGTTCGGTTTAATGATACTGATGCTATGGGAGTGGTTCATTTTAAAAATTATATGGTTTATTTCGCTGATGGTTTTGTAAGTTTTATGAATTCTATTAGAAATAAATGAGGGATCGAAGAAATGATTCATGAAGGACTTGCTTGTGGAGTAAGGCATGTCAATATCACATATGAAGGTTCAGCAAAGTTCGGTGGTTATATTATTGTTGAGACCTCAATAAAGAAAATTGGGAATAGCTCAATTACATTCTCGCATGAGTTATACAAAGAGGAAAATGAAGAAATTTAGGCTAAGGTTGAAGGCGTAAGATTTGTATTGGATTTAAAAACTAACAAATTAAAAAATATTAATGAGTTTCTAAAATATTTTCTTAATTAGCATGAGTGATTTATATGGAATTAAAAAAACTATTCAGTTCAGGAAAAATTGGGAATATTCAAATTAAAAATCGAATTGTAAGATCTGCTACATTTATGTTTATGGCTGAGAAATATGGGTACGTCGGGAAGCGACTTCTCAAAATGTATGAAGAATTAGCAAAAGGAGGTACTGGTTTAATCATTACAGGAGCAGTAGCAATGGACCCTAGTGCTTCTGGGGGACCTTATCAAGTGTGTTTATATGATGATTCTCACATGCCTGGACACAAAAAATTAGTTAACTTAATACATGAATATGATAATACCAAAATTGCTATACAATATAATCATTTAGGTCGATTAGGATATCATCCAAAATATCCTAATTTTGCTCCTTCACCTATTCCTTATAAAAGGACAGGAATTACACCTCGAGAATTAACAACTGAAGAAGTACGAGAGTTTATAAAGAAGTTTATAAATGCAGGGGTAAGAGCATATGAGTGTGGTTATGATATGGTTCAATTACATGCTGCTCATGGATACTTTCTTAACAACTTTATTTCGCCTTATACAAACGTTCGATCAGATGAGTTTGGTGGCTCCACTCAGGGGAGAACAAAAATTTTAGTGGATATTCATGATGGAATCAGAGATGAGCTTGGAAATCAGTTTCCTATTATAATAAAATTACAATCTCAAGATTTTATCCCAAATGGAATAACTGAAGAAGAAGGGATTGAGATCGCAAAAATTATTGCTAGTGCTGGCTTTGATGGAATTGAACCTAGCGGAGGAGGGAGTGAATCTATTGAATTTATGAAAAATACCCCTCCTAGTAAGATAATTAAAAAGACTGAACAAGAGAATTACTTTCTACCATTTGCGAAGAATATAAAACCTTTCATGAAAGAATGTGCATTATTACTTGTTGGTGGAATTCGAAATCCGATAATAGCAGAAAGTATTCTTCAACAAGGAGATGCTGACTTTATATCATTATGTAGACCTCTGATCTATGAACCTGATCTTCCCAATCGATGGAAGAGTGGTGATTTGACGCCTGCAAAGTGTACCAGTTGTAATTCTTGCCTCGCAGTAATGGAAAAAGGTCCTGTGTACTGTGTTACTAAAAATAATTTAGAGAAGAAGAATAAATGAAAGGGACTAATTCTTAGGATTGTATATGAGGTTGAAGTTAAATGGTTGATAAAATACATCATAGCGCTTATGTCGACCATTTATTTCAATTTCGCTCTGTTGGAAGGAGAAGCCTAATTTCTAAAATTAATTATTTCTTATTGAAAAAATATAAAATAATTGAATCTACAAATCAAGTTATTCCAAAAAATGCTATAGAAACTTGTAATATTTAGGAGGAATGTTTGTATAGAAACTCCATTACTACTTCATTGAATTCTTTTGGTTTTTCCATAGTTACAGCATGACGAGCATCATCAATCACTTTTACCTTCCCATTTGGAATTAATGCTGTGTATTCTTCTTTAACCGAAACAGAGGTATAGTCCCCATCAGAGGAGATTACCAGAGTTGGACAACTTATTGTGTGAATACGGTCTTTTACAGTCCATCCCTTAAAAGATTTTAATGCACTGAGATATGCTTTTTTATCATTCTCTGCCCATCGTTCTATTAGCATCCGCCTTAAATCTTCTTGTTCGGGCTTTATAAATAATCTAGGTGCAAGAACCTCCCCCATTTTTTTCATTCCTACTAATGAGACAATAAATTTACGCATAAAGAAATTAAATCTCGCTTTAAATGAATCCAATTTGAATTCTACTCCAGTATTCACTATAATGAGATTTTTTACCATTTTGGGATAATCAATGGCAAATTGAAATGCAATTGATCCACCTAAGGAGATACCAATAACATTTACTTGATTGATATTTAATGATCTCATCAATTCGGCAATATCTTGAGCAAACATAGGTATACTGTAAGGTCCTTTCGGTTTATCAGTCTTACCATGACCTCGAAGATCTATGGTAATAACTTGATATTTTTGGGAGAAAGCTGGAACTTGTTCTTCCCAATCGCGCGTACTGGAACCCAAACCATGAATTAAAAGAAGGGGTTGACCTTCCCCAATTATTTCATAGTACATATTAATATCTTGTATTTGATTTCTTGGCATAGTTTAATCATAATAAAATAAGGAAATAAAAAATTTATATAGAACCTTTTTCCAATATTTATTTATTTAATCTCTTTTGTCAATTTTTGAATGAAATCAAATTTCAACCTTTATTTTGAAAAATAAATTAAAGAAAAAAAATAATTAAAAAGAAAGAAAATAAATAAATAAATTTTAGATTTTAAGATTCAGTAGAGTCTCTTTCTCTTAATTTTCTTCTGAATATTTTGCCAACTGCGGTGCGTGGTAACACATTTACGAACTCCACTTGGCGTGGATATTTATAACCAGCCATTCTTTCTTTTGCCCATTCAATTATTTCTTGCTCAGTAACTTTACCTTTAAACTCAGGTTTAAGTGCAATGTAAGCCTTAATGGTCTCTCCTATGTTTGGATCGGGAGCAGATACCACACCTGCCTCTAAGATCGCTGGATGTTGATATAATTTTTCTTCTACTTCTTTTGGCATTACTTTGTATCCTTTGTATTTTATTATATCCTTGGTACGTCCTTCAATATAGAAATATCCTCGTTCATCCATTCGAGCTAAATCTCCTGTTCTAAGCCATCCTCCTTCCAATATTGTCTTTGCGGTCTCTTCTGGATTTTTCCAATAACCTTTCATTATCTGGGGTCCTTTAATTAGCAATTCTCCCACTTCATTAGGTGGAAGTTCTTCTAAAGTATCTGGTTTTACTATTTTAGCATCAGTATCTATGATCGGCACTCCAATGCTTTCTGATATAGTTTCAGGTAACCACTCGGCAGCTGTATGTGTTATTGGCGAGGTTTCAGTAAGTCCATAACCTTGACCAGGCTTTATGCCAGTCACTTCTTCCCATTTCCTAGATACTTCTAGAGGGAGAGCTGCAGAACCTGAACCTGCACTTTCAAGGCTAGATAAATCTCTCTTTGTAAAATCTGGAGAATTTACAATCATTTGAAACATGACTGGAACTCCCACAAAACCCTGAACTTTATAATACTCAATAGCTTCTAAAATTTCCTCTGGATTAAACTGTGCAAACATAACTAACATCGCAGCAACGTGCATTAATATTATAACAACTGTAAATCCAAAAGAATGGCATAAAGGTAGGATGTTTAAATTCACCATAGTTCCAAACAAACTTGGTTCATCTTCATCAGGTTCTCCTGCCATATACATAGTACAGAGCACATCAGCTACTAAATTATTGTGAGTTAACATGACCCCTTTTGGCAAACCAGTTGTACCTCCAGTATATAATAATGCCGCAACATCTTCTAAAGGATTGATTTCCACATCAGGAAGTTTTGGTGCTTTTCCTTTAATAAACTCCTCTAACGTAATTGTTCCTTCTTTTGCTTCGTCAGCAGCAAGCAAAATTACATTTTTTAATTCGACTTTTTTCATGACTCTTTTTATTACTCTATACTGGTTTTTATGAATAAATACGGTATCAATAATTCCTGCATCTGTAATAATATGAGTCACGTCTCCTTCTTTAAGCATTGCATTGATAGGCACAACAGAAGCCCCTGTCTCCATGATCCCTAGAAGACAAAACAAAAATTCAGGACAATTGCTAGCCATGACTCCCACACCATCACCTTTTTTTACGCCAGCTTCATGTAACGCATTTGCTATTCTATCTGCGGTGTTAAGTAATTCTCGGTAAGTATATTTCTTGTCTGTTGGTTTGTAATAAATGCATACATTATTTAAGTAATCTTGACATCCTTTTCTTATAAATTCATGAACAGGTATAGGGTCAAATTTTACTGATTTAGGAACGTTTTCTGCTCTATGCTTTAACCATGGACGATCAGGATTCTCAATATAAGGAGATTCATTTTCAAAATCTAATATAGGTTCCCAATCTGAATAGTCTTTCATTTTAAATACCTTTTTATATTTTGCTTTATATTCAAAACTTTATAAATGGACTATATCTGAATTAATGATATATTTAAATTCAGTAATATAGAATTCAATTTAAATATATAAAAGTGTTTTCAAATGGATTTATTATATCATCATTGAATGTTTTTAAAGTTTTAATGCTTGAATACTTTATTCATATAATAGTATTAATCTAAGAGTGGTCTTCACTTGATGATTTTGTGAAAATGTATGTAAAAGAAATCAAAGAGAATAAACTATATATTTGTGATAATATGGATTATTTTAAGATATTGGCTTTAAAAGGTAAACCAAAAGAATTTGAGATTGCTCTCATAATGGTTCATGTTGAACGTGTAAAAAACATGAGAGTCATATATCACAAAACAGATATTAATATTGATGATTATAATAAACCGAAATGAGGAGTTAGTGTTTTGAAAGAATTTAAAGATAAAGTAGCAGTTATCACTGGTGCGGCTAGTGGTATTGGACAAGGAATTGCTTATCGATGTAGTAAAGAAAGGATGAAAGTAGTTATATCTGATATCGACGAAAAACGATTAGGGAGAACAGAAAGAACTTTATCCCGGGCAGGTACACAAGTACTTTCAGTTCTAACAGATGTTTCAAAAGCCAGTGATGTAGAGCAATTAGCAAAAAAAACTATTGATATTTTTGGAGAAGTACATTTACTCTTTAACAATGCGGGGATTGCTATACCTAGACTTGTGTGGGAATATGAATTAAAAGACTGGGAAAGAGTTTTAGGGGTAAATTTATGGAGTGTAATATATGGAATTCGAACTTTCGTACCTATTATGATAAAACAAGACAATGAATGTCATATTGTTAATACCGCATCAATAGAGGGTATAATTTCTCAAGGTCTAGGAGGTGCTACTTATGGGGTATGTAAACATGCACTTGTACATCTTTCTGAAAGATTAGCTCTTGAGTTAGAAGAACATGGACCAAAAATAAAGGTTTCAGTCCTTTGTCCAGGCTTGGTAAGTACCAATATTTTTATTTCTGCGATGGATCGTTTATCAGAATATATGGATAATGTTAATGAAATATTTAATACGATGGATGAAGAACGACTGGTATTTTTTAGGCAATTGATGGAAGAGTCACCTCCAATGACACCTGAAAATGTGGCAGATATTGTAATTCAAGCAATTAGAAATGAAGATTTCTACATTTTTACGCATAAGGACCCAATAATTAAAGAATTGGTAAAAGAGAGATTAGAAGGTATTTTGAAGGCCTTTGAAATATAATTAAGAATTTCTTTTTATTTTAAAATATATTTTCTCATTTTTTTCTATTCTTTCCACTTTGTTTTGATGTTCTAAATAGATTAGATGGCTTAAAACTTCACTAAGTGCAAGAAATGTATTAATTTCGCTTAAATTCTCTCCGAAATGGAGTTGAGAAATTTTAAAGGGAGTCTTTGGCTCATTTTCTATAGTTTTAGCAATTTCACTTAATCTGTTCGCGTGATGTTTTTTAATGGCTAAAATTCTTTCATGTGGATTATATATTATTTCTTGGTGAGCAGGAAAAATTATTTTTGGATTCAACTGATCAATTCTGTCTAATGACCTTAAATACAAATCTAATATATTTGTGAACTCGTACTCCTTATCAGTTATAGGATTTGAAAGAAAAGCTCCAATATGAGGAGTTATTCTGGAAAGAATATGATCCCCTGAGAATAAAAACTTTTTCATTTCATCAAAAACACATATATGACCAATGCTATGTCCGGGAGTCCAAATAATCTTTAATTTGTCTGAGTCGACTACAATCTCATCGTTATCTTGTAAAATGCGATCTGGTTCATAATATTCGGTAAAACTACTAAACATATTCATATATTGGAGGACTTTCTTTACTTTTTTCTTATTTACTCCATATCGTATAAGATCTGAAGATGATAATTCAGTTGATTTCTGAATTTGGACAAGATTATCTGTATTCATCATCGATTTCATTAGTTTTTTAGTTATTTCATGGGTTAGTATTAGAATATCTGGATTTTTAAGTTTGATAGCTTTTGCTAAACCAATATGATCTGGATGCTCATGTGTTATAATTAAATATTGTAAATCTTTAGGTGAAATTTTTAATTTAGCAAGTTCTGTAAAGAATAGCTGTTCACAATCAGGAAAACTTAAACCTGCATCTATAAGAACATGACTTCCATCAATTCTTAATAGATACATGCTTACAAATTGGAGTCCTTCAAAGGAGGGAAAATTGATTTTAAACTGATAAACGCCATCAATTTTCCTTGTTTCAAATTTTATATTATACGTAAACAAAATTTATGCTAAGTTAACTATGAATCTTATAAAACTAAAATTATTGAGATATTTTTTATTTTGTTATTTCAATATTGTCTTATTTTAGAATATGAAATGTATAACATAATAAATTTTAAACCACAACAAAAAACTAAAAGTTATATGGGTTTAATATGGGGAAAGAATGAAATATGATCGTTATAAAATGTTAAAAGTGAAGATAGATAGAGGAATAGCATTTGTCACAATTAATAATCCACCAATGAACCTTTTAAATATGGCTCTAATCGCAGAATTTATTTCTCTTGCGAGAAAAGTTATAAGAAATGATAATATTCGAGTCATAGTATTTGATAGTGCAGACCCTGATTTTTTTATAGCACATTTTGAAGCAGAATTGCGTAAGTTATGGGAAAATAAGGACTAATAAGTATACATTTTTATAATTTCCAAATTTTCATTCCATTTAAATAAAGAATAGGATTTTATAATTGAAATTATCTTTTTACTTCATAACCACCTTTTTCTCTGTCATAAGTTGTTTCTGTTACTCCTTTCTCTTTAAGAATTTCTTTTAACGTTCTATGAACTTCATTCTTAGGGAGCTCATCAACAAAATTGATAAAACGAGGAATCATAAAGTATGCCATTTTACCCTGACAATAATCTAGTAATTGCTCCGGACTCATTGGTTCTCCTGGTTTTAAGACAACTGAAACCATTACCTCATCTTCAGCGTAGTCAGTAGATTTCACTGCGTACGCAGCTGACTCCAGGACTTTTTCATGTTGATTTATTGTCCTTTCAATGCTCCAAGGTGATATATTTTCTCCTCTTCGTCTTATAGAATCCTTTTTTCTATCTACAAAGTAAAACCAACCATCTGAATCCTTTGTTGCTAAATCTCCAGTATGAAACCATAAATTTCCATCTTTTCCTTCTCGAATTTTTTCTTTTGAAGATTTTTGATCTTTGTAATAATACACTTTCCTTTGTTCAAGCTCTCCTTTCTTTACCAAAAATACTAGTTCTCCTGGTTCATCAGGACATAATAAATTACCTTGTTCATCCATAATTTCTGCTGTTGAACCTAGTATAGGTTTTCCCATTGTTCCTACTGGAACATTTTTTTGCATGAAGGGACCTAATAAGTATCCACCTCCGTCAACAGCACCATAAAATTCTTTGATTTTCACATTAAACCTTTTTTCAAAGGGTATTACTAATTCTTTTGGACATGCAGCAGAAATAACCATACGAACTTGATTTTCTCCATCATTAAAGCGCTCAGGCTGTTTTAATAGGAATTGTGGCATAGTTCCAAGTAAATTAAAAATAGTTACATTATATTTTCTACAAATATCCCAATGTCGGCTTGCACTAAACCTTTTAGCTAAGATTAGTGGAATTTCAGAAAAAAAACAGGGAAGAGTTGAAATTGTAAGAGCATTTCCATGAAATAAAGGTAAACACGTGAATATAATATCATTTGTTGTACCACCCACTAACATAAATAGCCCCGAAAAGGTCCCTAGCGCTGTCCCTGCATTATATTTATTATAAAAAAAAGTGGTAGCTTTTGGTGGACCACTCGTACCAGATGTATACATAAGCATACATTTTCTATCAAGATCAACTTCAGTTTTAATGTCAACATCAGGTGATTCCATTACTTCTTGAAGTGACACCATACCATTCGGTACTTCAAAATTTGCTGGTGATCCATTGATATCTATAATAATATGTTTAATTTTGGGTAATTGATCTTTAATATCTAAATATGCATCTATCATACTCCAATGAATCACTAAAATTTCACTATCACTATGATCAATAACATAATGTAAAGTAGCTCCCCTTAATGCAGTATTTATTAACACTGCATAGCCTCCAAGTTTCCACGTTGCAAATAAGGTGAATAAATATTCAGGAGAATTAATTTCCATCAAAGAAAGACCTGTACCTACTTTCAACCCATATTTTGATAAACCATTTGCCAGCTGGTTTGAATATAAATGCATATCTCTATAAGTATATTTCTCATCAATATTCTTGTCAAAATCTTTTATGTACGTTAAAAAAACCTTGTTACCTACAGTTTCAGCCTTACTTTTCACTGCATCGTTAAATGTGGTTGTGGGGGTTATTTTAAATCCAGACAACTTTCACTCATCTTAAAATTTTAATTTCTTCTTTTTAAGATTTAATATATTAATCCTAAATAAAAAAATAATAAATAAGGAAAGAATAAAAATTTATCTTTTTAACTTATAGCTGCTGACCCTAACACTTTTTCATGTCAGTTTATTACTTGTTCTGGCTCCAAGCAGCTATATTTTCTCCACTTCACCTAATTGAATCTTTTTTCCGATGATTGAATATGTAAATCTCGATAAGTGTATTTTTCATCTCTTGCCTTATCAAAATCCCTAATAAAGGTTAAAAAGACCTTTTCTCCAACATTTTCAGTCTTCTGTTTTACAATTTCAGTAAAGGTGGTTATTGGGTTAATATCTGATTGAGTTTATATCATTGCAGATGAACATTCATTTGATCCTCTGACATGTTTTTAGCTCATACATTTTCAATATTTCGATAGAATGGTAAAAAGTTTAATTAATTGTCGATTTATTACTGATATCTTAAATAATGAAAAGTTTTTGAAAAAAATTAAAAATCGTGAATAAATTATGCCATGGGAAGATGTAAAAGATATACTAAGACCTGAAGAAGGTCTTGTTCATATGGGTATAATGAAGGTTGATGAATCAAAATGTGATAAGTGCGGATTATGTATTCAGAATTGTCCATTCAGGGCTTGGGAAAAGAATAACGAAGGATATCCCATTCTCAAAGAGATTTATGAGTGTTTTAGTTGCTATAATTGTATGGTTGCATGTCCTAATGATGCAATATCAATTGTTGATCCCTACCATGTAGACGATGGGTATTGGAAAACTTACCCCCATCCTCTACCTGCTAAAATGCCGCTTGAGCCTAAAGATGCCGAAGGTAAACCAACAGAATGGAATGAAATTGAAAAGATAATTTTTAATCGACGCAGTGTAAGAAATTTCAAGGATAAACCAGTGCCAGTGCCTATTATTCAAAGAGTTCTCGAAGCAGGAAGATTTGCTCCAAGTGCAGGGAATTGTCAGCCATGGAAGTTTATAGTAATTACAAATAAAGCTTTAATAAAAGAAATAGACCAAGTATCAATGAATCTAATTAAGTTTATGTATAATGCATATATAATTGATAAAGCTGTACAGAATTTAGTTCCAATTATTGAAGGACCTCCATTAAATCCAGGTGCAGGTGATCCAAGAGTCATTCTTGGAGGGATGGGATCAGTAACTAAAAATGAAGAAGTTCTTCCTAGTTTAAATGCTCCCGCCATAATTCTTCTATGTGCCGATGAGCGAGCAATTATTAGTCCACAACTAAATGTTGGAATATGTGGTGAAAATATGAATTTAGTCGCTAATTCATTAGGAATTAAAGCTTGTTGGTCTGGTTTCTTTGCAATTGGAGCAAATTATCATCCTCCTTTAAAAAGGAAATTGGGTATAAAATATCCTTGGACTTGTGTTACATCATTATGCCTTGGTTATCCAAAATTTAAACAAGAAGGAATAGTTCCTCGTGAATATAGACCTGTAACTTGGTTCAAAGAAGGTTCTGATGAACTTGAAATGCAAGAATAATAATTGAAAAAAAGTTCTAATTCTATCCTTTTCTTATTCTTTTCTTATCTTGCCTTTACTTTAGGTTAAATCATATTTTCCTGAGCATTTCAATTTAAATTATCATGTATTTTATTAATTCTAAGACTTTTTGATTAATTCGAAGTTTTTATAGAATTCGATAGTTAAAACTATATATGGAATTGTGGGTATATTAAAATTAAAAACAAACCAAAAAAAAAGAGTGATAAAAAAAATGGAAAGAAAAAATAGGACAGATATGAAATATTACGATTATTTATTTACTGTTCAGCAAATTGCTCAAAAATCACATGCAATTCAGAAAAAAGTCATAACTCAAGTGTTTGCGAATTTTGATGCTTGCCAAGTGCTAAGCAAATTAAATCGGCAAATTGAGCATCTTGATGGATTACTATCTAAATAAAAAAAATATTAAAAATTACAAAGTGGAGGTGGAAAGATAATTATGTGGAGTCTAATTTACCTTGTCTTAATAGCAATCGCCGCAGTATTCTAGAAATGCTGGGCTAAACTCCTAGTTTACTAGGAGATCTTAATTATTTTATTTACTTTTTTTATTTTTTTTTAATCTGTTTTTTAAGCTATTGCTTCATTATTTTTTTTTGATTTTTATAGATTTATTTTTTAAATGTCGAATAAATAGGAAAAATATATTTACTTCACTGAAGTTTATTAACATTAATACTTAATATTAAATCCTAAAGGGATAAAAATGTCTAAAGTTAAAGAAGCTTACAAAGAAATTGAACATATTGTTGGAGAAGATTTTATAAGTGATGCAGATTTCATGAAGGCTGCATACTCAAGAAATGTAGACCCCGCTTTTCCTGATCGCTATGCTGATATGATTGTGCGTCCAGAAAATACAGAAGAGGTATCTGAGATCGTAAAAATTGCGAATAAATACAAAGTTAGAATGGTACCGCGAGGCGGTGGTGCTGACCTTGTTGGAGGGTCTGTAACTGAAAGTGGAATTCTTATTGACCTTACCCGAATGAATCAGATATTTGAAATTAATTTAGCTGACTATTATTGTGTTGTTGGATGCGGAATCACGTGGGGCTCTATGCTTTCGGAATTACAAAAAAAAGGGATGACCACAGGAATACTTGGCCCTGGAAGTGGTTATTCCGCCACAATTGGAGGCGGTATATCAAATGCAACAGTAGGATTTAGTTCTACAAAATATGGATTAGTTCCAGATATTTGTCTGGGGGTAGAAGTTGTGCTCCCAAATCCAGAGGGTACAATTATTAAAACTGGAGCGGCTGCGAGTAAGTATGCTACACCTTTTTGCAGATATGGTATTGCTCCAGACTTTACAGGGCTCTTTATGGGAGATGTGGGAACTATGGGGATAAAAACAAAAGCTTTCTTACGACTGTTTCCTGATCCCCCTTTAAAAGCACGAAGATACTATATGCTCTTGAAAGATGATTATAATAAGGTGTTTGAACTAGGTCATAAACTTAGAAAAGAAGTTGGTGATGGATTGAATGATCTAATGGTAGCACCACTTATACTAGCTACATTATTATCTATGCAAGCTGAAAATAAACCACAAAAAAAATCAAAATTAACTGGACCTGTATTTTCAGTGACACTAGAAGCAACAGACCAAAGAATTCTAGATGTCTATCTTGAAAAAACTAATGATATTATGTTAAAAGATGACGTTTGTCGACCTTTTGAATGGCAAGAAGTTGATTTAGACATAGTAGCTTCAAAAGATTGGAAATTTACTCTTAAAGAAGAGTTCAATTTCTTCCAAAAATATATTTCGACCGCGCCCCCTAAAAGTACATGTACAACATGCCATAAAGTTGCAATTTCACGACTTAATGAAAGTGTTAAAAAAGGAGTACAATTTAATGTTACACATAAAGATGAATTTCCACCAAAAAACCCACCATATCCTGTTTTTGCTTCATTTTTAATGTTTTTACCAAATGGTAATTGCGTAATTGTAGGTGGCCTCGGTGGCGATAATACTGACGAAAACCGTGAAACAACTATGAACATATGGCATAAAAAAATACGACATCAAGTCCGATATGGTGGTGCCCATTATTGGCTTGGAGAATCTATCTCACAATCTATTGTGGAAGCAGATGCATACACACCAGAATTCATGCAATTCTTTAGGGATATGAAAAAAGCTGTTGATCCAAATTATCTATTAAGCCCTAACAAATTTCATATGTATAGTTATGATTATGACTATACTAAGCATATTGTTAAGGATGAATAATCAATTATAATCTATCTCATTAAATTTTTTTTATTTGCATTATTTGATTGGTTAATTAAGTAATAAACTAAAAAATTTGAGAATTTTGAGTGACAAAGTTTATGTATTTAGTGTTGGAATGACCAAGTTTGGCAAATTTCTTGATAAGAGTATCAAAGATTTAACAGGAGAGGCACTTAAATCACTTCAAGCTGACAGTGATTTTGACTTGAATAATATTGAAGCTGCTTGGTTTTCTAATACCTGTTGGGGAATGACAGATTTTCAGCACAGCATTCGAGGACAAGTAGCACTTACGCCAAATGGAGTTGATAAAGTTCCTATTACAAATGTAGAAAATGCATGCGCTAGTGGTAGTACAGCATTTAACGGAGCATGGACAGCTATAAAAGCTGGATTGTTTGATTGTACATTAGCCTTAGGAGCTGAAAAAGTGTACCAAGAAGATAGAGCAGCAATGATGAGAGGATTCATGGCTTATACAGATGTAGAAAGAACGAGAGCAATGATTGAACAAATGCAAAAAATGGCTCGAAAGCAAAAAGAATTACAAGCCAAAAGTCAAGAGAGTGAAGATGATAAAAGAAAGAAAGGGGATCATTCAGTCTTCATGGATTTTTACGCGATGGGGGCAAGAGCTCATATGAAATCATATGGAACTACGCAACGTCAATTAGCAGTAATTGCTGCTAAAAATCATAATAACTCGACTATGAATCCACTTGCTCAATATACCTTCCCTATGACGGTAGATCAAGTCATGGAAGATTATGAAGTTGCATATCCATTAACCAGAGCAATGTGCGCTCCTGTAGGAGATGGAGCTGCTGCAGCAGTTCTTTGCTCCGAAAAATTCTTAAAAGAACATTCAAATGACAAAGCTATTCTAGTTCGGGCTTCGGTTTTAAAGTCAGGATCATGGCAAAGAGACAATATTTCTGAACGAGCTTCTACAGCAGCTTATAAAATGGCAGGTCTTAGCCCAAAAGATATTAATGTTGCTGAAGTTCATGACGCTACTGCTTATGGAGAGCTTGAACAGATTGAACAGATGGGATTTTGCGCCCTAGGAAAAGGAGGACCATTTTCCGAGAGTGGGGAAACAGAGCTCGGGGGTAAAATTCCGGTTAATCCAAGTGGAGGTTTGTTATCTCGTGGGCACCCACTAGGTGCTTCTGGTTTAGCGCAAATCTATGAGCTAGTAACTCAATTACGTGGTGAAGCAGACAAGAGACAAGTTTATAATCCTAGATTTGCATTAGCTGAGAATGGTGGAGGAACTATCGGTTCTGGACCTGCAGCTTTGTGTGTTCATATATTAGAAAAGATATAATTCTTAAAAATATTAAATGGGCTATAAACCCATTTCAAGTGATTTTTACTTGTTTAATCTTGCTTGTTCATCACTAATATCCTATAATAAAACATAAGATATCGTACCTATTGCTAAAAATATTATGAAACAAGTCAAGTTATTGAATTAAAGAATTTTCTTTTTCTTGAAGGTTTTATAACAGAAAACTAGGAGATAAATCTCTCAATAAAAAAGAATCTTGAGCGAGAGGAAACTATATAAGAATAATAATTAAATTTAATTCAACATTAAAAAAGAAACATATCCTTTTACAAAAAAAAAGTGGCTTAAAATTTCAAAAGTAAAAGAAGCATATAATGAGATTGAAAATGTCGTTGGAGAAGATTATATAACTGATAAAGATTTTATGAAAGCGGCATATTCAAGAAATGTAGATCCTGCGTTTCCAGATCGATGGGCTGATATGATTGTTAGACCAGAGACGACTGAAGAAGTATCTGATATTGTTAAAATTGCAAATAAATATAAAATCAAGATGGTTCCACGTGGTGGTGGTGCTGACTTAGTTGGTGGTTCAGTAACAGAGGGAGGAATTCTTATCGATCTTACACGAATGAATCAAGTGATAGAATTTAACAAAGACGATTACTATATAGTAATTGGGTGTGGAATAACTTGGGGGGCGTTGATTTCATTTTTACATCCAACAGGTTATACTACAGGGATTATTGGGCCTGGAAGTGGATATTCTGCAACTATTGGGGGTGGACTTTCTAATGCTACTGCAGGTGGAGGATCAACTAGATATGGACTTGTTCCTGATATATGTTTGGGAGTTGAGGTTGTTTTACCAAATCCGGAAGGAACAGTTATAAGAACCGGATCAGCAGCAAATAAATATGCTAAACCTTTTTGCCGTTATGGAGTTTCTCCTGACTATACAGGATTATTTATGGGTGATGTTGGAACTATGGGAATTAAGTGTAATGCTTCCCTACGTTTATTCCCAGATCCCCCATTTAAACAAGCACATTTCTATGTGCTCAATAAGGAGGATTATAACAAGGTGTTTAAGCTTTCACAAAAAATACGGTTTGAAATAAATGAAGGTTTAAGGGATCTTTCTGTTTTACCTACAATATTAATTCAAATGGCAGCAGCACAATATAGGCAGAGAACTGGTGAAAGAATTCACATTAGGGGACCATTAATGATGATTACAATTGAAGCAATGGAAGAGGAGACACTAAATCTAAAACTTGAAAAGCTTACTAAGATAATGGAAAATGATGCAGTTAGAGTACCTGGTTCACTATTGAATCCCGAATTTGAAGAAGAACCTAAATTTGGATATGATTTAGAAGGAACTTTTCATTTTTTTCAAGCAACGATTTCACCAATGCCTCCAAGAATTACAATGGCTACTTGTCATAAGGTCCCAATTTCACAGATGGGGGATTTATATCATAAAATCATTGATTTTGATAAAAAAATTCAGAAAGAATTGCCCACTGGAAATTATCCAGGTATTTTTGCTTCAATGTTGTATTTCTTACCAAATGGAAATTATGTGATATTGGGTGGACTTGGTGGTGATAATGTGGAAAAAGAGAGAGAAAAAAATATGAAGGCATGGCATAAAAAAATAAGACATCAAGCTCGTTATGGTGGAGCACATTATTGGCTTGGAGAATCGATTTCTCAATCGATTGTTGAATCAGGAGCTTTTACACCAGAATATGAAAAGGTTTTCAGAGATCTGAAGAAAACAGTGGATCCAAATTACTTATTAAGTCCTAATAAGTTCCATTTGCATACATATGACACCAAATGGAAAGATTTTTTTGTGAGTGATGAAGAAAAGGAGGAAGAAAAATGACTGAATTTAATCCAAAAGAGAAATTTAAGTATTTAGCAAAAATTGGTCCTAATATATTGCAATGTATAGCTTGTGGTGATTGTAGAGAACAGACGGATTATACCGGTAATCCACCAAGATGGGGTGTATGCGTCGCCAGAGACCATACATCTGGATTCGAACCTTTTTTTGCTAGGGGTAAAATGCAAATTATTCGATCCTTGTGGCAAGGTAAATTAGATTTAAGTAAAGAAATGGCAGAAGTGATTTATCAATGTCCTACATGTAATACTTGCGCAGAAGCATGTGCATATAACATGGATAATGTTGCTATGTATGAAGCATTACGAGCTGAATTAGTAGAGGCAGGATGTGGTTTAGAGGCACATGTGCCGATGAATAAGGCTATGGTTGAACTTCTTAATCCATATGAACGAGATAATAAGCTTAAATCCAAATGGTTGGAGAAGCTTGATTTTAAAGTAAAAGATGCTAGTACCGAACAAGCAGAATATCTTTATTTTGTTGGATGTACTGCAGCATTAACTCCAGATATCGAGAATGTTGCAATCAATACTGCTAATATTCTTAAAAAATTAAAGATAGATTTTTCGGTTTTTGGCGAACATGAAGTTTGTTGTGGAAGTGTTGCTATGAGAACAGGAGATCGAAAAGCATTCACTACTGTTGCTACCAAAAATTACGATCTTTTTAAGAAATGTGGAGTGAAAACTATTTTAACAAGTTGTGCTGGCTGCTATAGGACTTTAAAGAAAGATTATGCTGATTTTATGGAGGATCTTGGAATTGAAGTTTACCATACCATTGAATTTCTACTTAGATATTTAGAAGAAAACAATGTACAATTAAAGAATCTCGGGTTGAACACAACTTACCATGATCCATGTCATACAGGGCGACATATGGGACTCTATGAAGAACCTAGAAAAATCTTGAAAATGATTGCTAACTTAATTGAGATGAGAACCATTAAACAGAGTGCAAAATGTTGTGGTGCTGGTGGAGGTGTTAAAAAAGGATTTCCAGAATTAGCATTAGAAATTTCAAAAAGTAGAATTAAAGAAGCTGAAGAAACAGGAGCAGAATATATAGTGAGTATCTGTCCTTTCTGCTATAGAAACTTATCCGACGCAATAAAAGCACTTGGATCTAATCTTAAAATGATAGATTTGACAGAGTTAATAAATCAAGCTCTAGATTGAATTATTTTTCTTTTTTTTTTAAAATTAAAGGAGAAAGAAGGATTGGATCTTCCAATGGAAAATTTACATCCAAGAGATTATATTCGTAGCTTCAACTAAAATATCTACGAGATCTTCATAGCTAATTCCTATCACTTGATTCCGTAGATCTTTTGGATCTATCCCTCTAGCATTAAGATCGGGAATCATAGCATAAATATTAATCGACAATCTTAACAACTCAGCTATAAAGTTTGAAATCATACTTCTTTTTGATGTTCCAATGACTCCATCATGAATTAATACAATACTAATTCTTGCACCTTTCGGGATCTGCTCCTTTATTATCTTTAACAGATGATCAAATAGATTATTATCCTTAGAACTATAACCATATAAATATATTAGATTATTATATCCTTCCAAATTTGGTCACCTATAATTTTAATATTTAAAACTCATATCAGCTTCCAAGATTAATTGGGATATTTTTTTTATGTTTACAACCTTTAGGTTATCATAAGAGATTAAATCAGAGCGTTTTAACCCAGCACTTTCAAGCGCTTCATCATGCACATAAATTTCCAGATCTGAAAGCTCTATTAATCTCATGATATTTGTAAACGGATCCATCCCTAAAGCTTCAGGGTTAAGACTTTTACTAAGAAAATATATTGCATCTCGTAGAAAAATGACCTTACAGTTCTCTATATCCCCTACTGCTAATATTCCAGTAGCCATTCGTATCGATTCTACCGCAGAATTTTTCCCAAATGGGGAATCCTCACAAATTATTATTATAGAATTTACCATCGTACTATTAACCTCCAGGTCCAAAAAATATTATTTTATCTGATCTCGCAATTAAATCAGAAAGTCCCCCTAATCCTTCCTGACAAGAACCTTCTATAAATTCTTCAGATTTAATCCCTGTAAAACTAATCCAAGTACTACATGCTGCTAATTTAGCATTATGTGTTTTACAAAAATTTTTAAGACGATCTGGTAAGTTTCTTATAGAATCAGATGTAGAATTTCGCTTTTTTATGTTAATAACTCCAGTTCCATAGAAAAATATTCCTAAAATTTGATGTCCTTTTCTTATAATTGCATCACCTAAATTAATTAGAGTGTCTATAGCTTCGTATTTGTAAGGTTCTGCGCAAACTACAAAAGTAAATAAAACCAATTTGTTATCATCTCTAAGTCTAATTAAAAAAATGAAATCCTATTAAAGATTTAATATTTATGCTAAAGAAAAAAAAATAGTAAAAAAATATCAGATTTATTTTATTTTTTAAATTTTTTTAATATTTACTGGGTTTTACTGCTTTCACTTTTATACTGGTACTATCCATATCTAATTCTTCTAATTTCTTAATTGTGTTAATTTGATCACCTAATGCTTCTCGAATTTTATCATCACTCAGTAAGAACTCAGTTGTAGAAAAATTACTTTGCTCGATAATTTCTACATCTTCAAACCCTGCATTTTTAATCGCTTCTAAGTATTTATCTTTTAGGATTGCACCACCAATGCAACTTACATATGCCTGTGCGCTCTTTCTTATAACTTCAGACAATTCTTTTAATAGTACGATGTCTGAAACCATTAATCTTCCTCCTGGCTTTAACACTCGATAAGATTCGCGAAACACTTGTTCTTTATCGGGTGATAAATTAATGACACAATTAGATATGATGAGATCAACAGAATTATCAGCTACAGGTAAATTCTCTATTTCTCCAAGTCTAAATTCGACATTCTTATAATTACCTTTTATCGCATTTTCCCGAGCTCTAGAAATCATAGCAGGTGTCATATCAACACCAATAACTTTTCCTGTCTTTCCAACATTATTTGCAGCTATAAAACAGTCTAATCCCCCTCCAGAGCCAAGATCAAGAACAATTTCTCCTTCTTTTATGGAAGCATGTGCTGTTGGATTCCCACATCCTAAAGCTAAATTAGCTCCATCCGGAATATTTTTTAAATCATCTTCAGTATAACCTAATTGAGCGCTATACTTTTTCAAGAATTCCTCCTTCAGCTCAACAGGAAGTTTGATACCTTCACTAAATATACTTTCACTAGGAGTATTTGAAGTTGCATTATCAATAGGTGTCGTTGAACCACAGCAACTTGAAGAAGGTGTTTGATTAGGTGATGTAGATCCACAACAACTCGAAATTGGTGATTCATTTACTCTTCTAGAATATGCATCTCTTACAACTTGTCTTATCTTATCATCTTCAAGAGCTTTTTCTTCTACCAATTTTATATCACATTTGCTTTAATTTTTTTATTTCTTAAAATAAATGATAGCTTAATGATTCATTTACAACTACTTGCTCAGATTTTTTCTAATTCAAAAGTGCTTTTTTGACTTCTTTTTTTAGTTTTGAACACTTTATGACTATTTTAAAAAAAATCCTTTGAGTATAAATAATCAATATAGGTATATAAAGGTTCCGGATATTTCGGATCCGAATTATTGTAATGTATTTAATTTCTAATTTCAAACGCTAGAGAAATGATTAACATTTTTCCAAACCGCTTAATTCAAACGAATTAGATAATTTTTTTAATAAATAAGTTAACTGTTCAGCTTCTTCAGCTGTAAAACCTTCACAACAGTTAGTTAAAATGATCTTAATTGGCGGTGTGGAACCTTTTATATTTTTACCCTTATCAGTGAGTTTAACTAAAAGACTTCGTCTATCATCGGGGTTGTTTTCTCTATATACTAAATCTTTTTTCTCCATGGTATCAATTATGCCTGTAATAGTTGAGGGGGAACAACAACATGCAGATGCCAACTCTTTAAATTGCTTACCATCAGATTTCCATAATTCCATTAATATTGAATGCTGGGGAGGTGTAAGGTCTTCATTTTTAACAACTTTACGTTGTAATTTTTTATATTGTTTATTTAACATATGGATTAATTGAAAGATTTCAGTGAAATTTAAAATTACACATGTATCATTTTGGGAATTAAAATCATTCTCAGCCATTTTATTCTCACTAAATATTTAGGATCGAAATTATTTATATCCTTAATAAATAAATAGTTTCCTATCTTTTAATTTTATTGATTCTTTATAGTGTTTTTCAATTAAGAAGCTTTCCTTTCAAAAGTTTGTTAATTAATCGTCTCATTTTTTTCAAATTGTAATCAATCGGTGAATTCATAAAAAGTTTTGTTGAAAGTCAAGAAAACCTGAGAACATAAATCAAAAATTCCTCGTTGTCATTAAATTTAAACATATTTGCAGCTATTTGATATTCAAATATCCTTATAAAAACATGAGCCATCTATTCTCTAAATTAGACACAAAATCTGAGTCATTTGCTCATAAAGTAATAAAACAACTAATATATAAGCAAGTTTTAAAACACAATACAGATATAGTGGGTGCATCCTTAGAAAAATATTTTGGGGAAAGACGGGCAGATGTATATTTTAAGTTTAAATCTGGTAAAGAAGTTATAGTTGAGATTCAAAATTCACAGATTTCCTCAAAAGAAATAACGCAAAGGACAAAAGATTATAATTTAAAAGACATCTATGTTTTATGGATTTTATATGGTCAGGGCAATTGCGTTGGCTCTGTTAAAATTCCTGCTCATGAAAAAGATAAAAAAATATCGCCTGCAGAAATGCGAATACATCATATCTACAGAGGAAGGGTATATTATGTAAACATTAATTCTTATGAAGATAGAACCACAGCAACTAAACCTTATGCATTATGTTTCTCAAATTCTGATAAGATAAAGCCTGTCTTATTTAAAAAGCATTTTGACTCATTTTTTATACGAAATGTTAATTTTTTATTTATTCCTAATTGGAATTTAATGTGTAAAACCTACAATAAATATAAGATTGCTCGATTTTACGATAAGCATTCAAAATATGCCTTAGCAAATATGATAAAACAGCTTGCCATACGTTATAATGTCTTTAGAGAGAAAAAATATAAGAAAAAGAAATATACAAAAAAATTTCTTAAATTAATTAATAATTTCTTTCAAGATGAATATGGTAAATTCATCATTTTAGATGCTATAATCAAACTAGTGGTTTATAACAAACTTTTACTAAATAAACAATGTCTTGTGAAATATAAAAAAAAATTAAAGAAAAATGCAAAAAAGTTGGTAAAATAACTTCACTAAAATATGATTCATAACAATAGAAACAAATCTAAGAAAAATAAATCTAATTTTAAATCTTTTAATAATTTTAAATTGTTATAAATATATGTATACACATTTTCTTCACGAAAATATTTTAAACATAAATAATCTCCTTTTACTTCTCTTAAAACTCCTAAAACTCTTTCAAGTAATTCCTTCAAAATAGTTATAACTAATTCTTTATCACATTTGAGAAGATTACTATCAATAAAGTTAAACCAAGACTCTTTTGAAAAAGAAATGTTTTCTAATTCAGGATCATCGCAGAATTCTTGTTTGTTTCTAAATTCTTTATATAATTTTTCTATCCGATCCATAATTAAATCCTTAGATTTGCTATACATTTTGTTTTCTATAATATTTCTCAACATTATAAAGATTCTTTCAAAAACTCCCAGAATATCAAAAAAATCTGCTACTTGAGTAAGACTCTCAACCTCCTCCCATTGATTGTAATAATCTTCGATTGTATCAAGAAAAGGTAAAAAAACATTAATATCTCCATCCCAACTATTTCTTTTACTTTTCCATATAGGTTCATATTCTTTTATGAATGAATTCTTTATAACATTTAATCTTCCTTTTAGAAGCCCTGTCTTTACATTTTTAGTAGCAGCAGCAACAAATAGTAAATTATGTTTTTGTTCCAATATATAAATCCACCTTAATCCGCCCATCTCAATAGAATCTAAGGATTGGTTAAATTCAATCATAGAGAAATGATGAAAGGCTGTTAAAAATCCAGATACTATATCTTCATCTGCTTTTGTCTTTAAAAATGATTTATATAACAACTTATTTCCCGATTCACTATCTAATATCCAGATAATCATTTTGATATCTTATTAGTAAGTTGTTTTTAGATTGAGTATATTCTATATTATCTTATCCTTACTATATAGAATAATATTTTCCTATTCCTTATTTATTTTATTTTAAGGTTATTATAATTGAAACATAGAAAATTTGATGTATATGGTTAATCTATGTCAGTTGTTTTAAAATATTAAATTTGGGATCAATAAAAAATTCATTTTAAGTTCTATTATAATTTTGATGTATCTTATCAATGTTTTCAAATTCTTCAATTAAACTGCTTCTAGTATTAAATAATAAAAAACCGAAATAAAATTTCTATAAAATATGAATAGGAAAGCATGAGATCATTTTTTTAATTAAAAAAAAAGGGTAGGATGTTCTATCTGACATTCCACTCCATCGCACACTCTCCAACTCCCCCTTTTTGGACGCCTTCAAATCGAAGGTTTCTAAACCCAAACTTGTTTTTCATCTTTGATAAGATTCCCATCATTACCTGTGGAAACATACAAGCTGGACTCCCAAAGTCATGATATTTAAAATAAGTGTTGGCAAAACACATTTTACAACTGTCTTGATAAGCAAGAATCTTAATAATATTTCCTTCTCCATCCTTCTTAATATCAACCTTTGCATTATCCGTGATTGCCCATTCCTGCTCTAAAAATTCTCGTAATCGTCGTAAAAATTCGTCAATCGTTTCGATTCCTTTCTCATTAAATTCTTTACCAATAGTCCGCCCAATCTTTGTTAAAATTTCATCCTTTTTTTCAGGAGGAAGAGCTTTCTGTAAGGCGTACCACAGTTTGAAGAAGGTGCTATATGGAATTGTATTAAATCGAGTTGGTAAAGCATTTACTTCATCCTTAGTTAAAGTATCCAATTTTTTTATCACTCTAAATTTTAAAATTTTCTTATATAGATGATAAGAAGTTTAAATCTTAAGAATTCTGACTATTTAATATTAAAATTCAATATAAAATGATTAAAAATAATATGTATATCTAACTGAAAATTAATGTTTTGAAAATCAATCGAATAATTATATGTGAAACTATAAAACTAATTAGGTAATATTATCTTGCCACATAACTGACTCTCTGTTTTCAAATTACTAATCACTATTTCTCTTTTTCTTTATAAACACCTGTAAATAGTAAGTAATAACTAAATTATACCAAGGTAAATTAATATGGTAGATGCGCATAACCAAGTCTTCTTCGGGAAAAATACCGGGCTGTTTATCCAAACCAGCTCAAAAACAGAACCTTATATGTTTTTACGATGTATTAAAAGTAAAGCAGATGGCTCATGGGAAAAACCTTCGAAAAACGAAGGAAAGACAATCAAAATAGATTTAGAAGAGATCGTTATGATCCTTCAGGTGCTTACCCGTAAATCAGAGTCATGGAAAACGGTGCATATATTCAAGGACAATAAGACATCAATCTCATTTCAGTGGAATCAGGATACCTTGTGGGTTAATATAGGAGAGTATGGTAAGAAATTGTTATATCCTCAAGTTGAGATTTGCAGATTATTGTTCCAACACATATTGAACGAGAAAATAGAATTCGCAACAGTACAGGCACGTCAAAATGAGAATGCTATTCCTTCTTTTTCAGAACCTAAGAAGATAGAAGTAGTAGAAGAACAAGAAGGATTTTAAACATTTTCGGAAAAAATATAAGATATATGGGAGATGGTGAAGCTTTTAAAAAACCACAAAAGTTAATCAATGATTAATTCCCCATTAACATACATAAAGGTTAACCTATTAGTTTTAACCCATTCCTCTCCAAATTGAGGCCAATATTCCCGATAAAGATCATTAGTTAGAAATTTACTGTTGAATTTTTTAGCCCATTTTAAAACATATATATCGGCAGTTCGCCCTGCAGGGGCAACTTCAATATTTTTAGCCTCAACCATTAATTCATAGAGATTTTTATCATCCATAATATGCATAATTGAAGCGTCAGCTATTAAATAAGGTCTGAAGTTATATTTTTCTTCCAATATTCTAATTATTTTATATATATTCCCAGTCTTTAATTTACCATTTTTATCCTTATCAGCATGTAAGATGTTAGCAATATCTACGATCAATATAGCGGGATGTTCCTGTTTAGTATTCTTAACTTGGTTATAATGCTC
The DNA here is from genome assembly GCA_048940925.1 of Promethearchaeota archaeon. Lineage (GTDB taxonomy): Archaea > Asgardarchaeota > Lokiarchaeia > Sigyniarchaeales > SOKP01 > Loki-b32. Next base: position 7,703 of record JBHLOC010000035.1, on the reverse strand, counting down.
ATCAGGATCTCTACCAAGAAGGCGTTCTATTTTTAATATTTCATTTAATAATCCCTGTTTATCCTCATAATTCATATTATTAACGTCCGCTAATGAAAACTCTTCAACTAATCGCTCTAATGTAATAATTTCATTAGAGAGCCATTGAGTAAACGTTATCCAGCTCTCATTTGGGGAAAGTATCATTTCTAATGGTTTTTCTTTGATGAAGTCTACATCTGGAATCGGTTCTGGCTGAGATAAAGCTGTAAAAGTATGTTGTATCCCTAATTTTTTTAAAATATTTTCAAAATCATGCTGATCCACTTCATTCAGGGTATACTGAGAAAACTCCATTTTACACCATTCATCAATAAACTCATGAGGGATTCCTTCTTTCCAATGATGATTCCGTAAATAATTATATAATTTTTGGGGATTAAATAACTCTTCTAACTCTAAATTGGCTGAATTAACCTTTTTACCTCTATATTCATGCAATAGCTGGATAAATTCCTTTCCAATCTGTTTGTTAGTAGACACAATGAATTCATATTCATCTGAGAAATCTTGTAATTGCTTTTTTGGAGATCGGACAGAATTAAGGTAAGAGATATCTGGGACATTAATCTTAAAATAATTCTCCGTGAACTTCACTATTGAATTCCAATATTTCTTATCATAACCATCTAATATTTTCGGGAGATTTTGTAATGTACTATCTTTATTCACTTCAGTGAAAATTTTAGTGGCCATACTTTTAATCTGTTGAATTTTGTCCTGAAGAATCATCTCATTTTCAGAAGAAGATATCAAATATTCTTCAAATGCTAATTCAGAATCAGGTATATTATAATTTAAAAATTGATTATGTTTTTTATTAAAGAAAATATAGCTATCTCCATTTGCTAAATCTCGCACATTTTCATTCGTGTTAATAATAAAACGCACATCCTGAATTCCAAGAATTTCGTTTAAATTTTCTTTATCTACATTATAAATAAAATAAAGATTAGGAGTCTGGGAATAGGAATTATTAACTTCTCCTTCCAAAAACTCTCGGACATTATGAAGAGCGGTTGATTCTAAATCAATGGTATTATGTCCAATAGTAAAGATATCAAGTCCATGCAGATGTTTTAGGTCCACATAAGGAAATATGACTATATTTCTTTGTTGGAAAAATAAAATATTTAAAAATTCAGGGCGGATAAAATCTGTTGCGGTATCCATTCCATTTTCTCCTCTTTTATCATCCTATTTATCTATCTATCTAGCTAACTTTCAAAATATTTGAACAGCACTTGAAGTATAAGGTCTTTAAAGCAGGTAATTACATTTTTACCCTGTAATGCTTCCGCTGGATAGACGATCTGAGTACCATCAGGATATCGTTTCTGTAAAGGTAACCCTAATGCTACTTTAAACTTTTCAATATGAATAGCGTTCTCAAGATCCCTCTTATTTAATTGAATGAGATATGGAATTCCTCTAGACTTCGCAAAACTAATTAACTCCCGAAAACTACGCTTATTCTGTTCCAGTTTTTCGGGATCAGAATCTCCAATAAACATAATGCCATCTGCTCCATCTAACACATATTCTCGTGTTGAAAGAAAGCGTTCTTGTCCCGTACAAGTCACCACATGGCATATTATATTGAATTTAATATCTTTAATCTGGAATTTAAATAAAAGATATAATGAATCTTCCCATAGTGTTCTTCCTTCAGTTGTCTCAATAGAATATCCTTTGGTTAATTTGAGAAGATCGAATTTTTCCCGCAATCGAAAAAAGTTAGTAGTTTTTCCGCTTTCACCTGGACCCCAGTAGACAATTTTAAACTGAATCATATTTTCGGAATCATCAAAATCGAACTGCTCACTAATCTCCACTTCCTCTTTCTCTATATTTTCCTGCTCTGACACTTATTATCCCTCCATAAGTGAATAAAGCTATGAAATCTCTCCTATCTTATCTCGAAAAATCTCTTTCTTGAGTTCCTTGATATGTTCCTTTAATTCATGTTCCGACATTTCTAGCTTTTGCTGAACGTGTTCATTTCTTTCGATCTCATCTTTCATTTTCAGAGCAAATTTGCTCATTTGGAGTTGAATTACTCCAATGTTAACATCTTTATCGGTTAGAAGCACGATAAGGATATCACGTTTTCCTTTTTTCTGAAGCTCAACCTTGCCTATTGACTTTACAAATAACTGCATATCGCTATAAATAATAGTAGCACGTTCTAAAGATTCAGTGTCGAAAAAATCTTGCCCTTGTCGTGCCACTCCATATAATGCGGCTCCTATAGAACTGAGATCCCAATAATTTAGTTGGCGATCAAAGCGAGAATCGACAGCGATAATCTTAGCATCTTGATCGATCGCTATGAGTCCGTATATATAACCTTTTCGAGTCAATATGCCATAATTATATCGAATTTCATCTAACACTTCGGTTATAGTATTTTTATACAATATTTTTGGTATGTGAGTTATCATCTTTTACTCTCCTAATTTAAAATATAATTGTAATGAAATGAGAATAAGTCTATTTAAAGAAAAAAAGTGATTAGAAAATAAGAAAAAAAATTATGTTAAATTATTAGACTTCAGTTACTCGTTTCCTTTTACGTAATAGGACAACTGTTGTTATTGCAACTGCTATTCCTGCTACTGTTGATGTGATTGCTATAAGGATTATCACAAGAGGAACCTCAGTTTCTGGAAGACCGATACGTAAAGAAACAGATAAAGGAGCAATTATTTTCATGAACTCTCGATTTCAGGATAAAAAATGATGGATTTCAGGAGGGGTGCGAAAAGAATACAGATTATACTTGATAAACAAAATCTTATTTATTAACAACTTATAACATTCTGGAATTAATGAATGAGATACATCAGAAATACTTAAAAATAAGAATATAAATATTATCTTAATATAAGATTGAAATAAAGGGTGCAATTATTATAATCCCAAGAAGACAAAGAGTATTAACTTTAGGGATATTATTAATACCTCTTATAATTTTCCTTCCAAGCTTATTTAAAGCTCAGTTAGAAGATAGAACTATGAATATTGAGAAAAATAGGACACAATATTTGCAATTTTCTTCTACAATAGAAGTAGAGCCTATTTTTATTGAGGGAAATTCTGGCTGGGATTATGTAAATTCAAATTATGAGTGGTGTTCTGGGTCTGGTACCTGGAGCGATCCTTATATAATCGAAAATATTAAGATTGATAGGAATGGAAACACTTCGATTCCCAGTTTCGATATAAGAAATACAAATGTTCATTTTATAATTAGAAATAGTATTTTTCTAAATGGGGGTACGGGAATTAACTTGGAATATGTAAACAATTCTATAATAACAGAAAATAGTTATGTTAACAATATGCGTGGGATTTACTTATTTTATTCTTTCAATAACACAATTTCTGAAAATGATCTAAATGATAACAAGTATGATGGAATAAGCATGGCATTCTCTAATAACAATACAATATTAAACAATGTGTTTTCCTATAATAAATATTATGAGTCTAAAATTTATATTGGTAGTTTCCACATTAGTTGTCTCAAATTCGTCGCATGCTTTTATAATATTATCGAAGAAAACGTTATAAGAAATCATGAATATGGGATGGAAATTTATGAAAGCAACCGTAACAGAATCATAATTAATGACTTTTTCAATTGTTCTGAAGGAATTCATCTTTATAAATGTAACAATAACAGCCTTCTGGAAAATGTATTTGCTAATAACAGTTTTGGAATTTATGCAGAGAATAGTAGTTTCAATACAATAAAAGAAAATATGTTAAAATTCAATGACATTGGTATGGATTTTGGAGAAGAGTGTAATGAAAATTTAATCACATGTAACAACTTTCTAGAAAATGGTCTAGGTCTATTTTGGTGTAAACAAAACAAAATTGTCAATAATTATTTTGAGAAATCTGGATTAGGCATATCTGGAGCCAGTCAATATAATATAGTAAAGAATAATTATATTAACGGGAGCTTTAATGGAATAATGCTTAGATATGCAGAGCATACCAATATTACTAATAATGTGTTAACATATTGTACGATTGGAATAGGTTTAACAAGTGGCACATATAATAATATTATATCAAATAATATATCTTTTAGTAAGAGAGGCATTGAATTATCCATTATCTCATTTGGAAATACCATAGCAAATAATTCAATTTCATACTATACCTTTTGTATAAGGGAGGATGAATCATCTGAAAATAATATTATTGAAAATAATATTTGTATAAAAATAAAAGAAAAAGATGATACCATCTCTGGATACTATTATATACCTTTTATCATATTACTGTGTTGCTTTTCTATTATCCTTGTAAGCAGAAAACGATGTAAGTCTCCTTCTCTTACTTCATGATCTCTACATATGAATTTCTAGTTAAATTCAATTCTTTTTTCTTAGAGTAGGGATTTTCCTTAATAGTCATATTAGATAATATAATAATGTCTCCTTCACTTACATTTTTTATGAATTCTGGTGCATCCATACCCCATATATTAACCATAATTGAAGATGTTTCATCGCATAATTTAAATTTCAATAAGAATGTCTTACTTCCGTCTTTTAACTTGACCATTTTAAGATTTTCAAATTGTACTGCTCCACTTACAGTCGGAATAAACCCTTCCTTCTCATATACATCTTGAATATTAATTGAAGAAGTATTTGGTACTTTGTCTAATTTGGGAATATTGTTCATATCGATATCCTTTGGAGATAAAATCACTTTACCTCTTTTACCTATGTGGATCTCGATTTCCTCATTCAATCCCTTCTTTGCATATCCTCCAATCACTTGAATGATTTGGTCTCTTGAAAAATATTCCTTCTCTATAATTTTCGCTTGGTCTGACCACAATACTACCTTAATCTTTCCTGATGTATCCGCTACATGAAAGGAGCCTACAATATCACTCGTACCATCCTTCCGAGTAAATGTGCGCACTTGAGAAATGCTGATAAGTCTTCCGAGAATCACGATATTATTCATTCCTTCAGAAATTTGAGCAATCGGTCTTAGGAACTCGTTATAATCAATTTCTTCCTCTAACCCTTCATAAGAAAAAGAAGTGTTCTCAAGGTCATCATCAAATAATCCATGTTCTTTGGCAATTAAAAAAAGTATAGCTTGTCTCGACATAAATCCCTGATATTCTTGAAAACGTGAATTTATTTCATGCTCAAGTTCTTCTTCAGTAACTCCTGCCTTGATAAGAGATTGAAAAATCTCCTCAATATCTTCTACCATACCTCCTCATAACTTTCTTATTCAAAAATAAATATATTCTTTTCAATTACTTGCTGAAAATGTAAGAAAATACGCTTTTCAGATGAATGAGACTTCCTTTCACTCATATCTATTGAATTACGATTCCAATTATAAGATGGCTTATTATTCTTAAACACCACACCAAAGTAGATTGAATGATGTTTAGTAACGGGGAATCCACGTCTCCCATAAGAGTTGACATGTTCAAATGGTATGAGTTCATTCACCTCCTTCTATTTTTAATATGACTTCGAAGAAGGGAATATATAAAGGAAAAATCAGGATAGAAAAAGTCAATACCATGGAAAAAGTATTAAAATAAAATAAATCAAGATAAATATCGATCTATTCTCACTTTATTACGACATCTATGAAACGCATAAGGCGAGCAATCACATAAAATACAAATTTTATTTTGAGGAATGAGCTTTTTTAATGTAGCACTATTTACCTCAGTAATATACAG
>JBHLOC010000035.1:0-1821 GCA_048940925.1 Promethearchaeota archaeon | reverse complement strand
CAATCACATAAAATACAAATTTTATTTTGAGGAATGAGCTTTTTTAATGTAGCACTATTTACCTCAGTAATATACAGGGTAACTGCTACTTGAGTCATGATCTGAGGCCAATAGTTAAGCCTACTTAAAAGTACAATTAGACTCTTCAAATTCACTTTTGCTCGACTGTAATCAAACACAGGAGCTATTCGATATACTTTCCATAAATACACCAACGATTTACGCAAAGGAGATTTAAGTCCTACTCCTATCGTATATCTGTGTTGAAACACCTTGAAATGAGTAAGATCGACTACAAATCTCGTATAGATGTCTCGTATTATAGGAATAGGAATATTTAGAGCTGTCCTCAATTGGCGATATTTATCCAAAGACAAATGCGTAACTCTATTAGCTTGGGTAAAGGGTATATTCCTAAATATATACTCTAATACTCTTTGTTTGATCACTTTTGAAGGAGTTATAATTTCACTTTCTTCAACATCAACAATTGGCTTTAGTAACGTCTCAGTCATAGGATAATAGAATGTATGATATATGTATGCTATACCTTAGTACTAGTCATATTTAAACAAAAAAAACGAGATTATCTAAAGCAATTTATCTAAAGTTATTTGGATTGATCGTGATTTTGAGTCCAGATGGGTGAAATATGCCCGACAGGAGTTGAAATTAGAAATTAATTTATTCAAATTATTCTGAACGCGATCTTCATTTAAATGGTGATCTGCACAAAGCAAGGTCAATACTTTTGAATTATTCGGAACATTCCAATATAATTCCCTAATTTCTTCATTTACATCAGGAAACAAGAAAATCCCTCGTATCTTATTCAATAACTCAGTTGATAATTTCGAGAAATCATATTTATGTCTTTCATAAAAGGCAATTTTTTCTATAGTATCATATTTTTTGATAAGAATAAGTGCTTTTTTTAGACCAATGCCTTTGATCCCTGGAAAATAATCAGTACCGATCAAAATGCCTAGATCCACTAAGTGAAAATAGGTAATATCTAAATTATCCAAATTTTTCTTTAATTCTATTTTGAATGGTTCGATCTTCTGGTATTGCCATCTTCCTTGCACTTTGCGTTTTAATGATTTAGATAAATTCTGAATCATATGAGAGCATCCAAATAATAAGGAATCGAAATCTTGAGAGTTCGAATAGGTCGCAATTTTTTGCTTCACTAAATATGCACATTGGGATTCTGCTGAGGCAGGGGAATCAATATAGGGAACGCCTAATGCTCCCAGTAATTCTTTAGACTCCTTGATGATATTATGCCATAGATATCCTTTACTTAATGCAATTCTCTTAGCCAATTCCCGGTCTCCTCTAGATATAGCTGAGGTATACCATTTGTGATAAAATTGAGAGTCATGCAATCTATCGGTAGTGACTAGTTTTTTCAATTCTGAAACTTTTCCATCAAAACAGAAAATAGGAAAGATGTTTTTGGCATAATAAAAGTTTATTCTATATAATAGTCCATAAAGATGAGAGATGGGGCGTTGTGTTCTATCTAAGATAAGATCGGCATAGGAGCCATCGGGATTTTTCCGAGCGAAATTAAAGAGGCTCATAATGATATTAGGAGCATCAATTGCGATAATAGATCCTGCTAAAGTTTTAAGATCAATCTTCTTACGAATGATGATATCTTGTAATTTAACTCCCATAATTAATTAAAGATAACATTAAAATTTAAAAAAAAAAATAGAGTAGAGATGTATTACCATCCTTTCATGAGATGATATAGAATACAGAGCATTTTGATAAATTTTGGACACTTTATTGTTCCAGATCACCTTTATT
>JBHLOC010000034.1:23068-51150 GCA_048940925.1 Promethearchaeota archaeon | reverse complement strand
GAAATACCTCTAAATGAAGATTTTTCCATACCTGATTCTACTTATACAGCAAAGGGAAAATTGATGTTTATCAATTCACCAAACAATCCTAACGGAAAGTCATTTGGAAATGCTACTATTCTTAAACTTTGTGGAAGTTTTTCAGGAATTGTATTAGTCGATGAAGCGTATGCTGATTTTTCTAATCAGACTTGTTTATCTCTATTAAAAAAAGTAAAAAACCTAATTGTGATTCGATCATTTTCAAAAAGTTTTTCTATAGCTTCTTTAAGACTTGGTTTTGCTTTAGCTGATCCCGATATAATAAAAGAGATGAATAGAGTTAAATTACCCTATAACACAAATTACTTAGGTCAAATTGCAGCATTATCATGTATTAAGAATAGTAAAAAGATTTTTGACCAAAATAAGAAAATTATCTCCGAAAGACAAAGATTAAGTGAGGAATTGGATAAATTTAATGGTGTAAGCGTTTTGCCTTCAGACGCTAATTTTATCTTTATAAAATTTGAGGATAAGTCTAAGACTTTAAAATTTGTCTGGGATTTTAGGGAAATGAAGATATTAGTAAGACATTTCAGCAAACCTGGTCTTTATAATTACATTAGAGTCACTATTGGGACGGAAGAAGATAATACCAAATTTTTGGATGCTTTTAAAGAAATAGCAAATAAATATTTATAATACAAAAATTAAAATATTTAAAATTTTATTTAATTACTATTGAATCTAAAGCCGAGTTGGTAATAATTCCAAATGCTTTACTTCCAAATAATAAACCTAAAAATATGGTTCAATGTCAAAATTGTGGATATAACGTTGTAAAACCTTTTCCTAAAGATCAATTATGTCCCAGTTGTCGTAAATTTTTACCTGAATTATTTGACTTAACTACAGAAAATCAAGAAAGAACAGAACCAAAAGAGTTTAAACCTAAAACTACTACATTATCTTCAAAATTTAAGAGCAAAGTAAAAATTAAGAATGATCATAAACCATTAGTTATTTCCTTAGATCAAAATAAAATCAAGTTAGGAAAGGATGAATATGTAAAATTACTCGGTATAACATCAGTTGAAAGAACTCAACTTTTCTGCAGCAATGATAATTTAATTTATTTATTAGAGCTTTCAAACAATTTAAATTCGATAGCCACAAGTATTTTAGGTGGAGAACTTTTTAAAATGCTTCTAATATCTGAAGATAAGAATATTGAGGAAAAATGCCAATTTTACGTTAAAGACAATATTATATATCTTGTATATGGTAGATTTCCTGATAAAAAAGGGAAATGGCTTCTCGAACAGATGTCAAACAATTATTCTGAATTGTTAGGAAATAGGGATGTTGATCAATTGAACAAATTTGAAAAATATGAAATAGAGAAAGAGTTCGAAAAAAGAGCACATTTTATTTTAAATGAATATGCAAATAAATTACAGGAGGTATTTTCAGATCAAGAAATTCCTTATGTAGAAGATTCTATCCGAATTGATTATTTAGGGTTATCTTCCATGTCAATTGGTGTCATATCCCTATTGTTAGGAGATGAACTTAATATTGAATTTCCAGGAGAATTCGAAAATCCCGAAGAAGAAAAAGAAATGAAAGAATCTATGCTTACTGCAAAAATTGAAGCAATAGCTGCAAATACTCAAGGTAACACCAGTGCTATTCCTCGATGGATAGCTGTAAAACTAGGATTTCAGTATTATCGATTTTTAACGTTTAAAAAATACCAAAATGATTATTTTCTATCTTTATTATCTGAAGGGAATTTAAGGAAACTAGAACAAGTTGAAGAATTATTGGAACCAATTAATGAGGTTACAAATACAGTTTTTTCAGGAAATTTAAAACCTTTTAATGAGTTAAAAGTTATTTTAGAAAAAAATTTTGCTAAGAGAAGGAAATTCCCTCCTTTTAGATTTGATTAAATAATAGAAATTATAATGATATTCTTTGAATTTTTTACTATATTCTTTCCTAATAATTAATTATGATTAAATATCAAATAATAAGGTTAATAGAAGAAAGAAATAATAAAAGAAAATAAAAAATAAAGCAATTAACCATTTTTATAAGATAATTATTTAATTTTTTAAAAACAAAAAAATTTGACATTTCGCTGTGAATTAACAAATTTCTACAATCTTTCAAATGAAACTAACACCAAACAAGATATTTGAGCTTTTTGAGAGAAAAGATATAGATAAATACTCTGCTTATAATTATTTAATATCTTTCATTGAAAATAGTGAAAATGAGAATATCATAATAGACTCATTAGAGAATTTAGATAAAATTGGTCTATATGATGATAAACTCTTTATAATTTTAGAAAGAACAATCGTATCTGATTCAAATTCACAAATTAGAAATATAGCAATAAAATATCTTAATATATGGTTTTTAAATAAAGCAATAAGACCTTTAGAATGGGCTATTAAACACGAATCTGATTATTATTGTTTGATAAACATAATTAAAACTTTAAAGAAAGTTAATAATCAGGAATCTAAATTGATACTTTTTAAAGAAGTAAAGAGGATTACAAAACTTAAATACATAAATAAAGAGAAAAAAATCGATAATAAAAGATTTAAAAGAGTTATTAAGAAATTAATAAAAATCAAAAAATTTGATCTTCTTAGCAATAAAGAATTAGCTGAAATTTATATTAATTTTTTAACCATTAAAGAACTAACTAAGCGTTATCCTAATGCCTTTTACGAAGTTGACTGTCAAAATGGATTAGTAAAGGAATTAGATTTATCAGATTTTCTCGAATTTGAAGTGAAAGGAACCCCCTGGGGGTGGAAAAATGATATAAAATCGCTTTCTGAAATAATGGGTCTAACTTGCTTAAAAAACTTAAAAAAAATTGATCTTTCAAATAATCACATCAAAAATATAAAAGAATTAGTCGGATTAAAAAAGTTAACTCATCTAATCTTAACAAATAATAGAATTAGCGAATTAGAGAATATTGAATATATAAATAAAATGCCAAGCATTAAGTTTTTAGATTTGCGCTATAATGAAATTGCTAAAAAGGTAACTCACAATGACTTTAATAAAAATATACGAGTCCTTTTAAGTGATTATCTAATAATAAAATAAAAAAATTATTCAACTAAGGCTGTTTTACCAGTACCCCATACTCCTAATGCTATACCTAACTCTTTTTTCTCCTTAGCGACATCCTTTATTTTCTTTCCTTGTAAGACAGCATCTATTGCTTGTCTAAATGCTTTAGCACCAGCGATTGGACCGTCGGGATGACTATGAATTCCCCCACCACTTCCGATTAAGATATCTGTTCCAGCTTCTTTTATACATTTCTCAACCATTCCTGGCGTGATACCTCCAGAGGGCATAGGTAATGTAGGTTTAATATGTTTTAATGGATATCTTAGAGCTTTAAGATTTTGTTCATATCTCTCGTCTAAAATCTCTGCTTTACCATATGGTGCGGGAATTACAACGCTATCTGCACCGCAAATACGAGGTAATTTTGCAAATGTCAACATACTTGTCATTCCTGTCCATTCTCCTCCGAAATAAGTACCCCCAAAGTCCATATGTCCTAGAATTGGAACTTTTATTGAAGGATCCTCAGCTATTTGCCTTAAAGCCTCATAACCTGTAGTTAAATAATTTATCATTAATGCATTTGCGCCTAATTCTATCATTTTATCAGCATATTCAAACATCTCTGGAAATTTAGTAGTTATATTTATCGTATATAATGTTTTTTCTCCTTTTTCTGAATCGGCACGATCTACAGCTTCCATAACGCTAACGATTCTATCTTCAAGAGTATTAAAGGAGGGATCAGAAATTAATTCATCATCCTTTACAACATCACAACCTCCAACTGCCGCTTTATAAACTAAATCCGCAGCGACTTCACAAGTATGACCTGTACATGGTTTTACCATATTATTCAATAAAGGACGTTTAGGAATGTTCATAAGCTTTCTAATACCATCAATTCCAAATTTTGGACCTTTAAAATCTTCTAACCATGCTTTTGGAAATGCAAGATCTACCAATTTTAACCCATGGGTGATACTAATGTTTCCTATCACTGTGGTAAACAACATGGGAATGCCCATTCCCTTAATATTAACAACAGGAAATCCAATCTGCACGAAATAAGTCCTTTCTTTTATATCTTTTGGAATAATATATTCATACATTGGGAGCTCATAAACACCTAATACTCTAGCAACATGATATTTCCTAACTTCAGCAGTTTCTTCGGGTACTCTAACCCAAGTTCCAGTTGATTGCTCTATCGCTGCAAAACGAGATAAGTAATTAACATTTTGTCCTTTTGGTCGTTTTATAATATAACTTGCGATGATATATTTTTCTAAATCTATACCATCCAATCCTAAAGCCTCAGGTGTATCTAAATATTGGGCACAAGAATCAAAAATCTCTTCATCTGTCATTTTTTTCATATCTTTTGATATTTTTGAATTTATTAAGGGAGATTAATGGTATTGAATTCAAAAATTTTATGATATTATTAGGAAAAGTAATAAAAAAAGGAAAAAAATTATAATTTTTTAGTCTTCAGCTTTAGCTGCTTCTTTTTTAGCTACTCTAATGTCGTGGTAAGAGTTTTCAAGTACAGTAAGGTATTCCATTAAAACTTGATCAACTTTAGACTTCTGGTCATATACTGTTTTTATTATGTTCAATAGATATTTTGGAAAGATAATATTTAAATAAAAGTCTGAAAGAAGTGCATAATATTCGATATTTCGCTCATCTCTATATACCTGAATTAATTGTGTATCCCACAGCATTTTAAGTACATCATCCAGATCCTCAACTCCTTTCTTTCTAAGTTTTTCAAGTTCATTCTTTGTAACAATTGCCGTTCTAAGAAGACGCATAGTTTCATAAACTTGAGGATTACTAAGAACATCAATCACTCTCAAATTATCCCCCTCAGTTGGTCGATAAGTCTGGAAATATCGTTTAACATCAGTTTTATAGTTCTCTACAAATTGAGAGGGTAAACCTTGGGCAGAAGGATCACTAAGGATTTTAACAGGAGGAACTCTCATAATCAAAATATCTCTTACTAGAAATATTAATTCTGAGGGCATACCTTTTACTGAGGCTTCCTTAATTATCTCTCGTTTAATTAGTTCCATAATAACTCCATCAATGTCAACAAAACCTTGTTTATATCTATCTTTTAGCCAAATCATCAATTCTGACTTAGACACTACACCTTCATCTCTTAAACGGTTAATTATCATCCGTTTTATTTCATCTTGGTATGTAATCGCAAGTCGTTGTTCAGTATTGAGGGTAGGATATACCGCTAATCGTCGAAATAATGAAGGAATCATCTTTAAATATGCATCATCCTCCAAATTCTGCAAGAGAATTCTAGAAATATCAATTAATCCCTCTTCATATGCATCTGGGTCATCATCTAGATTTAAAAGTAGAAGAATGTAAAAGCTTTGCTCCGGACCAGTATAGTAGGAAGCAATGTTAAGGGAACCAATCATTAGGCTTATCATTCCTGATTCTCCACTATATTCATGAGTGCTATATACCTGCATGAGTGTTTTTTCAGTTAGAACAATTTCTTCTGGATACTTAGATAAAACCTCTGTTCCTGCTCTGTCATCCCATTTCATTAAAACTAACCCAATAGGCATTAATCTTCACCTCCCATAGGTTCTTTAAATTTTATTTCTTCTTTTATTTCAGGTATTGTTTTCTTTTTCTCGACTTCGACACCTAAAACATCTCTTAACGAAAGTCCAAGTGTATCCCATTTATCCCCTAACTTTTTGACAAGATATTCTTCTTTTGAAGGATACAATAATGATTCCGATATTGTTTTTTTACCTTTGATTTCTTTTTTCATCTTTCTTGCTTTTTTGACGAAAGTAGGTATCCTTGCTTGTTGAACAAATCGATAAGTAGCTAAACTGCCTACTACTGCTACAATGCCGCCTACAATCAATATAAAATAGAACATAGGCATACCTGGGAAAATCTCAGTTAATCCTACTACAATAATCAATTCAACAGTTTTTGTTTCATAGTTCTCCTTCTCAAAAGTAAGTATTCCTCGTAGTGTATTTGGTAGTATAAACGCATCTATATTACTTGTTGGTAATGATAATATATATACTCCAGGATCATTTTCATCTGGAGTTAACGTATAATTTTTACCTTGAAATGTAAATGTCACTGTTGCTCTTGTTAATAATTGATCTTGATTGGTGGGATCGGTCAAAGTTATTCTAAATTTGATAGTATCTCCTTGCACAATGTCTATACGGTTTTCAGTCAAACCAGTTATATCTAATGATGCGTTTATCAATCGTTTTTGAATAGTTAAAGTTAAATAAGAATGTCTAATTTCATAGCTGTTTTTCTGTAAAGATACAAAAATACTATATTCACCAACCTCTCTTGTCTCAGTATCAAAATCTAAGGTATACAAACTGTCATTAGTCTCTATCAAATCACCAAATCCCTCATTACCTTCACCAGTAAGAGGATTACCATTCTCATCTAATCTGAACCAAGTATATGATGCTGTTTCTAATCCACTAACTCTTTCATCTCTTAAGACATCTCTATATTCAAATGTATAGTTAGCTGATTCATTCACCCATAATTTTGGTGAGAGTTGCAATAATTCACTTATCCCATTAATCAAAGTTGGTCGCGCTATGATATTAATATCAACTGGATAATCTACCTGCATGCTATAATTTTCATAGTACGCGGTAATATCAATTCTATATTTTCCGATATTAGTTGCTACTGATGTATCAATTTCGAAAATATAATAATCAGAATCAGACGGATCTGTAGGAATAGGTCCCGAACCGAATTGCCATTCATAACTTAAAGTGGCACCAGCTATCGCAGAACCTGAACTAGTAATGTAATACTTAACTGGAATTTTTATAGATTCTTCATAATACTGCGACACCTCAGTTAAGACCAGGTTTCTATTATCATAATCATGAATGCTAATTGAAGTTGGAACAGCGTTGACTGTAAATCCAAGATAGACTGGAGATGGATTCGAATAACCTGATTTTGACCCTGTAATCGTGATAAAATAGTTCTTACTTGAATTTCCAGCGGAGAACAGGCTGGAATTAATACTCAATAAGAATTGACCACTTCCTAAGGGGCTGAAATCACCTAGCTCTCTGGTTAACATTGTTTCATAAGTATCTTGACTTTTAACTACCGCTGTCAATGTATCTGGATTGTCAATAGGTCCACTTCCAACAGGGTCAGTATATTCAAATGTAACTTGAAAATTAAGGTTTTGTCCCCACGTAGCAGAAGAAGAGCCTGAAACAGATGTAAAATTCGTGCTATACTGGGAAGGATCAATCACCATTTTAAAAATTAAGGATGAATTACCAAGGGGAGTGTAATTATAACTTGATACTTGGGATGATGGTTTCCATTGAGGGGGGTCTGTTTTATTAATGTAAAATGGTTTTAATTGTCCGAAATACTCTAAACTAAAAGTATAATTATATCCTCTTGTATACCAAAATTCGACATCGCTATTTATAATACCATAAGCAAATCCATCAGCTTTGGTAGTTAAATTTACAATTGAATTTGTTTGATTTGTCACATGAACAATAACGCCAGATACTGGCGCATTAAGTGTATTATCAAGAACTTTAATTTTTATTTTAGTGAGGTCAGTTTTATTAAAAATATGACATGCTTCAGTGGTATTAATTTCTATTACGCCATTGGTGCTCCCATCTGAATCGTAAAATTCGACATATAGATGTATACCATATACTTCAAAATTATCATTTCGTAACTTAACTGGGATTTCTGGTGGATTTCTTATATTAAATTCGACATTATCATAAGTTCCTCCAGCGTAAGTTTCATTCTCATATAGTAAATGATCTAATGTTGATGTTTGTCCATCTTTGTCAATGTAGAAAATTTGAACTTTCTCAAGAAAATCATCCATATTTTTAATCGTAACATTGATTCTGTTTAATTTGTTGTAATTAAAACTTGAATTTCCATCAGTATAAAGATCAAAATCTATATAATATTTATTTGCAGGCAGAGAAACCTTTTCAGTATTAGCATCTAATGGGCCGTAATTATGATATTTTTGACCTTCAATATCATAATCTGATCTATAGATATAACTAGCATTCAAGGGAGTTTGAATGGGAGTATAATCACTATTATTATAGTACACTTCATAGTAATAAGATCCTCTATTTTCCCATACAAAACTGGCTAAACCATCAGCATCAAGATTTATTGTATCAAGAACAGGTCCACCTTCAGAAATACTAACATTAATGTATCCATAATTAAGAGGATCTCCATTCCAATCATCTATTTCAAAATCAATTGTCCATAAATCTGTAATAATATCTTCATCATAAACGAGTTCTTGAAAATCAAATCGATCTGGTTCTGTATCAGAACTATTATAGACCAAGGTGGTATTACCATTCATTGTATATTGAACAGTTATATTATATCCTCCTTGCTCTAAATCTATAAAAGTTACTGAACCATCGCTAGATGTAAAACCATTCACTACAAAACCTCCAGTAGCATTATATAAAGAAACATTAGCATTTTCCACTATTCCACCATCGATATCATAAGTTGTAATAGTAACTTTGGCGGCTTTTATCTGCTCTTCATTTAAGTAAGCAGGAGCGCTATAATTTTTATAAATAAAATCGATTTCATTGGCTGAAAGTGCATTCTTGAAAAACCTGACTTCGTCAATAAGTCCTTCATAATAAAAATTATTCCTATTACCATCAAAATTAGTTGCTTCAGAACCATCACCAACAAAGCCATATCTAACATAATTACCAGACCCTATATCTGTCGGATTAGCGGTATCTACCGTAGGAGACCCTCCATCAATATAAATCCTTTTATTGGTTCCATCATATGTTGCGCAAGCAAAATGCCATTCTCCATTATTTAAATTTTGCTCATTTGAACTGAAATCGTCAATTGAAGTTCCGTGCGTAGATGAAAATCCTACTCGTCCGTTATCACCTCTAATATAAAAATTGAAATATTCTGATCTGTCATAATCGAAAAAAGCCCAATTATCCCATTGACCTGCACCTCCAAAAGATGTTTTAAACCAACAAGAAATGGTTAATTCAGTAATTTCACCTGCGTTTTGATAATACTTATCATAGATAGCTATGTAATCACTCACACCATTGAGTTCTAAAGCTCCACCTATCGCTCCTTCACTCTGCCAAATTCCTCCATAAAGTAAACCATTATAATTACCTATTGAATCAGAAACATCACTACCTTGCCCCTCTTCAAATTGATACCAAATCTCATTCGATTCTATATTCGACATAAAATAAGTTTCATCAAGTCCAACAGTATTATTTCCATAATACATATAAGTATCCATGTCAGGATTAACTGCATCATACGTGATATTTGCTTGAAACCATACAGTTGCTAAATCAGTTTGGGGGAAATCTTGCATATAGAAATAATTCCTTAATCTTCCATTTTCTACAATTCTGATATCCTTCAAACTTGAGTTCATCTTTCCTTCATTAACTAATGTCGAATAGTTGAACTCTACTGATACTGTGCGGTTAATTAGATCGACCCCAAAAGGATTAGTAATGTTAATAAGTCTTCTGTAAGGAAAAGATGCATTCCACCAAACATCATAACCAATTGTACTCAATAATGGCGTTTTCTCTGAAAGATCCTCATTCTCAACTACACTGGGATCCTCTGAATTAGAATTAAACATTGGTACTACAGAAAGAAAGAAGCTTGCGGTAAGTATAATCGAAAGTATCGCGATCTTCAGGTTTTTTTTCTTATTATGTATTTTAGTTATCATACTTAATACCTTTTTTATAACAAAATTATATTTTTTTGAATACTAAAAATTAGATTTTTTTTACATTATAGATACCATTTTTGGTATATAACATTTTCTTAACGTTTAATATTTAGAAAATGTGTACAAATAATAAAGTGTGTAAATAAAAATTTTTACTAATAGATAGCAAATATAAAACAATGAGTTTGAAAAAAGATCTTCATTGTTCGAGTATTTCCTTAATTTCTTTTGTAATTTTATCAAACTCTTATTTTTTGAAACTTAGGAATCTTAACTTTGTTTCAATATCATTAATATTTTCGTTTCTAAAAATTTAAATAGATTGATTTAGATTGAAGGATCAAAGTATAAAAACAAAAATTATTTTTATTAGATTAGGAAATGTTAACTAATTAGGAGTAATCATCTAAAACATTAAGGGAAATTAATTATGTTGAGACAAGTTTACATCCTAAAAGATGAGAAAGTGTTGTATAATAAAAATTTTGGAAGAGCACTTTCTATTGAAGATTTTCAAAAATTCTATCAAGAGATATTAGAAGACGCTGATAAAGGAACTAGCCTTGATAGTTATGATTTTTTTAAATTCAAAATTGTTTATACCCAATTAAAGGATATAGGATTAACTTTTTTATTTATAACAGACATTAATGATGATATTGATCGCACAAAAAGAGGATTGGATAATTTAAAGGGAGAATTTTTAGAAACATTCGGAAATGATATAGAAAACTTAGATCCAGCTCTCATGGAGATTTTGGACCCCATAATTGATACAACTCATAGAAATCTTAAAACTAAAATTTCGTTGGTTGGTTTTTCTGGAGTAGGAAAAACTACAACCACAAAGTTAATATGCTTGGATGAGATCCCTTCTGTTCATGTACCTACAATTACAGGAAAGATATCGACAATTAAAATAGGAAAATTATATTTTCATTTATGGGATTTCGCAGGACAAGAGCAATTTAGTTATTTATGGAATGATTTTATTCTCGGTAGTGATGCGGTTCTTATAATTACGGATTCTACTTTAGAAAATGTAGAAAAAAGTAGATTTTTCATTGAATTAGTCAGAGAACATGCGCCTTATGCCCATACTGCTGTGATTGGGAATAAACAAGATTTACCTGAAGCTTTAAAAATCGATAAAATACAAGAGATTCTTGGTTTGAAGACTTATTCTATGGTTGCAATCGATCCAGAAAATCGTGATAAAATGATTCAAATAATCGCAGATATCTTAGAAATAAACACAGATGCATCTCCTTTATTACAACCATTGTTTGAAAGAGAACAATTAATTAATAAAGCTAGAATTTGTTTAGAAAACGGTGATATTGCTCAAACTGCTAACTATTTCGAGAAAATCTCGAATTTATGTTTAGAATTAGGAGATGATTCTCTTTATAAAGAATTCTCTGAAAAGGCTCAAAAATTAAAGGCTTATTTACCTGAAAAATAATAAAATTGGATATTTCATATTTCTACTTTTCAAAGAAAAAAAATATAAATAAAATTAGAGAAGAAAAATTAAGATAATCAATCTTCACTCTTTTCTTCTATTAAAAATTTAGTTGGTCGATAAGTATCTTCAAGAACGTTTAGATATTCTACTAATACTCCTTCTGACTTAGATTTTACACTATATTGATAAATTATTGTCTTTAACATATACTTTGGGTAAACCAATGAATTATAGAAGTCAGTAAGCAATGCATAATACTCATTGCCTTTAGTATCTTGGAATACATGAATCATCTGACAATCCCATAACTTTTTCAATCCTCCATCTATGTCTTCTACTCCCTTTTTTCTAAGTTTTTCTAAGACATTCTTAGTTACGATTGAAATTCTTAATAATTTCAGGATTTCATAGACTTGAGGATCAGCTATAACATTATCAAGAATTTTAAGATTGTCCTCGTCCGATGGACTATATTTCTGAAAATAATTTTTTACAGCTGTATTATACTCTTCAACGAATTTATCAGGGAGTCCTCGTTCTATTGGATTTTCTAAAAGTTTAATTGGAGGTCTTCTAATCATAAACAGATCATTTATGAGAAATATTAGTTCTGAAGGCATTCCTTTCACAGAAGCTTCTTTTATTATTTCCCTTTTGATTAATTCCATAAGTATCGCATCTACATCAAAGAATCCTTCTCTATACTTATCTTTTAACCAAATTTTCAACTCTGATTTAGAAATTACGCCCTCATCTCTTAACCTATTTATTATCAATCTATTTACACCATCAATATAAGTAATAGCTAAACTTTGTTCCTCATTTAAATAAGGATAAGTTGATAAACGTTGGAAAAGGAACGGAATCATTTCAAGATATGCATTGTCTTCATAATTTTGAAATATCACTCGTGAAATATCAGCTAAACCTCCTTCAAAAGTATCTGGATCTTCATCCAAGTTTAAAATAAGAATAATATAAAGTGGTTTTTCTCGACCAGTGTAGTATGAAGCAATATTTAATGGACCAACTAATAAGCTAATCATTCCTGGTTCACCTGTATATTCATGTGCTGCATATATTTGCATTAATGTCTCTTCACTTATAACTAGTTCTTCAGGATATTTAGCAAGAATTTCAGTACTTACTTTAATATCCCATCTCATTAATACTAAACCTATTGGCATTACTCGCTTTCACCTCCCTTTTTAAATTCTTTTAATGGTTGTTTTTCAGGTTTTAATTCTTCTATGCCTAACACTTTTTCAATTGAAAGACCAATTTCTTTCCATTCATTTCCAAATAATTTAACTATCATCTCTTCTTTTGTTGGAACTGCAACTGTTTCAGTGATTTTCTTTTTTGATTTGATATATCCTTTAACTTTTCTGATCTTCTTAACATGTTTAGGTATTCTTGCTTGTTGAATAACTCTATAGGCTACCAAACTCCCCACAACGCCTATAATTGATACAGTTATCAAGATAAAATAAAATGTAGGCATTCCTGGAAATATTTCCTCCATTTGAACTATTACAGTAATAATAATTTCTTTGGTTGTGAAATTGGATGCTTGAATTGTAATCCTACCTGAGAATGTTCTAGAAGTAATAAACGCACTAATATCATTCGTTTTAAATGTTAATTCGTATACGCCCGAAGCCGTCATATCAACAATGTAATCATTACCTCCAATAGTGAGTGTAATTGTTGCGTTTTCAAGTTCTATATTTCGTGTTTCATCCCATAGAGTGATTTCAAAATTAATATCATCACCTTGAACTACCCTGATTTGATTGTTGTCTCTCAATCCTGTTGCGTCTAAAGTGGCTGTAAAGTTTCGTAACATAATTTCTAAATTAATGAGTGCAGCTTTTACTTCATAGTTTTGTTTTTGTAATGTAAGATACAAATAATAATAACCAACGGGTCTTAATTCTGTATTAAAATCTAGTATATAGGTTTTATTCGCATTTTGAATCAATGTTCCAGTACCATGTATTCCGGGAACTCTAGTTCCGTTTGGATATAACTTTTCCCAGATGAAAGTAGCAGTAGTTAAATTCCCTATAATCTCATTTTCAATTACATCGGCATATTGAAATTCGAATAGATGAGAATCCTCTACCCATACTCTCGAGTTAATGTAAACTAAGTCTGTTTCTCCATTAAGAGTTGTGGGTCTTTGTGTAATGCTGAGAGAAGTTATAAGAGTCTGTGTGGTAAAGTTTTCTAATTTGGCAATAATCTTGATTGATTTTAAACCCCACGATTCTGCTATTGATGTATCAATTGTTGCAGTATAATATCCATCATTAATGGGATCTTCATAAAACAGAATAGGATCAAGATTAAGCCACTCATAAGTCAATATAGCATTCTCTAACGGTGAATTTGTATCATTATAATATTTTACTGTTAAATTTACAAATTCCCCAAATGTTTGAGAAAATTCTGATATAACATTTAAGGAATTGTAATAATCGTGCATTGACAACACAGTGGGGACTGTACTAATGAGTATTGTGGTACTCACATTAGCTGGGAGACTATATCCTGCCTTATTTCCAGATACAATAATAGAATAAATCTTACCCGTATTACCTGCTGATAAAACACTTGAATCAAATGTTATTGTATAAATACCTGGACCAACTCCGGGGTCCATATCTAATGTTAACCAAACTTTAGCACTAATTCCTGTACTTTTAATCGTGCAAGTCACTGTAGCAGGAGGATCAACGGCTCTAGATGTTTGCCATTCATCAGTAGTTAAGGTGAAATTCACTGAGACTGTAATATCTTCACTCCACATTACCTGTTCTACCATCATTAAGTTTTCAAATCTAGTTAGGTACCAACTTGTATTAATGCCACCACTTAGGTAAAGTTGAAAGATAAGATCTGCGGATTGATTTAATCGATAATTATAAGAATATCTAGGACCAGATGGTTTCCATTTATCTGATTCGGTTACATTTAAATCTTGATGTTCTCCAAAAAACTCTAATGAAAAAGTATAATTATATCCTCTTAAATACCAGAGTGGGATATTAGTATTAATTTGTCCGTAAGCGTATCCCGTGAGATCCTTTGTTAATAAAGAAACATTAAAAAGACCATCTCTATTTGAACTGTTTACTATTACATAACATCCAGCAACACCAGCATAATCCGTACCTATAATTTTGATATCCACTTTACATAAATCTGTAACATTATAAATATTACATGTCTCAATTGAATCCAATTTAATTATACCATCACATCGAGACGAATTTTCACCAATTACTTCTATTTTCAAGCCATACACTTCAAATTTATCGCTCTTTAGATTACCAGACATAATAAGAGGATTTCTGATATCTATTTGGATCAAGTTTATTTTATCAGATAAAGTATAACTATCATTATAATAAATAAGATTTCCATCAGTTGAATTATTTTTATCTATGTAATAAATAGAAACAGATGAAAGTGTTGAAGCTGGTTCAGGGACAGTTATTGTTACGTTAATTTTGATTATTTTTTTATTTCCTAATTCTGTTCGTGAGCCATCTGTATAAAAAAGTTCACTAACTGCAAAATTTGGTCCTGAAGCAGTATTTGTTGCATTTATATCAACCGTAACGGTTCTATACTTATTATTTAGTTGATTGTAAGTATCTCTTAAGATATAACTTGCATTTAACGCAGTGGGGTTTAAATTATAATCGTCATTATCGTACCATACTTTATAATAATATTTGGATTGATTTCTCCAACGAAATGTTGCTTTTCCTTCATCATTAAGAGTTAAATTAGTTAAAAATTCATCATCAGCATCCCGTATTGTGATATTTCCCATGGTTAGTGGTTCATTGTCAAAATCAACCATTTCAAAATCGATTGTCCACATATCAATATAAAGTGTTTCATTCTCTATAGCTTGTTGTATATAAAAAGGACCTTCACCGTTCTCAAAACTGTTATACATTTCTTCTTCCCTTCCAGATGGCAATGTATAATTTACAGTAAAATTATATTCGCCAAAATCAATTCCCGTGAAAGTAACTGAAGCATCATCTAGAGAAGTAAATTTAGTCTCAATAGAATCTGACATATTCATTAATGAGACTTCGGCATTAGGAACAAGCCTTCCATCAACGTCTCTAGTTATAATTGTAATATCTGATCTTCGTTCTTCTATTTCAGGATTTAATACTGTAGTTAAAATATAATTAAATCTCACATCATCAACCTGTGCAAATGCAGATACTTTATCTCCTTCTATACCCCACATGCCAAATTCCAGAAATATAAGTTCTCCTTGATGATTAGTTACATCTAGATAAATTACATCCATTAATTCACCTATATATGTATTAGCTTGAGATAAATCTAATTGATTTTCTGCTATATACTCTGATCCTTTTGAGTCTCCTATACTTATCCAATCCTCTGCAAGTCCATCAGGTAAACCATTATGTCCAGTATCCATTGTTTGACTATAATCCTTTGAAGTTCGTGCATAAAATTCTATCCATCTAGGATTACTCATATCATATAATCTAACATTTCGCCATGTTTGAATATAAAGTTTAGGTGATCCTGCTCCGCTTATCTTAGGAACAATAAATGGATAACTAAATAATGTACCTATAAATTCATTGCTAGAACCTTCTGAAGGTAAATAATGATCAGTGGTACCCCATTTAAATGAATAATCTCCTTCATACACATCTTCATGTTGGCCAACATAATTTGATAAATTATGTTGATAATTTGCCCCTGGAACATTCGGTGCATAACCTGGACCGATATCCTCAGGTACATCATCGGTAAAATTCCAACCAAAAGTACCATCAATTAAAGTGCCTGTTTTGACATCTAATTCAAAATTTCCATTTCTAATCAAACCAAAACTATCTGATGGGGAATTTGTAGCAGTGTTCATAAAATAATGCCCTTCATCATCTATTTGTGCAGTTTCTTTCCCGTAGTATAAATACGTATCATATTCAGTAGTACTAGCTGAAATATTTGTATCAAACCATACAGTCGCTATATCTTGTTGCGGGTAATTCATCTTAAAGTAATATCTTCTTATAAAAGGAATTCCCTCAGAGTCATATTCAATAATTCTTACATCTTTTAGACTGGAATTCATTTGCCCTTGATTAACTAGATCAGTATAATTGAAAGAAATACTCACCCCATAATTCTCGAAGTTTACAGGATAAGGATTTGTAATATTAATTAACTGTCTGGATCGATATGATTTATCCCACCACGAAGCATTACCTTTTATACTTGTTTTTGGATTAGTAATTATTTCTGAGTCCTTATCGAACTTATCAGTGTCCATGAAAAATAAGTTTAATTGGAGAAAAGTAAAAAAGCTAGTTATTAAAATCATCAAAAGCAATGATAAAGATTTCACTTTTTGTTTTTTTATCATTTTTAAAACCTTTTTAATAAAGGATTATCTTTTTGTATAGTTTTCTTTAAGATATGTTATAATTAATTACACTAGTATAAGAAATATATATTTAAGCTCTTACATATCAAAAAAAAATCCAATATTTGTGAATTTTTTTAATATTTCAATGATCAACGGCTCTCTCTCTTATCTATGATTTTTTAAACATAGAAAAATTTTTCTTTTTTTTGCATTATTCGGATTATCTATAACAAAAGTTCCTCTTAAATTGGAATGTTCCGCAAATATCCTTCCAATTTCTTTCATAATGGTCTCATTCTTAGGATAAAATTGAATTATCAATTTCGATTCAGGTTTTAAAATTTTTTCAAAAGACTTTGTTAAATTAATAAACCTCTTTCGATTAACCTTATCATGTAGATCTTTATAAATCCATTGTAATGCTGAAATTGATATTATGGCATCAAAGATTCCAGATTTAAACGGGAGTAAACACATATCAGCGGCGATTGGATTAAGATCTTTAATATTATAATAATTTAAAAAACCTGAGATAATATCAAGTGATATAACTTTAAATCCAATTGTATCTAAATACATTGCAGTAAAACCTGGACCACATCCAGCATCTAAGATTAGAGCATTATTTTTTCTGAGATCTAACAATTCTAAAGCTCTAATTGTAATTTTCTCTTGAGTTTTCATTATACTTTTTGAAGTAGCATATCTTACAATAGTTTCATTATTATAATATTCTCTTACATCCTTATAATTCTCTTCTGGTCTTCTTCTTTTTACATTGAAGTAATAATTATTAGACACTTTCTACAAGCTCGTGTTAATGAAATCGTTTAATTTCTTTTTTTAATTGATATATCAATAAATATCAAATCAAAAATTTTATTAGATTTTAATTATTTATAGTATCAAATTCTCTTAATTTATGCGATTAAAATAATTTTTGTGATTTTCGTTGTCAGAAAAAGAAGAAAAGCTATTAGTAAGAAAAGCTACTTTAAATCTTAGAAGAAAGTACGGAAGAACTAAACAAATCAATATTGTAGAACGTGATGCGTATGTACCAAAAAACCTTGAAAAAGAAATAAAAGAATCTATTTTAAAGAAAAAAACAATCTTAGCTACTGAAATTGCCTTAAAATATGATATAAGAGTTTCTACAGTTAAACTGCTTTTAAAACAATATGAACAAGAAGGAATAATAAAGCTTTTAGATCCTTCTTTAAAATTAAAAATATATATTCCCTCTTCTCAATAATTTATTGAAAACCTCATTCAAAAATGAGCTAATTATTTAAATTCTATTGTTAGAAAGAGTAAGAAATTTATACTTATTATGTTTTAAGTTTCATAAGAAATTGCAGCTGTAGCCTAGTTGGAAAGACGCCGGCCTCGAGTTTTACTTTTAGCAAAAGAGATAGCCGGTGCGCGAAAGCGCTCGGGGGTTCAAATCCCTCCAGCTGCGCTTTTCAAAATTTCCTTAGCAAAATTAAGTATTTATATAAGATAAATTTAAATAAAACTACTCTTTACATCAACCTTTTTTTATTGGATAATCTGAAGAATAAGATTTTCCATTTGAGGTTTAGCTGACTCGATTTTATCTAAAAGAACAATTGTTTGTTCTAAGTTTTTTTCATCTTCTTCTACAATAAATAATAAATAGAAATCAAGTTTTCCAAATTTTAATACTTCTATAACTCCTGAAAACCTTTCTCCACTTTCAAATGTATCAGAAAATTCATATAAAACGCGATTTTCAGCAACAACCCGTTTTTGAAGTTCTAAATATATTTCATAAATCTTTATTTTCTCTTGTAATTGAAGATGAGGGCGATAAAATTCTCCAAGGGTGATCCCTTTAGCATCAAATAAAGCTATTAAAATAGCATTGTAGTTTTCACTTATTTCTGAAAATAAATTAGAAACCATTTCCATTTTCTCAAATAGCATTGATAAGCCATTTGAAAAAGCATCCATAACAGATTTTATATCAAATATCGTCGTTTCAAAGAAAAATATATCGAAATCAATTGAATATCTAGTTAATGCTTGTTTTAGAGTGAGGATTCTCTTATTAATTTGCACATCATCCACAAGTTGAGGGTCAAACTTATGAAAAAGAATACAGATCGGAATATATTCCTGTTCTTCCTTAAAGAAGAGCAAAATCTGCTCTAAATAGTCTATAGATTCAATATATCTATTAAAATCTTGAGCATCTATTACATAATACATTAAATCTGTTCCCCCAAGATATTTTTCTGGGCGTTTTAAATACTCTTCCCTATATTGCTTTTGTCCCCCGAAGTCCATTCTTGTAAACTCAATTCCTAGAAATCTGAATGTATCTCTCGCAATTCTTCTTGTTGGAGATAATCTTGCAACTTCCTCCTCAAAACCGAAGCGTCTTGTGATTGCTGTGATTATACTGGTTTTACCTGCATTATCTAACCCACAGAAAGATACCTTGTGGAGAGCCATATGTATAAAATATCACCTACTAAATTATAAAAAAAAAATTACAATCTAAGGTATTCAATATTAAATACTTCTAATAAATAATCGTATTATGTAAAAAAAATAAGATATTTTTGCTATTTAAGCTTATTGAATAAAAATTTGTTACGTTTATCCTCCTGCTAATGCAAAAGATAAATATATCTCATCTGCATCTTTGAGCCGAGTTTTATAATTTTTAAGATACTTTATATTCCGTCCATTTAGTAATATGAGAATCTGGGGATGGAACTTCTTTTTATTTTTACTTAGTATAGCATCATCAAGTTTTTCTTTATATTCATTCAAAAATTTTGAGATAATATCACCAACAGTTTTACCCTCATATTCAATTGACTTTTTATTAAGTTTCAACTGGAATATATTTAACAAATTTAATTTTACTCTTGCCATAAAAATGCCTTATTTTTATTTTAAACTATTTAAGTTTTGAAACAGCATTTGTCAACGTTATATTTAGTTTTATAAAAAAAATATGCTTTTTAAGTTTATTTTTTATTAAAATTAGATAAATTTCTGAACTGAGAGTTACTATCTGAATAAATTTTTATTTCGAATCAAATAAAAATTGTAATATTATAAGTACCTACATTCTTAATATGATCAGTTTTCAAGTTATGTTCTTTTAAGATTACATATCCCTTTTTATAAATTTCCGTTTCGATAAAAGCTTCATCAAATCGTTCAGGATTAAGGTTCCCTCCATTAGAAAACACTGTATGATCGACTTTTACATTGAAAGCGATACTTGGGGAACTATTTAAGCAAAGATCAATTTGAGAATGGGCAAATTGCGAAAGAACATCTCCAGAATCATTTAATTCTGTTCTCCAAACACTTAAAGGAGTAGGAATTAAACTATGAAAACAGCACACACCAAAGATTTTTTGATGACTATGAGATAAAACTTTTTCAATAAATTTATTCATTCTTTTTCTTCCAATAAATCCCTCAGTAGAATCTCGGGTAGTAGAGTTTAGCCCCTGGAAATATATTTTTTCATTCTCATATAACGGATCAAATTCACCAAAATAATGTTTCCAGTATTCCCAAGCTGGTGGTTTCGAATCGGTATATCCTGGTACAACTAAATAAGGATATTTCAAATTATTCAGTTTATCTTTTGCTATTCTAAATTCATCTTTCATACTGTTTTTTGTTACATTTCCAGCATGCACTACTAAATCTACATCTTTGATTGCATTTATTTTCTTAATAGCACGATCTAAATTTGTAGTGTTGTTTTCCGATTGTTCATTAATTAATGAATGTGATATTTGTATAAATCTACATAGTGGTTTTTGACCCCTTTCTTTTTCTAAGGGGACATAGTAATTGACTTCGCGATGAATTTCACGTATAGAATTAGAATTTAATATTGGAATGACCTTAAAAATAATATTGTTATCTTCAATATCTATGATTGAATAAGAAAATAAATCTCGATATCTTGTTTTATTACAGCAAAAGGTACCTGCATTAAAAATATATAAATCTTTTTCACTACTACTTACTGTATATAAATTCGATGTATGTCTATGGCCATTTAAAACTAAGTCTGCTTTTGCTTCTAAAAGCATTTTAAGCATATCCCCGGAGTCATCAATAGCAGATCTCTCTTTTCCAGTGTTTGGGATCGGTATTAGCTGATGATGAAAACAAACTATTTTAAACTTATTCTCTCTTTCTGGTTTTTCTAATCTTTTTCGAACATCATCAATAGTAGAGTGATGAATGATTCCACCAGGTAGATCTGGTTTAGTACTATCTATTCCTATAACATATAACTCATCATCTTCATATTCATAGTCTCTTTTACCAATCATCTCCTCAAAGAGCAGGTATCCCACATTCATCGCATCATGATTTCCAATTAGAATCATTAGTGGACATTTTGATACTGGATCAAATTTTTTAAATTGTTCTATGGCATATTCATATTCTAATAATGTCCCTGTATGAGTAATATCTCCAAGATGAAGAAAGAGAGAAGCATTCTTTATTTCATTGATTTTTTTTATACCTAAATTGTATGCATGAAGATTAAATGCACCCATTGACCGACTTATATGTGTATCTGATATAATTACTAGTCTTTTCTTATTTTTTCCTCTCTGTTTAGAATTTAATTTAATAATCTTTTCTGATATCATATTCAAATATTTTGTTTTATTTTAGCTGGATGACCGGCATATATAAAATTTTCTTTTAATATTTCATTATAATTAGTATATGAATGAGCAGATAATTTCACTTTCTTTTCTATGTGAGTACCTGGTAATATTACACATTTAGCTCCAATTAATACATCATCTTCAATAATAATCTTTTTTAAAATGAATTTATCTTGCACAATTCCAAAACTTAATAGGGTACTATTCATTCCAATAATAACATCATTACCAATCGATACAAATTCTGAGGAGATCCAGCAATTATCGCAAATTGCTTTTTTACCAATTTTTACTCCAAAAAATCTAAGTGTAAATCGATTTTTTAACCAAGGAAAGGGATTAGAAGCTGTAATAAAAAGAGCCCACTTTTTAGTGATATTTCTCAGATTCCAGAATAAATAATTTTTATCAGTGATATCTCTATTGAATATCCCCTCTTCAGGAGGGTAAAGTAATCTTAAAATATTCAAAAATAGTACTGAAAACAAAATAGCTGATAATTGAAGAATATATAGAACTATTATGAAATTAATAGGAAATAGTATAAAGAAGAATAAATATATTTTAGGCTTCCAAAAAAGTAAAATGTAAAAATATTCAAATATCGAACAAGGAATTAAACTTAAAATTATTATTATCACATAAATAAAAAGATATTTATTTCTAATTCTCTCATCTATAGGGGTTGGAGAAGCCCCTTTTAAACTTGCAGGTTGAAACATTTAGTTATCAGAACCCTCCTGTTTGGTTTTATGACTTAAATAAGTTCTTTTATCATTAATTTCTTCCTTTATTCTCTCTGCTTTTTCTTGTGATTCCTCTAAGGTTTGTATAGGAATTTTCGTAGTCACTGGTGTTCCAACATGAATTAAATTGCCTTCCAATTTTTGTTTTATCCAAGTATAACTATTTGCTCCCAAAACAGCACCATCTTCCATTATAGTTCCTGGACTGATGATTGTTTGAGGCCCTACAACACAAGCTTTACCCACTTTAACTCTTTTAATTATTAATTTATCATGGTATATCAAATGAGAAAATATACAAATATTTAGAGATGTCATTGTATAATCTCCTATTTCAATAAACTCAGGATCAATATATCCTTCATAAGCCACTACATTTTTTCCTATGGATACCCCAAAGAATCGATACACAAAAATATCGGACCATGGAATTGGTAAAGCTCTTGCTAACCAAATTGGAAAATACGCTGTCCAGAATCTACGATGAGTATATTTCCATTCCCTGCTCCCTTTTTCAAATATTCCTTCTTTAGGGGGACTTAATTTATTTAAAATTTTATAAATTCCTGCTGAAAAAAAGATAATTGAAAATGCGAATAAAAAAAGATTGCCATAAAGATTTAATGGGAGTAAAAACCATTCCCACCATTCACCAATTAAAATAAAGGTTAAAAATCGTTTTCCTGTTAGAAGATAATAAAGATCGTTATAATACCATAAATTAACAAAAATTATAATTGTCCAACCAATAAATAACTGTAAAATTATAACAAACGAAAATAACGTTTTATATGCACCTGATGTTGATATAAAATCAATTTCAAATTGTAGATCATCTGTATTTTCCATTGAACCGATCGAACTTTGATTATGATTTCTTTATATTATATTATAGCTACGATTTTAATTAAATCATAATATTTATTTTAACTCATCTAATTAGCAAAAAGAAAAACAATTAAAATCTTAATTCAATATGATTTATATAACATTAAAAAAATAAATTCATAAATTCAATACGAAATTATTAAGTATCTAAATAAGGTGAAGTATTATTTCTATAGATTGGGTAAAGGCAGAAGAAAAACCCGATAAGAAAGTTTCAGTTATAGGTAAAGTTCTATTAGACCTTAGAGATAAAGTAAATGATTTAGAAAAACAATTATCTGATGCAACATCCGAATTATCAAATTCTCAAGAGGAACTTGGAACTACTAAGAATGAACTGGCTGATACTAAAATAAAACTTGAAAATACTGAAAGTGAACTCACTCAAACTAAAAACACGCTCGAAGAAACTAAAGCAGATATTATTCAAAAAGATCAAACCATCAATAGCTTAAATACTGAAATAGAAGAACACAAAACTAACTTAACAGATAAAGATTCACAAATTAATAGTCTAATGTCAGAGATTGAAGCTGCTAAATCAACCGTCACTAATTTAGAATCCACATTATCCGAAATAAATAACGCAATTTCCTCTAACCAAGATGAATTAAATAAATTAAAATCTGAAAATGAAGATCTAAATTCAGAACTTTCCACTTTGAATTCTCAATTAAGTGAATTAAATAATACATTATTACAACGAGATACTCAAATTCAAGAATTAAATGATGCACTTGCAGAAAAGGAACAAACAATTGAATCTACAACTGCGCACCTACAAGAAGTTGAAACTGAATTGGATGAATTAAAGCCCCCAGAAATTGGTGCAGGTGGATTTGCTAGTGATGAGCGCATTACTTGTCCCATGTGCGGTGCGGTTGGAACTGACATAAAAACTGTTGAAGATAAAAGTAAAGTTTTAAGTTACGTCGGTCATATTCCAATGTATGCAAAAAAACACGTTTGTAAAAAATGTGGTTATGAGTTTTAAGCAATTAGTTTATCTAGTTCATTAATCTGGAAAATTTCATTTAAGATTTTTTTAATTTCCCTTTTTCTTTTATAATATTGCACTTATCATTGAATAATTTAAATTTTTGAGATAACATTTTTTTTTTCCAAAATTTTAATATATTTTACCATGTTTTTTTAAAAGTATGACGAACAATCCACAGAAGAAATTTATAGGAACTTTATCTCAGAAAGAATTACTAAAGTTATATTCAAAATATGTGAATGGTCCAAAAGTCCGGTTTTTTAAGAGTTTTGGATTAGGTTTTATTCCTGGTGAAAGAGACGGAGTCAAATTAAAAACTTTAGAAGGCTCGAGACAAGGGGAACCTCCCTTAGAATTATTTAATTGTCGGACTTCTGGAGGTGTATTTAATTTAGGGCATCGAAATCCTCGAATAATTCAAATTATTAAAGAAGCTTTAGATGGGGGATTAGATTTAGGAGATCATATTCTTTTATCTGAGCAAAGAGCTCTATTAGGAAAAAAGTTAGCAGATTTAATGCCAGGTGATATTAGTAAAACTACATTTGGAGTTAGTGGAGGAGAAGCAATCGATTGTGCAATTAAGTTTTCAAGAGCTGTCACACAGAGGAAGGGATGTGTTTCTGCTATAGGGGGTTATCATGGACATACTGGTTTCGCTTTGGCTACGGGAGATCCAGAATTTAGGGATATTTTTTTATGGAATCTTCCAGAATTTAAGCAAATTCCATTTGGTGATATTAATGCTATGAAGGAAGTGGTTACCGATAAAACTGCGTGTGTAATACTAGAAACGATTCCAGCGACTGCGGGGCTATTAATCGCTCCTGAGGGATATTTCGCAGAGGTAAGAGAAATCTGTGATCGCACGGGTGCTATGATGATCATAGATGAAGTTCAAGCAGGACTTGGCAGAACGGGGGAATTATGGGCTATTTATGGAGGTTTATATCCGAATGAAAAAGTAGTTCCCGATTTTATAGTATTAGGAAAAGGAATGAGTTCTGGGATTTATCCTCTTTCTGTTTGTAGCTATAAACCGTTTATAGAAAAAGCTGTTTATAAAGACGAACCTTTTATACAAATCTCTACTACAGGTGGATCTGATATCGGTTGTGCAATTGCGTTAGAAATGCTAGAAATCCAATCAGATCCAAATTTTTTAGCCCACGTAAGGGAGATGGGAGATATTTTTCAGAGAGGATTAGAAATGATAAAAAATGAATTTCCTGACCTGATTAAAGAAGTGAGAGGAAGAGGACTAATGTGGGGAGTAGAATTCTACAAGGAGGAAGATTGTCAGTTAGGTATGTTATCTATTATTAAAGAAGGAGTTCTTCTTGATTATTGTCATAATAAAAAAGATACTATTAAAATTTTACCTCCATTAATCGTACAAAAACAAGAATTAGACGAAATTCTTTCAAACATACGTAGCGGTGTAGCTAAATTGATAAAATTAAAATCATAAAAATATTCTTACAATTGAATTCATATTTAACAATTATAATAAATTCAATAGATTTTGATAATTTCTTCATATTTATATAAAAAAAAATAATGAGTAATTAGACTTTTACTTTCTTTTCCTTATGAATTTGTTTAAGCTTTTCTTTTACTTGTTTTAACTTTTCGCCATCTAGTGGATATTTATAAAGTGATATGATTCCGATTGCTATTGCTATTAATGGTAAGACAACCATCAAAATCTTTAGAGCAATAATTAATGCATCCGGGTCATTAATTAATGGATTATATTCTTCCCAACCAAAACCTGCAAAAACTACTCCTACAGCTATAAATACAAAAACGGTAGAGAATCGTAAAAATAATGCATTTACTCCATAATATGCTGCTTCCCTTCTAATTCCAGTATTTACTTCATCTTCGTCAATAATATCAGAAACAATTAAGTCTATAAGAACCAGTGATCCCGCTAATCCAATACCCATTATAAAAAAGAAAATCAATCCTTCTTCGAATGAACTAATAAATAAGAAAGGTAATAAAGTTAATATCCAAGTGAACAAAGAAGCCATCCAAGCTTTTCTTGGACCAATTTTTTTAGCAACCCATCTCCATAAATTAATGAATATTGCTGCAGAAATAAAACCAATTCCTAGTAGTATTGACACTTCCATAGAACCTGCTTCAATCCCTAAAACATATCTCGCGTAGAGTGGAATTATTGTAGGAAGCATTCCATAAACAAACCAATTTGCTATTTCTGCAGGAATATACCACCTAAAACTTTTGCTTTTAACACATAATTTAATCGCCTTAAAAATTTTTGGAGCTTTCTTATAATCATCTTTAAATTCTTTTTTTTCCTTTGCCCCCCATTTTATAAAGAAAAGTCCAAAAGTAAAGGTAATTATAGCTAAAAAGATACCAAAAATAGACCAATTAGGTAATGATGCCTCAATCATTGGGTCCTCCATGAAAAGAGATGGCAAAATCGCAGCTACTATTAATCCCAATACAGAAAATATTTGTTTAACTGTATTTACTTTTCCTCTAACAACTACATCAATGAACTGTTCTGGAAAAAGACTTGTTTGATTTATTGAAAACATTGTATAAAATAGTTCAAAAACAATAATAATTATAAAGAAATAGATAAAATTTGCTGATACTGAATCTATGCCAAAAGTTTTTGGAGGACTGAATAAAAAGAACATTATTAAAGCTAAAGGACCTATTGCTGCAATTAACCAAGGAATTCTTCGACCCCATCTAGTATGAGTACGATCTGATAAATATCCTAAGATAGGGTCATTAATAGCATTCCAAACACTCCAAATTATAAAAGGTATTGCAATAAGTGTCGTATTACGGATTACAATTGTATAATAGAATGTAAATATCCAAAAAAAGAATGTTTGATATGCAACTATATCTGATAATTGACCAGTACCAAATTTAACTGCTGTTAATAGACTAAATTCTTCGTCTGTTTGATTTCTCTGTTCAGTCATAACCAGATCTCCATATTTAAATTCAATAAAACTTAAAATTTAGTTTTGATAATATTTCACTTTTTTTCTTAATAAATATTTAAATTTTAATATTCATAACCAGACCAAAGATTAAATAGAAACACTAAAAACCTTCCAAGAAAGTATACAATTTTATTCTACATACCTAAGACAAAAATAAATATAACCTTATTTTTTAACAAATTATATATTAATGAAAACCATATAATATTCTTTTCATAATGGATTTAGAGAAATTATTTAAACCTAAATCAATTGCAGTTGTAGGAATTTCAAAGAAAAATCCACTCAGTCCAGGAAGGATCATTTTATTAAAAAATGAATTTGAAATGGACGTAAAAGTTTATGGAATATATCCGAGTGCAGGAGAGATTGAGGGAATTCAGTTATATAAATGTTTAGACAATTTACCAGAAATTCCAGATTTATTAGTAATCGCAGTTGGACCAGATGATACATTAAGTTATATTCAAAATTGTGTGGATTTAGGAATACCTGCTAGTGTTATTATTGGGGGTGGATTTGCTGAAATCGGAGGGAAGGGTAAAAAGAGACAAGAGAAACTCGAGAAAATCGCATTTGAAAACGATATTGCGGTGTTAGGTCCAAATTGTCTCGGGGTTTATGCACCTCCAATTGTAGACACAATATTTTTACCAACAGAACGTATCACAAAACCTCCAAAAGGTTCTGTAGCACTCATAAGCCAAAGTGGAGGTGTGCTAGTAGATCAATTCTTCGTGAAATTCAATGAAAGGAATATAGGTGTCTCAACTGCAGTCTCAATCGGCAATAGAGCAGTTGTAGATGAGGTAATGTTATTAGAATACTTTAGCCGTGTAGACCCAGAAACATCAAATATTGCATTTTATCTAGAAGGTTTTAAAGAGGGAAAAGTAAGAGCCTTCTTACAGCTAGCAAAAGAATC
>JBHLOC010000034.1:6078-22968 GCA_048940925.1 Promethearchaeota archaeon | reverse complement strand
AATCCGTTTGGTGATAATATAATTACCTTTGGTGATGTGGCAATAGTATCTGTGTCTGGAGGGCATGCTGTTTTGGCATCTGATATGCTAAAGAAATACGGTTTGAATGCTATTCGGTTTTCACAGCAGGAAAGAAGAGAATTAAAAAATCTGATGAATCCTGTTGCCGCAGAAATTGCTTCATTTAATAACCCTATTGATTTAACAGGTTCTGTATTAGATACCGATATTGAAAATATTGTGCATTATTTATCCGATATTGAGAGAATTGAATGCATTATATTGCTCTTACTTCCTTATCCCCCTAACATTTCTTTCCAAATTGGAAGAAGGATTGCAAATATTATTGTATCTAAAAATAAACCTGTTGTATGTTTTATTCCCTATGTATCCAAATATTCGATGATAATAGAATCATTAGAACTTGCTAATATTCCAGTTTTTCATTCAATTAAAGAAACCGTTCAAGCTGTATCTGCGTTAAAAGAGAGAACTCGAATAGATAATTTAAAACTCAAAAATGTTTTTTGGGAGTAAAAAAAAATAAGTTTATTAAAATCTCCCAAAAAAATCTTTTTATTACGAGGAAGGGGCAACAATACTGGGTATTATAGTAAAATTAAAGTAAAAAATCATTAGTATTATGCCACTGAATAAAAGAAATAGGTTTGTGTTAATACTTTTCGAAAATATGCCAAATGCTATCATGAATAAGGGAAGTGCTATCAGTAAATCGATAATGACAAGCTTAATAATTGGATTTCCTCCAGCTAAATTCAAACTTATAAAAGAATTTGGATTAAAAAGTGCAAAAAGAATTTGTATTAGATTTAAGATTCCTATTATAGTAAGAATTATGCGAACAATAATTTTTTTATCTATTTTCATTGCTTTTATTTAGTTATAACTACCTAATATACTCTTTTGTAAAAAAAGAGATATGCTTTAATTTTAATAAAATTTTCTAACCTACTTCTATTATTTTATCTATTTCTTGTATGGATTTCCTTATATATTGGTTATCATTTAAAGTTAACTCTATTGCATTTTGAGGGCAAATGTTGACACATCGACCACATCCTCTACATTGATCGCTAATAATTGCATGTTTATCCTTTAAACTAATTGCATTAACAAAACATACATCTTCTAAACATGTCCCACATCCAATACACTTGTCATTTACACTCACTACAATCCCAGGCATTTTTTTAATCTTTGATCCAATCTTTGGGGTAAGAATTGAGGATACACGCCATAAACAACAGCACGGATCACAATTACATATACTTAAGAGTTTCTCTCCATGACTGACACCAAGCCATTGAGCATCTAATTTATTTCTTCCAATCATGTGTACCAATCCAGCTTCCCTACATTTTTTCAAATGCTCTAAGGCTTCTCCTTTAGTTGCTTTTCTTCCTAATTGTGGATTAATGTCAAGAACAGCATCTCCAAGAAATAAACATCCCAAATCTTTAGGATAGTCTTTGCAATTCATGCTTGATCGGCAAATACAGAAATTCATGATCCAATGATTGTTAGCTTTAGCAATAAAATATTCTAATACCTGCGATGGTAAGACATATTCTTGATATTCATCTATTGACTTATTTACATTAATTAATTTATCTTGATGAAGATAAATAATATCATCACCTCTAAAAAGAAGGTGATTAAAAATAGTGCCTAAGATTGGGAAATTTGTCAATTTAGCAATAAATTTTACAGTTGGGAATACTTTTTTTAATAACTTAACAAACCATAGAGGACGAGCCATCCAAACACCAAATTTCTTAAAAACGTATCCAAATATAATTGTAAATATAATTTAATATAATAATATTGTTAAATAATGGTTAAAAAATAGGGGGTTTTCTTCTTGCAATTAGGTTAAGATCCCCCATATCTCTTATATATCCTCTTAAGAGAAAAGAGTAGCTATATTTTTTATTTTTCTCCAATCTATATTTCCTATGGAGGATGGCCATCGCAGGTATGTCTCCACCTACACCACGTTGTTTATAATCAATGTTAAATGTGATAAACTCACGACGCGGTAATTCATGATTATGTTTTGCAGATTCTAAATCTTCCATTGTATAAGGCCAAGCACTAATACTAAGATTAGTACCTCCAACATCAGATATTAATAAACCCGTTCTTTCTTTATCTGTTATCGAAATCCATCTTATATCAGTTCTATTTCCATTCTCTTGGGGTCTAACATACGGATGTATTAAATTCTCTACTGAATCAGAATAAATTCCTATAGCTGCTCCCGTCTTTCTATCAAACATGGTTTCATGTGGGCCTCTTCCATACCAAGTTACTTTATTAAATTCCTTGGGAATGGATGTCTGCATTCCGAATCGAATCATGGGCTTTGTTGGTGTAAATTCATTTTTTATGACGATATCTCCATTTCCAAAAATATTATATACTATCTTAAGAGGTTCGTTAGAATTTACTACATCAAATTCCACGTTGATGCGAATAACTTGGGGTCTTATCCGTTCAAATTCAATTTTACTTATTATTCGGTTCTGACTTGCTTCTTTCCATTTCTTATCTTCACTTCGATTACTATTTCTCCTGAAATCCACTCTTTCCAAATCATTATCAGTGGGTGCTCGCCAAAAATTAGGGACTAGATCGCTGGATATTAATTCTTTATTGTTGAAAATATATGATTCAATCACTCCAGATTTTTTACCAATAATTACATTAAAGTTTTCTCCTTTTATCACTAAATTCTTCTTTATATCTTCAAGTTCGACATATTTTAATTCATTAATATCTATTTCTGGTTCAATAGAAATATCATAAGGTATTTTATATTGATCCCATGCCAATATATGTCCTTTTTTAGCCCATAGTGTATTTTCACTAAGAAAAAAAACAATTTTAAGATGGTATTCTATATTAGGTGAAAGTTCAGGATGAGTAAAAGGTATAACCACATCCTTTGAATCTTGAGGTTCTATATTCAAATTGTCTAATTTTCCCTCTTGGATTTCTCTACCGTTAGCAGTTAATATCCAAATAATATCTGCAAAATCTAAAGATATAAAACTATACTTGTTAAGGATTTTAACTTTCCCATTGATTAAATCAACAGGAATTACTTTAATGTTTTGATACACTTTCTTTACTTCAAAAAGTGCTGGATTAGGCTTTCTGTCAGGTAAGAGAATGCCATTGATACAATAATTATTATCATTTCTGGAATCACCAAAATCCCCTCCATACCCCCAAAATTCCTTTCCATCTTTAGAAGTTTTACGAAGCCCCTGATCTATAAAGTCCCATATAAATCCCCCAAGCACATTAGGGAATTTTTCAAATACGTCCCAATATTCTTGAAAGTTACCAAGACTATTCCCCATTGCATGAGCATATTCACATAGCATATATGGCTTTGCTACTCCTTCATTTAATTTTTTAAGTTTTCCAAATATCCCATATTCCCTATTTTTTACCATTCTTTCTAAAAAGTATGATGGATAATACATATAGCTAAGAACATCAGATATTTCATTATTATAATCCTGTTCATAATGAATAGGTCTCATTGTATCAATCTCAAGTGTCGCTTCTTTCATTTTTTTGAAGTTGTCACCCATGCCTGCTTCATTTCCCAGTGACCACATTATTATACAAGGATGGTTTTTGTCTCTTTCAACCATACTAACCATTCTATCAACACAGGCACTCGTCCATTGAGGATCACTAGCAGGAAGTATATCTCGTAACTCGTGTGATTCTAAGTTACATTCATCTATGATGTATATTCCATATTGATCACATAATTTATACCACTTAGGATGGTCTGGATAATGACTTGTCCGAACTGCATTAATATTATTTTGTTTTAATAATTTTATATCTTGCAGCATTCTACTATAAGGGATTGCGCGTCCGTGGTCAGGATCATGTTCATGCCTATTCACACCCTTAAACTTAATGGATTGGTTGTTTAAATAAAAACCACCATCACTTCTTATCTCAATTTGTCTAAACCCGAATTTACATTGTTCTATTTCAACAATGCTATCATCTAAATTCTTTAATTTTAAAATTAAGCCATAAAGATTTGGTGTCTCCGTAGACCATTTTTTAGGGTTTTTAATTTTATTTTCAAGTTCAATCATTTCTTCTGTATTAGTTTCAATATTAATGTTATTAGACACCAAGATTTCAGATCCAATAAAATTTCGTTGATCATCTACTAATGAGATTTCTACTTTTACTTTGGCAATATTATTTGAATCATAATTCTGTATTTTCATTCGGATTTTTAGGATTGCATCTTCATATTTCTCATCAAAAACACTGTAGACATAAAAATCCCTTATATGAGCTTTAGGTGTTGAAAATAAGTATACATCTCTATAAATACCACTCAATCTCCACATATCCTGATCTTCCATATAACTACCATCAGACCATCGATATACTTCTACTGCTAAGAAATTTTTACCCTTCCGTAAATGTTTTGTAATGTTAAATTCTGCTGGAGTCATTGAGCCCTGACTATAGCCAACCTTTTCTCCATTAATCCACAAATAAAAAGCTGATTTCACTCCATCGAAATGAATGAAAACTACCCGTTTATCCCAATTATTAGGTATGATGAATTCAGTTCTATAAGAACCTACTGGATTATATTCATGGCTTATTTTTGGGATATCTTTCTTTTTTACACTACTAGGATATCTAATATTCAAATAAATAGGGATCCCATAACCATGCATCTGCCAATTACTTGGAACTGGTATCTCATTCCAACTGTTTACATCAAAATTTAATTTATAAAAATCTTTAGGACGATCAGATGGTTTTCTAACCCAATTAAACTTCCAATCTCCATTAAGTGTTTTATAATATATCGAATTTTCATGAATTCCATCTATCGCTGAGTCTATATCTTGATAAGGAATTAGAGTATTATGGGCAGGTTCTTTATTTTGCCCTATCATTTCAGCATTTTCCCAATCTAATCTCTCTTGCATTCTTCTTATTCATTAAGTAATCTCAAATTGTGGATTAAAATCTTAAAGACTTAAAAAATAATTTGCTTTATCTTAAGAATATGGGAATTCTCTATATTAATATTGACACATTAAGACCAGAGCATTTAGTATGTTAAGGTTATCACCGAAATACATCTCCTAATATTGATAGTATAGCAAGAGATGATAACCTTCTTAAAAGAACAAATTTTAAAAGATTAAATAGAATTAAAGTTAAATTAGGTTTATATGAGTTTTTTTTGATCTAATTGAAATATTATGAAAATTGATATTGATTTATTAAAAGAATTAGAAAGGACAATTGATACTGTTCATCCGGAAAAAGGTAAAGTTCCGATTAAAATTCTCGGTTATGGAGAGATCACGTTAGTTTTTGAGATAATTGATGATCCTCAAAATTATGCTTACAAAAGACTACCTATTTTTGAGACTCATCAACAAGCCCAAAAGCATGAAAAAGTCTTTCGTGAATATAATAGAATTCTAAATGAAGAGTTAGATATTAAAACCCCGCCACTTGATATTGTATGGTTTGAGGATGACAATGGAAAAATAATTTTTTATGCTATTCAAGAAAAACTTTTACCTGAATCTGTGGGTAATAAAGTAATCCATCAAGTTGGAAATGATGATATAAAGATTTTAGTTCGTAAAGCACTAAGAGAAATGAAAAAAGTCTGGAGTTTAAATAGAAAAAACAAAACTTTCGATGTAGGATTGGATGGTCAAATATCAAACTTTGCTGTATTGGACTACGATCCGAAAAATCCTAAAGTGGATGAGAATTCAGAACTAATTTATATAGATACAGTGCCACCATTTTACCGAAAAAATGGATCTGAAGCAATGGAAATTGAACTATTAACTAAAAGTATGCCATCCTTTATAAGAGGATTATTAAAAGCAATCTTTCTTCAAGATCTAATTGATAGATATTATGATTGGAGGTTAGTAATTATAGATCTTGTTGCTAATTTCTTTAAAGAGCAAAAACCAGAAATAGTCCCATCCTTAGTGAAAACAATTAATAAATTTTTGAAGGATGAAGCTAATGATTTTGGTATAGAACCTTTAAGTATAAAGGAAATTGAGAAATATTATAAATCTGATAAGCTCATATGGGTGCTTTACCAGAGAATGAGACTATTTGATAGATTTATAAAAACCAAATTACTGAGAAAAAAGTATGATTATTACCTTCCAGGTAAAATTGAAAGATAATCTAACTAAAAAATCATATCTTCTTTTAATAGCAAAAAATACAAATAGACGCTTATAATCATAAAATTCAAATGATCGATAATACTTAATTGGAAAATGACTTTTACTCCTAAAGTTTTTCTAACATCTAATGTGTTCTCCGCCGAGGAAATTGGCTCTAATGAAAGGATATCTGATAAGGTTCGTCAATCTATAATAAATCTTTGGGAAGAATTAAAGAGAATCTCAGAATTAAAAATTTTTGAAGGAAGATTTCCATCGGAGGAACAAGTAAAAGATATTATTGATAGTTTCAACCCAGATATTCTAGGGTGCCATCTTAGCCATCCAATCACTTCAGAAATTATTGAAAAATCAAATATATTCGCAATTTCTACCTCAACAGCAGGATATAATCATATTCAAAGAACGGACAATGATGATATATTAATCACTCATACTCCTGGAGTTCTTCAAGAAACTGTCGCGGATTATACTATAGCAATAATGATGGCAAATCTAAGAAATCTAATCGATCTCCATACTTATGTTTGGGAAAATAAATGGACTTCTGAAGATAGATGGGACTTAGATCAATCCCTATCTTCAGAAATTGCAACTAAAGTTCTTGGCATCATCGGTTTGGGAGAGATAGGGAAAGAATTGGTTAAAAAACTATATCCCTGGAGTATTAAAATTCTTTACTATGATATTATACAAATGAAAGAATTTGAAAGAGAATTTCCTTTAATCAAGTATAAAGAAAGAATCGAAGAGGTATTTAAAGAATCAGATATTGTTACCTTACATATTCCACTTAACACATCTACAGTAAAGTTAGTAAATCGAAATTTATTAAAATTAATGAAAGAAAATGCTTTATTAATAAATACATCTCGAGGTCAAGTATTAGATTTAGAAACTCTACTAGATATGCTTGAATCTAAAGACATCCAAATTAATTTTGCTTTTGATGTTTTTCCCGTAGAACCTATTGATCACAAATCACTTGAGCGAATAAAAAAAATCAAAGAAATTAATCCTGAAATCAGGATGATGTTATTTCCTCATAATGCTTCTGCTGATGCAAATACTAGAGGTAAAATGAATATAATGTTCCTACAAGATATTATAAAAATTATAAAGTCATCCAGTCTGGCTGATCTAAATGAAATTCATATTATTCCAGATCATCAAAAACAATTAAATAATAAAAAATGGAGGATTTTTGAATATTGGGATAGAAAATGATAAGGTCATTCATAGCAATTGAGTTAAAAGATAAACAAACTATAGAAAATATTAATGCTTATACTTCTCGTCTAAAGCAAAATCAACAAAAAATCAAATTAGTTGAGCCTGAAAATTTACACCTCACGGTTAAATTCTTAGGAAATATTGCTGAAGTATTAGCACCTAAAATCTATAATATATTACACAAAGAAATTAATGAATTTTACTTTCAAGGGAAAACTTTCACATATCAAATGAAAGGTGTCGGTCAATTTAATAAATTTTCGGTATTATGGGTAAAACTTGTTGGTGACATTCAATTCTTACAAAATATCAAAAATTCTGTTGAAGATTTATTGTATGAAAGATTAAAAATTGAAAGAGATAAAAGAACTCAATTTAAACCCCATCTAACTATTGGAAGATTGAAGAAGGATAG
The DNA here is from genome assembly GCA_048940925.1 of Promethearchaeota archaeon. Lineage (GTDB taxonomy): Archaea > Asgardarchaeota > Lokiarchaeia > Sigyniarchaeales > SOKP01 > Loki-b32. The sequence goes on along the minus strand of JBHLOC010000034.1, from coordinate 15,060 downwards.
AATTAATTACAAAAATTTTGATGTTTTTAAGAAAATAATAGAAGAAAATAAAAATAAAGAATTTGGAAATTTCAATATTAACCAAATCAAGCTTAAAAAGTCAGAATTAACCCCAAAAGGACCAATATATAGCGATTTAATATATTAACCAAAAATTATGATAAAAGCATTAATCTGGGATTTAGATGGAACTCTTGTAGAATTTAAAATTGACTATCTAAGAGCACGAAAAATTGCAATAAAGATATTAAAAAATCATGGTGTTCCAAAACAACTTCTTACAGTAAAAAGTTCAATTTTAGAAAATATGCAACTGTCACGACAATTTTTTAGTAATAAAGGATTTTCTGAAGAAAAAATAAAAAAAATAATTGCAAAAGTTGATAATAAAATCATTAAAATAGAACATGAAGCCGCTTTAAATGCTACTCTTATAAATGGTATTGATGAAGTTTTGAGTTTTGCAAGGCTTCATGATCTAAAGCAAGCTATCTTTACTTACAATACAAAAAAAAATGCAGAAATTACGCTCAAAAAGGTAAATATATTTCACTATTTTGATATAATCGTAGGAAGAGATGAAGTCTCTAATCTAAAACCCCATCCTGATCACCTATTTTACATCTGTAACAAACTAAATGTAAAACCAAATGAAATTTTGGTAGTTGGAGACAGTAACCGTGATATTGAGGCAGCTATCAACGTTGGTGCTCATGCGATTGGCTTAAATACTAAATTTGCTGGTCTGTTAGATCAAGAATCTTTTCATAAAGCAGATATAATAATCGATTTAGAGGATATTCCTGCAAAATTAATCAATACAATTGAAAAATTAATGCAATAATACCATAAAAATTATAAATCTATATAGAACTATTAATGATATAATAAAGTCTAAAATAATAAATATAAAGATATAGATAAAGAAAATGAGAGTGGAGTATAATTTAGATATTTTAAAACCACATATGCCCGGAGTAGATTTAGTAGCACGCACTTTAATGGAAATTACGGGAGTAGTAAGAGTTCAAATTAAAGTAGATGAATTAGATCAAAAAACAGCCTCCCTGCATATCAATATTGAAGGGAATAACCTTTCACTCGAAGATATTACAGAATCTTTATCAAGCATGAATTGTGCATTACATAGTGTTGACGAGGTCTTAATGGAAGAGAGGGATTAACTAAACGAATCCAAATTCTTTCCTATTTTTTTTCTAATAAATTTTTAGCAAAAAAAATAAAAATAAATTCTACACATTTTAATTTAAATAAGACAATTTTATTTCTGTTAATATGTCAGCACCGATTATAGTTAAGATCCTTCAAGAACGGGGGGAGATTAATGATGAGTTAGATTATGCATTAATGAACTATCTTATCCAAAACCGAGGTCCTGGGTATACCGCTTGCCAACCTTCTTTAGTAGAACTTGATGGAGATAGAATGGCAATCAAAATGAATATAGATCACACATTTATAGACAATGATAATCGTTTGATGGGTTTAGGTATTGTTGGGCAAATCTTTATAGATCATGAATCTCTAGAAGTAATATATTGTACGCCAATTGAAATTTTACTTGAAAATATTGAAAAATTAAAATCTACTGGTATTGAACCGGAACCGAGACCTAAAGGTAAATATTAATTATCTAAATACACTATTTTTGAATTGCTGAGATTTCACACAAAAAATATATTAATTATAGCATTTTTAACTTTATGGAATAATTATGTCTACTAAAGAAAGTAAAATCAAACATTTAATTCGAGAATATTTATTAGATGAGGGATTATTAAGAGAACAAATTAATGATTCAAAACTAGATTTTGGGTTTCAATTTATATTTCCCCCAATAAAGGATCCTTCTGGACGAGAACTTGGAAGAAAGATGGTTGTAATTCGACCAAAAAGCAAAGATTTCATTATAATCTCACTAGTAATTCAAATCTCACGACCTCACATTGATGTATTAAATTCATTAGAAGAAACTAGAAAAACACAATTTTTCATGGATCTACGCAAATATTTTCTTATGAAAGATTTGTATTATCGGTTAGACCTTCAGAATTATAGATACCAAATAAGCGATCAAATTTTTCTAAATGAAGATGGGACTATTTCCAAAAATTCTTTTTATAAATCGATTAGATATGTATTTGATGGAGCGGCTTATAGTAATTTAATCTTAGGAGAATACTGTATTGGGAAAATAAAACCCGAGGATTTTATTAAATCTAAAGACTTTACTCCTGATTCAGATTTTTCTTTATATTCTTAAATATATAAATAGTGATTAGAAGTTTGGTATTTAAAAATTGGTTGCAAGCCCTAGGAAAATTAGATTATGTTCAGGGAAAAGCAAGGCCCAAGGTAGACTGCATCCTATGTGCTGTAAGAGATAATGATGAGCGTGTTAAAATTCTAAAAGTTTACGAAGATAATATATGTTTTATTGTTCTAAATATATATCCTTATAACCCGGCACATTTAATGATAGTTATTAGGAGACATATAACTAAGTTCCTTGAATTGACGAAAAAGGAGATGCTTCATCTAACTCGAGCCATTCAAGGAATTCAATTATTACTAGATGACCTCTATAATCCTAAGGGCTATAATGTGGGTATAAATCAAGGAAGAGATGCTGGTGGTAGCATTGAACACCTACATATCCATTTGGTACCTAGATATGGATCTGAACTCGGATTTATTGATATAGTAGGAAAAACTAGAGTATTACCTGAAGGATTGAAAGATGTAAAGAAAAAAATTGATCAGAATATTAATAAATATTTGAATAAGGAATTTTTTGAGAATTATTAAAAGTTAACGAATAAAAAAGAAAAAAAACATTAATATATTTAAAAATCTGAAGTAATTTATCTAGTAGCGGCTCTGATATCAGCAGCAGTCACACGTTTGCGTTTGTCAGCTTTACAAACCTTAATTGCGTCTTTAGTTGCTGTAGCAGCACTTTTTTCTAAGAAATCAATCAATTTGTCTAGTGCTTCAGCAGCGACTAGATCTGCGCCTTCTTTTTTCATTAATCTTCTTATAGGTGCTTTTGCAATATACCCTTCAGCTTTCTTTTTAGCAGGAGCCTTCTTTTTAGCCATTCTTATTCCTCCACTAATTTTTTATAATTTTGTTAAATAGATGTTAATTAAGTATTACTACACATTTCTATTATATAAATGTTATGATTCGAATCAATGAGAGATCATATCTCTCATAAGAGATCATATTGATTCGAAGATCAGATCGATTTATTAATGTTAAAATAATTTTTCCGACAAAATCAAAAAGTTGATTTTTATTAGATAAAGCCGTGAATCCTTAATTTTTTGATATTTTACTTTTATTAATATTTCAATATTTTCTTCGAAAATTAATTAACCCATTATTAACCATTGCTAAATTTTTAAGGAGTACAGAATTACTAAAATTTGAACTTTTGTTATATGAAATTTTGCTTCATTCCGGATTGAATACTGGATATATGTTCAGTAATCAGTTAAAACATAAACTTCTTTTAATAATAAATAATATAAAATGATTCAATTCTTGATATCGAAATTTTAAATTTTCTAAAAAAAAAGATTAAAATATAAATTATTTGACTAATGTAATATAGCCAAAATATATATAATGAATTTGATTTTTCTTATACAATCCAAATATGCCTAGTAAAAAATCACTTCAAACACAAGAAATTGAGGAATCTCTTCAATCCCTCGGGTTCACAAAAAATGACTCTAAAGTCTTATTAACATTATGCAAATATAAATTTTTGAGTCCAGCAGATATAGCAAAATACTCAGGAGTAGATCGTGCGCGAGTTTATGATTCATTAAATAGGCTGATTGAAAAAGGATTCATTCAGAAAGAACCTGTTAAGAGGGGAGCAAATTATCAAGTAATACCGATAGAACGAATTTTTAAAGTGATTCGTGAAGAATATAAACAGAAAATTGATGATACTTTAGTTTTAGAAAAAGTTATAAGTGAATTAGAAGTAAATACCGAAGAATCTGAGCCTCGTGTGTGGGCTATTAATTCAAGATCAAAAATAAGGAAAAAAATTAAGGAGTTAATTAGTTCAGCGGAAGAAAGGATTTTTTTTATTATTACTCCTGATTTACTCATGCAAGAGCTAGGCGGATATGATTGGGTATTAAGAGAGCTTTGGAATAAGAAATTTTCATCAAATATTCAAGTTGTTATTGCATTGAAATATAACGAACTTTTAAAAGAAGAGATAAAGAAATTACTTAAAATTTCAGTCACAATCCATTCTATTGAAGGAGATAATGTTTTACCGTTTGGATTATTAATAACTGATAACCAATTTCTCCTCACTACCCTGGATCAAGTAAAAGAGGCTCCGGAATATACTTCAGGATTATGGTTGGAGAATGGAGCTCCTAAACAATTAATTGGTTACGAACACTTATTTAAGTATTTTGTAACAAGCCAATGTAAACTTATACAATTAGCATCTAAGAAGACCCCCTCTACAAATTAAATAACTTTGTATGATTAAAAATAAATTAGATCGTAATTATTACGAATATATTAAAAAAAGTAAAATTCAGAATTAAGATTTAAAATATATTTTATTTCAGTAGGAAGTTCGGGGAAAAAACGATATGTCTTACCGTGGTAAATGCATCTTATGTGGAGATGCAGGAGTAGGTAAAACCAGTCTTTTAGCGCGGTATGTTGATGATAAATTTAGTGAAGAATATCAACAAACAATAGGAGCAAATTTCTTAATTAAAGAAATTGATCTATTAAATATTATTGATCAACTAGATCTCAAAAATCCTAAATTGAAGGCTGACATTAAAAAAAAGGGTTTTAAGTTGTATTTCTGGGACTTGGGAGGTCAACATGATAAGTTATTCTCCAATGAATATTATTTTGTTCAAGCTGTTGGCGCATTTATAATCTATGATATTTTAGATAGAGAATCATTTAATAATATTGATTTCTGGATCTCAAAAGTCAAGGAATTAAGTGGAGATGTTCCATTTATGATTATAGGTAATAAAATTGATAGAAGAGAAGAAAGACAGGTCCAAATAGAAGAAGCTAAAGAAAAAGCAAAGCAATATAGAATTGAATATTTAGAGACTTCTGCAAAATTGAATGAAAATGTAAATGAAGCATTTGAAAGATTATCAATTCAGATTTTAAATAAGCTCAAATAAAGCAATATGATCTTCAAGATTCTAAACTTAAATATTTTTAAATAGATACTAAATAATCTTAAATATTGCTATTTATTTTTGATTTTTAAAATTATTACAAAGAATCTAGAAGATACTTACTAATAAAAGAAAAATGAGTTCTTTACTTGTACCCATTGCTCCATTAACGAGAACAAAATCACGTCTCAGAGACTGTTTTACAGCCGATCAATTAAAAGAGCTAACGATAGCAATGTTTAAGGATCTTGGCACAATATTAGCAAACGTAGAATTTTTCGACCATAAAATCATATATTGTAATACTCCTGAAATATTAGAGCTTTCAGAAGATTTTGGCTTAATTGGAATCAAAGAAGACTTAACAACACCTCCAAAATCTTTTGATATGGTTATCAAAGACCTTAATGACATTGCTATCAACAAGTTTCATGCTGAACAAACTATTTTTTCTTTTCTAGATTTAATATTAATTTCAGCTAAAAATTTCAATGAAATCAACACACTTGTAAAATCAAATCAATTAGTTGTATGTCCTGCCATTCATTCTGCTGGAATCTCAATTTTAGGGAGAAATCCTCCTGATATTATAGAATCCTCTTTTTCACACCCACATATCCCCTCATTAGTGGCTTTAATCAACAATGCCGTTAAAAAGGGAATAGAAAAACTGGTTATATATGATTCTTTTCGAGCAGGTTTCGACATCGATATCACCCAAGATTTGGTGCTTGCTTACCAATATTTAAAAATTTTTAATTTAAAACATAAGGAAGTATTTAAATTTTTAAAAGAAAATTTAAAATTACGAATAAAGAAAACAAGTGCGACTAATAATAGAGCATTTAAAATTTTAAAGAAAGAATAGACTCTAATGTAACTTTAAAACATTAGAACGAAAAAGTGATATTAATTTTTATTGGTTCTTCTAAAATTTGCTCTACAGCACTTTGAAATTCCTCCCTCTCTTTTTTTAAATTACTAAGATATCTTGTATAATCTTTGTTTTTTCGATTATAATCTGCTTCTACATGTTCTAATTTTACACTTGTAGAAGATATATTATTTTTTATATCTTCTAATTTCTGAGCTAACCCAGCATCATTAATTTTGTGTTCAATTTCTGCGATACGCTTTTTAATTTGTAAATAATTCTCAATATCTTTTTGTAGTGTTTTCTCTTCAAAAATCATATTTATTTGTTCAATTGTCTTTTCTTTAGTTTCAGATTTTAGAATTAATTTACTTTCTTCTAATGCATGACGTAATTGAACCATTAAACTGGAAAACCTAGGGAAATCGGTTCTATCTGACTCCTCAATCAATTTTTTTATAGGACTTTTTAGGAACTCTTTAAGATAATTCAAATTAATATTTGAGATATTATATGTCCCTTTCTCCAAATCAAATTTCAATTTTTTTAATGCTTTCTTAAAACCTATTTCATCATTAATTTTTAACCTTAATTGAAATAAAGTGTTTTTCTCGGTGTCCAATTTTTGAAACAACTCATTATTCTCAAGTTTTATTAATTCTGAATTCAAATTTCCCAGATCCTTTTTTTTTTGTTCACTATCTTTCTCGAATGCATCTAAATCAATCTTCGCTTTTTCTATATTATCCCTTAGATTAACTAATTTCGGTAATTTTTTCAGAAGATCTTCTGCTTCTTTGACTCCAGTATATTTTTTTCTTAAAAAATCATCCAAAGATTTTTGTTTATTTCCAAGCTTTCTTGTAATGTAATTAAGCTCTTTTATTTGGCCCTGTACCTCTTTTTGAAATTTAGGTAATGATTTCCTTGCTATTTCATTTATACTAGGAAATAATCTTTTTATAGAGTTTAATAAAGCATTTAGATTATCATAATTAATTTCTGCTTCAGGAATTTCAATTTCATCAATCTCTTTTTTAATACGATCTATGAAAAAATGTAATGATTTTTGAGCTTTTGCTTCAATTTTCTCTTCTCCTGCTTCTAGAAAGTGATCCATACAAATTTTAATGTCAATCATGTTTTCTCGGATTTCCCCGAGAGCCTTAGAAGTTGCTTTTTTTATTTTAGCAAATTTAGAATCAATTCTGTCTTTAAAAAAATCTTCAAATTCCTCTAAAGATATTTCAATCATTCTTACTTTTCCTCTTATTTTATTGCTTTAATAACTTTTTTACCATTCATGTATTTCTGAAGTACTAATGGGATTGATATTGAATGATCTTCGTTTTGATAATTTTCTAATATACAACAAATAGTCCGGCTCGTTGCTATTGCTGTTGAATTTAAAGTGTGTAGAATTTCTTTTGGTTGATTAGTACCTACTTTTCCTATCCTAATTTTTAATTTTCTTGCTTGATAATCAGTACAATTACTGCAACTCACCAGCTCTCGATAATTTTTTGAAGCAGGAAACCACCCCTCAAGATCATACTTTTTGGCGGCATTATCATTTAATTCTCCAGATGCAATATTTACAATTCTATAAGGTAATTCTAATTGTGTGTAAATTTCTTCAGCATTTTTAATTAATTCTTCATGAAATTTCCATGACTCTTCTGGTTTACAAAAAATATATTGTTCAACCTTTTCAAACCTGTGTACTCTAAATATACCTAGTGTATCCTTACCATGAGATCCAGCTTCTCTTCTAAAACATGAAGATATTCCAGCATATTTAATGGGCAATCTTTCAGGTTCTATAATTTCATCATAGTGATAAGCTGCAATTGTTTGCTCCGAAGTTGCGATCATAAATAAATCCTCATCTTGGATTTTGTATAATTGTTCTTCAAAATCAGCTAGTTCAGCAGCAGCTTTTATAACATCATGTTTGATGAAAAATGGAGTCCATAGTGGGTAATATCCTTTTTTTTCTAAAAATTCTAGTGCAAATCTCATTAAAGCTAAATTGAGTGAAACTAAATCTCCTTTTAAATAATAAAATCGTGATCCTACAATTTCAGAAGCTTTTTTAGTGTCTACACCATCAATGGTTTCAATTAATTCAACATGGTTTAAAGGAGTAAAATTAAATTTCGGTAATGTCCCAGATATTCTAATAATTTCATTATTTTCTTCTGTTTCACCAACAGGGACTGACTCATGCAGCAAGTTACCCACAATATAACGATATTTTTCTCTTTGTTCAAGAAATTCTTGCTTGAGTTGCTCTAACTCATCTATTTGTTCTTTCAACTCTTTTGTAGCTCTTATTGCTTCCTCAGCTTCATAAGTCTTTCCAGCTTTTTTGAATTTCCCTATTTGACGCGATGTTTCATTATGTTTTTTCTTTAGTTCTTGATATTTGGTAATAGCTCCACGCCACTTCCTGTCATACTCAAAAACTTTTTCTGCATTTGATGGATCTTTAAATCTCTTTTTCTCTGAATCTAAAATCTTGTCGATATTATTCCGGAATAATTCAATATCAAGCATTTTAAAACTCTTTTCTCTTTTTAAATTATAGGTTTTTTAATCATGATGAATCCTATCAGTAATTGTTGAACGAGCCAAAGCTGTTTTAATCTTTCCTTTATCGTAGCCAACCATTTCAATAATTTTCATTATTTTTATTCTTCTTGCCTTTCCTTTTAAACCTTCTTCTGCCATAAATTCTTTAGCAAATTCTTCTAAATTAGAATCTTCATTTTGTGCCATAAAAAATAGTAATGTATTTTTAATAAAAAATTTCACGTGTAGGTTTTTTAATTTTTATTTCTTATGCCATATAACGATCTGCAAGTTTGAATCAGTGGTAAAAGGGTCTTC
>JBHLOC010000034.1:0-5978 GCA_048940925.1 Promethearchaeota archaeon | reverse complement strand
CTTTACACAAGAAAGAAATCATTAATCTAAATTAAGAATAATTAACCATAAAGATCTTTTAAAAGAGAAAAAGTATCAAAATTACTAAGAATATTAAATTATGTTTTCATAATCGGTATTATGAAATCTAATCAGAAAAAATAAATTCTTTCAATTATTTCATAAACCAACAAGATTTAATGTAAGATCTCAAATAAATAACAAATCAATGGTGAAGTTTTACAGAAAGGTGAACTAATTGTCTGAGCAACAGACCAAGGAACCAATTCGAATAGGAGTTTATGTATGTAGATGAGGGGTTAATATCGGAGCAGCTGTTGATTGTGATGCTGTAAGAGATTATGTCGAAAAAAATGCTGCAAAAAATAATGTGGTTATTTCCCGTGTTAATGATTTTACCTGTTCAGATCCGGTTCAAAATATTATTAAAAATGATATACTTGACTTAGATTTAAATAGAGTCGTGGTAGCAGCTTGTACACCAAAAATACATGAACCAACATATAGAGCTGTGTTAGCAGAAGCAGGATTAAGTCCTTATTATTTTCAAATGGTTAATCTTCGTGAACATTGTTCTTTTGTACATGCTCATGATAGAGAAGGTGCTACAGAGAAAGCAATAAGGCTTGTTCAAGCAGGCATAAATCGTGCAAAAGAATTAGAAACTATACCAAGAAAAGAAATTCCCGTAGAACGAGCAGCTTTAATAATAGGTGCCGGTATTGCTGGAATGAACGCAGCATTGGATTTAGCTAATCAGGGTATTCCTGTCTATTTAGTTGAAAAGGAAGCTACAATTGGTGGAAAGATGGCACAATTAGACAGAATATATCCTACTGATGATTGTGGGATATGAGTTTTAGCACCTATAATGGTAAATGCATCAAAACACCCTAATATTAATTTATTCACATATAGCGATATAGTAGAGTTTAGCGGAATACCTGGAGATTATAAGGTTAAGATTAGGAAAAATCCTCGTTATGTAGATGAAACTAGATGCACTGGATGCGGACTTTGTACAACTAAATGTCCAATTAAAGTGCCAAGTGAGTTTGATAGAGGTATAGGTGAGAGAGGAGCAATTTATATTCCGTTTCCTCAAGCAGTACCAAAATTAGCTGTTATGGATAGAAGTGTATGCATAAATTGTAAAAATTGTGAAAGAATTTGCCCCGCAGAAGCCATTAATTTTGAACAAGAACCAGAATATATTGATATCAAGGTAGGAGCAGTGATTATAGCCACTGGTTGGGACGAATATCCAATATGGGAGTCGAATGAATATAATTATGGATATTATCCTGATGTGATTACACAAATAGAACTAGAGCGAATGTTAAGTCCCATTGGTCCAACTGGAGGTCATGTATATAGAATTTCCAATGGAGAAACACCTAAAACTGTAGTAATGATTCAATGTGTAGGTTCTAGAGATGTAAATGCTAATCCATATTGTTCTTTTGTTTGCTGTAGTGTTGCACTTAAGAACGCTCAATTATTAAGACAAGAATATCCAGATATGGATGTAACTATATTTTATATTGATATTCGAACAACAGACAAGGGCAATGAAGAATATTATAGAAAAATAAGAGAAGCGGATATAAGAATGATAAGAGGAAAAGTAGGTGAAATTATAGAAGATAAAGAAACGAAAAAATTAAAAGTCAGAGCATACTCGTCTTTAACTGGTGAGATTGTAAAAATTGATGCTGATTTAGTCGTACTGTCAACTGGAATGATTCCTTCAAAAGGTACTGAAGAAATGGTTGAAGTAATGGGATTAAGTAAAGGTCCTGGAGGATTTCTTTCAGAAATACATGGATGTTTATCTCCACAGGAAACAAAAGATATAGGAATTTACATTGCTGGATGTGCTGCAGGTCCAAAAAACATTCCTTATTCGGTTTCTTCTGCCTTAGCTGCTGCAAGTAAAGCATCAACTCTCTTATCACACGATACATTTAATCAGGAATTAATAATTGCTGAAGTAGATGAAGAATTATGTATGGGATGCCACAGATGTGAGAAACTATGCTTTTATGATGCAATAAAGGTTGGTGAGGATGAAATTGCTAAAGTTGACGATTTAAAATGTAAGGGGTGTGGTGTATGTGTATCTTCATGCCCAGCAAGAGCTATTGATTTAAAATATTATCGCGATAAACAGTTTACACAAGAGATTAAAGGTATTGGATGTAATGAAGTTGAAATAATTGAAAAAATTGTAGAAAATGTTGAGGAATAAGCGCGTTAGAGGTTAATCATAATGTCAGATATAAAAGATAATGCTTCAAGAAGAATTATAGCCTTTGGCTGTGATAAATGAGGTTATTCCGCAGCAGATTTAACTGGAGTAACTAGAAAATCATATTCTACAGATTTTCATTTGATCCGTGTAAGATGCACTGGACGTATAGGCATCCATTTAATAATGGAAGCATTGCTGAATGGTGCAGATGGAGTAGCTATTATATCATGAAAAGAGGGAGAATGTGAATTTGGGAATGGTAATCTTAATACATATGAACATATCCTTACTTTAAAGAAATTATTAAAACATGAAGGTATTTCTGAAGAAAGAGTTCAACAGTATTTTTGTTCGGCAGCAGATGTCGAAAAATTCGTAGACTCAGTAGAAGATATTAGCACTAAAATTCATAAACTCCCCCCTATACCAAAAAATAATCCGAAATAGAATGACCTTTTCGAAAAAATTTTTGTTGAAGAGTAACTAACCCATAGCTCGGGTTTTCGGAAAGTTTTCAAAAGTATAATACTATCAATTATTATGAATATTGAAGAGAATATTTCATGGGAATATTTAAAAAATGTAGCAGATGCTTTAGATTCATATAGGATTCGAGCTTTAATTGATGCAAAGCAAGATATACTAGAAGCGGGAATCTATGATGAATCCCAGTATGAAACTATTCTCTTTAAAATGCTAGAAGAAGAAAAACTAAAATATTCCCTTTTCCACTTTTTAAGTAATAATTCTGAAAATAATCTGGAAAACTTAAAACAGTTTTCAGAGAGACACTCAATTAAGGTAAGCAAGACATTAAGTTATTTAGAATTACTTAAAAATGAGAATTTAATAAGTTTAAAAGAAGAATATGACGAGATTAAAGGAGATGAAAATAATCATGATCAACTCGTCTTCAAAGATTTTTCAATAAAATTAAATGAAGGAGATATTTCAAAACTCAAACCAATTTATGAACCAGTAAAGATTATATTTGATACAAAAAATTGCTCTGGATGCGGTCTTTGCGCGGGTATTTGCCCTGTTAACTGTCTTCACATTTATAATGGATTTGGAAAAATAGATGAAGATAAATGTATTAGATGCGGTTTATGTTATTTTGTATGTCCAAGAACGTATTTGCCTATAAAAGTATTAAATATGGTACAAGAAGACACTCCTGAGATAAAAGTATACTCTAATGTCGGTACCTTTATTGAAGCTTACTCTGCGAGGACTAAAATTAAAGAAATCTCTGAAATTTGCCAAGATGGAGGAGTTTCAAGCACATGTCTCTATTATCTTCTCGATAAAAATAAAATTGATATTGCATTAGGAGCAAAAATGAGTAATACAATATGGAGACCTGATCCAATTATACTCAAAAACAAAGAAGAAATCCTCTCAACAGCAGGAACCAAATATGTAAACAATCCAAATTTACAATTACTAAACCAAAAAGAGCTTAATCATAAAAAAATAGCTGTTGTAGGTGTTCCATGTCAAATGCAAGCACTATTAAAGTCTCAGATCTACAATATAGGATTTCCTTCCTTAAATAATATTGAATATAGAATCGGTATATTTTGTATGGAATCTTTTTCTTATGAATCACTTCTCAAGATTTGTGAAAAACTTAATGTTGATATCAACAATGCTAAAAAGATGAATATCAATAAAGGAAAATTCTTTGTCTATACTCAAAAAGGAGATGAATTAAGTATTCCGATAAAAGAGATTTCAGATTTAGCTCGAGAAGATTGTGAGATGTGCTTTGATCTAACCTCAGAATTTGCAGATATTTCAATTGGTTCTATTGGATCTCCTTCTGGGTGGAATACAGTACTTATAAGAACCAATAAAGGTAAAAATCTTTACAAAGATCTAATTTCAAATAAATTAATCGAGTCTAAACCTTTAAAAGAGGTAAAACCAGGTTTACCCCTTCTCCAAAGAGTTGCAGGATCAAAGAAAAAAAAGTGTAAAAAACATATTAATTCAAGATTAGAAGAAAATAGACGAGTACCAATTTATTAGATTATTGAGATTTTAGAATTTTTCCAACTCTATCATCTTTTCCGTAGACAAAACCAAAAATTTAATATTAAATTCTATATTTACTAACATTAAATCAAAAAAGAATATAAACTATTAATTGATTGATTTCAAATGAGTTCTTCATCTGCAGTTAGACCTAAAAATTTTCGTGAAAAAGTATTCTTTCGTAAATTAAGATCACAAGTGGATGGAAATGCAAAAGTTGAATATGGATTAACACAAATTAAAGGTGTTGGTCGAAGATTTGCTCAAGTTATAGTTAAAATAGCAGGAATAAATCCAAACGTAAGGATTGGAGCCATTCCAGAAAAAGAATTGAACAGACTCGAAGAAATTATTTTAAATCCTGTTGAAAATGGTGTTCCTAATTGGATGGTAAATAGATCTAAAGACTTACGCACTGGTGATGATCTTCATGTTATCGGAAACATATTAGATATTACTAATAGAAGAGACATAGAACGAATGAGAAAAATTAAAAGTTATCGAGGGATTCGACACCAATTAGGATTAAAAGTGCGAGGTCAACGAACAAAAAGCACGGGACGCCACGGATTAGTTATTGGAGTTTCACGTAGGAAAAAAGGACAAGCTAGGAAAGAAAGAATCGCAAAATTGAATGAGTAGATGTTCACATGGGAGATCCAAGACGTTTAAAAAAGAAATTTAAGAAACCTAGAGTGCCCTTTGAAAAAGAAAGAATAATGGAAGAACTCGAATTCTTGGGGAAATATGGTCTTAGAAATAAACGAGAATTCTGGAAAGCTCGCAGTACACTAGGAAATTGGCGTGATATCGCACGAAAATCCAGAGCTTTACCAAAAGAACAAGCTCTCGAAGTGCAACAGACATTAATCAAAAAATTAAATCGACTAGGTATAATTGGAGAACAAGCAGAATTTGAAGATGTCCTCCTCCTTACTGCCGAAGATCTTTTAAAACGAAGATTACAGACTCTTGTCTTCGAAAAAGGTCTTGCTCAGACAATCTATGATGCACGCCAGAAAATTGTGCATAAACATATTGCTATTGGCGAGAAAATTGTAAATGCTCCTTCATATATAGTTAAACAAAAAGAAGAAGATTTAATCCGATTTGCTCCCAGTAGTCCTTTTGCTCAAATAAAAGAATAATTTATTGTAATAATTTCCTATTTTCTATAGAAATAATACGAATAGAATCTAACCTTGCTAATAAATCATATGTATTAGTCTTCTTTATTTCGGATAATTGTATTCAAATAATCTATCTCTAGCTGTTCTCAATACTCTCTAATAAAAAAATAAAATAAACAAATTATAAAAAAAATTTAAATTATTCTGAATTTTTTCTTTCTTCGTTCTAGCACTGTTACTAACGTTATAACTCCAACAGCTCCAATAAGCAAAGTGTAATTATATCCCGGAATAAATGGTTTTTTCGCTTTTTGAACTTCATATTCTTCAAAATATACCGTGAGCGTTGGATCATGGCGTAATCTTTCTCCGCTCCATACAGGATAGTTTTGTGTCTCTAATCGATAAAGACTATCGACTATATCAAATGTAGGATCTTGCGCCACAATTTGTTCTAATGTAAAAATTGAATTCACAAAAGGTTCTCCTGCATGTGAACTTAACTCATCGAATGCTATTACCATTGGATGAACACTACCTCCTACAGATTCGAA
>JBHLOC010000005.1:130786-145547 GCA_048940925.1 Promethearchaeota archaeon | reverse complement strand
TCAGATTTAAACATAGAAATCAAATAATCAATTTTTTTTAATTTAATATTAGAATTAGTTAATTTAAATTATAACCTTGTATGTTCAATCTTAAATTTTTTTTTTAGATTTAAAATATAATTAAGAAATCCATAATAATCTCTTAATATATATTTTGTTGAAATATTGAAATTTATATCGATTAGTAAGTAAGAAAAAGATAAATAATGAATAAAATTATTAATTTTTTTGATTAAATCCTTTAAAAAAAGCTTAATCCTTCTTTAAGATTATTCTAGCATCTACACAAATTAATCCTTTTTCATATATGAATACTGGATTTAAATCCATTTCATTAATTTCTTCATGTTTCACAACAAGATCAGATATTTTTAATAATGTTTCGACTATTGCATCGAGATCTGCCTTAGGTTTACCTCGATATCCATCTAATATGGGAAATCCCTTTATCTCGTGAATCATTTCGTTAGCATCGTATTCTGTAATTGGTGCGATCCTGAAACTCACATCTTCAAGCAATTCGACTAAGATTCCGCCAATTCCAAACATCAGAGCAGGCCCAAATTGCGCATCCGTAGTCATACCGATAATTAACTCTGTTATTGGCTCGTCTGCCATCTTCTGAACAGATATTTTTTTATCGGTTTGAGATGGAATATTCATTAATTCATTATAAGCGTTTTCTACCTCTTCTTTACTTTTTATATTTAATTTCACTGCACCAGTATCAGATTTATGAATTATATCTTCTGCAATAAGTTTCATAACTATCGGATACCCAATTTCTTCAGCTGTGGAAACAGTTTCTTCTTTTGAAGAGGTTAACTTTTGAGCAGGGATTTGAATGCCTATTTCTTGTAGTAATTCTTTAGATTCGAATTCTGTTAATACTGTCTCATTTGATTCGATCTTCTCTTTTAAAACTTCAGTTATATTCATTCTTATACATCAATCTCGTTTTAGAATTTTTGAACTAATAACTTCTAATTATTTATTAAAATTATATTAAAAATTTAAAATTAATTAAACGTCTAAAGAAATTTTAAAAAATTAAGGTTTAATTGGATAGATATTATCCGTATTAATTAATTATGGAGATAAAAAATATAAGGTTTATAAAAATTAGTTGGATTTATTTTCTGACTATTATTCCTCTTTTCCTTCTCATTCTCCATTTTCTTACTTCATCCATGACAGACACACTAAAAGCTCCAAGTAATACTGCAATCCAATAAAAACCGTGAGTTAATGGTATCACATGGAATGCTATGCCAAGTGGGGTATATATGATTAGAAATTGTAGTCCAAGCGACAGACCTGTTGCCCAAAATAAGTGTTTATTAGGAAATAAGTAAAACGGTTTGATATTTGAAGTACATGTATATACAAACATTAATTCGCATATTACTAAATTAGAAAAGATTATGGTCTGTGTTAATGATATTGCATATAAGTTTGCGTTTGATCCCTCTATTAAATAATCCATCGTTAATTTAGGGTCAATGCCAGTCTGAGCCCATACGGGAATTAGAACCGACCATAAAAGTAGATATAACGAGATGTCTGTGATAGAAGTATAAATTCCAAGAAGTAAAACTGGACCCTTGATTTCTGGAATTAAAGTAAACCCTTTACGGGGTTTATCCTTCATTACATCCGGATCTGTCGGTGTAAAGCCTAAAACCATTGCTGGAATACCATCAGTTGCAATGTTTAGCCATAGAATTTGTATAGGTAGGACAGGTAAAGCGAGAAATACACTAGCAAATAATTTCATAACGATATATGCTGCAAGTATCATAAAAATCTCATCAAAATTAGTACTTAACATGTATCGGAAGAAACCTTTTGTAGTTTCAAAAATTCCTCTGCCTTCTTCAATAGCATTTACAATAGTAGCATAATTATCATCTATAAGGATCATATCTGATGCTTCTTGAGTCACTTCTGTTCCTTTCATTCCCATTGCTACACCGACATGAGCACCTTTGACTGCTGGAGCATCATTAACACCATCTCCTGTCATACTTACAACTAAATTTAATTCTTTTAACCTTCTTAATATTCTTAACTTATGCTCTGAACTAACTCTCGCAAAAATATCAACAGTTTTCACTTTCTCTCGTAGTACATCATCATTCATTTCTTCTAATTCTACACCAGTTATAGCTTCAGTAGAGTCAGTTAATCCAATTTCATGTGCAATTGCAATGGCTGTAATTTTATGGTCTCCTGTAATCATTATTGTCCTGATCCCTGCCATTTTTGCTTCTTCTATAGCATCTTTTACTTCATCCCTCGCAGGATCAATAATTCCTGCTAAACCAAGATAGATATAATCTGTTTCAATTTCTTCTTCCTTGTATCCCTCATTAAGAGGTTTATATGCTAATCCCAGGACTCTTAAGGCATTTGTGGCAAAACCTTCATTTTTATTTAAAAACATATCTTTTACCTCATTAATGGGTTTTAAAGTCCCATCATAAATACCTTGAGTTGCATTTTTTAGTAAGATGTCTGGAGCACCCTTAATGAGAGAAAAAAGTTTACCATCAATTCTAACCACAACAGACATCATTTTTCTGTCAGAACTAAAAGGTATTTCATCAATTTTTTCTGCCTTAGTTTCAAGCTCCATCTTCATGGCTAACACTTTCATAGAAATTTCAGTAGGATCTCCAACTACTTGTGTATCATTCGTTCCATCATTTTTTAGTGAAACATTGGAATTATTACAAAACATACATATTTCTAAATACTTCTTTAGATTATCGCTCATTTCAACTACATTACCTTTTTCATTTATAATTTTTCCCTCTATCGCATATCCCACACCTTCTACATTATATTCTATTCCTCCTAGGAATACTTTTACAACCGTCATCTCATTTTTCGTGAGTGTACCTGTTTTATCGGAACAAATTATATTTAATCTTCCCAAAGTTTCAACAGCGGTTAATTTCCTAACTAAGGCATTTCGTTCTGCCATCTTTCTCATTCCTATACTCATAACCACAGTAATAACAACAATAAGACCTTCTGGAACTGCAGATACCGCTAGACTAATTGATATTTCAAATGCTTGAACAAGTGTTTCTAAATCAAATCCTGTAAATAGTAAAATAACTAATTCAATGAGAAAAACAGCACCACAAATTAATAATATGAGTATTCCTAAAAGTTTCCCAAATTTATTTACTTCTTGCTGGAAAGGACTAAGCTCAACTACTTCTTCTTGTAAACTTTCTGCAATTTTACCGATCTCCGTATTCATTCCCGTTCCAATTACAATACCTTCCCCATTTCCCCTAGTGATTATGGTGTTCATATAGCCTAAATTCGTTCTATCTGCTAGAATCATTTTTTGATCTACAGGTTTTATTTGCTTTTTAACAGGTTTTGATTCTCCTGTTAGAATTGCCTCATCAACATAGAGGGAAAATTCTTTAAAAAGCCGAACATCTGCAGGAAATTTATCTCCCTCTTCAATCAGAGTGATATCTCCAGGAACTACATTTTCAACATCTATTTCAATGACCCTTCCGTCTCTTCGTACTTTAGCAAAATGAGGCGCTAACTTTTTCAAACTTTCAAGAGATCTTTCTGCTTGATACTCTTGATAAAATCCCAAGATCGCATTGACAATTAAAATTGCTGCTATAACTATTGCGTCAGTATATTCAGTGGACCATTGCTCGGCTCCTGGTTGAGATGCTTCCCAGAGACCAATTATAATTGAAATTACAATAGCAAACATTAAAAGATATATTAAAAAATCTTTAAATTGTCCAATGAAAATTTGTAATGCAGTTTTTCCTTTTTCCTTAATCAGCTCATTTTTTCCAAACTCTTCAAGCCTTCTTTGAGATTCTTGCTCTGTTAAACCATTTTCAATTGATGTATTCATTTTTTCTACTACATCTTTAAAATTAATTGAATGGGCATGAATTTCTTTCATTTTCATCAAAATTATTATGTTTTTATTTAAATCTATTTTAAAAAAATTTTAATGATATAATCTAATTATTTGAATTAACACATTTAAATTCACTCATAGCCTATAGAAAAAGAATCATTCATGAACTAACCTATAACATTTGATTATTAATAAAAACTATACTTTAAGAACTGATTATTTCCTTACAAAATTCTCTTATAAATTTTTTATAAGATTATTGAAGTTAAATTAAAATTTCAAGCTTTATAAAAGTCTTAATTCTTAAAAGTAAAAATAAAAGATTTTTAAATGTGGATTTTCTCATTAAAGTTAATTTAAATTATCTAATTAAAAAATAAATATATCAAATATCATAATTAATTTGTTTGAGTATCATGAGACCTTCTCGTGTGTTTAGATTGATATTTCGGATTTTTATCTTGACATTGACTCTATCTGTAACCCTTGTATCGGTAATAGGCGGATTATCTGCGGTTCTAATCTTTCAAGATTTTGATAAAAATATTAATATCGATACTGAAAATTCCAAGTTTACTTTAGATATAAATGCAACTTCAGGAGAAATTAATAACATAGAATTTACTTTGCCTTTTAATATCACCAATGCAGGTTATTTTGATTTAGAAAACCTTAAATTAACACTTCAGATTGCTATAAATTATAGTCAAGTGGACTATCCTTCTCCAGGATTGAATGAAACAAGAACAGTGATAATCCTTGATAAACCTGAAAGCTTTGGTAATATACCAAAAAGAAGTAATAGAGATTTCATATATTCTGTTGAATATAGCGATTTTATTATAGAGAATTTTCCAGATCTGGCTACAGAAGTCGATTTATATAGTGGTCCTCCCATTTTATCCTTTTTTGCTAATTTGACAATAAGTCTGGATTATTCTATTGGTTTGCATTCCCTTCGATTTGGAGTGCGTAGTATGCCTGTAGGAGAATATCAAGGAGGTGTTTAAAATAGGCGCAGTAAAAAATATGGTTAGAGGCATTATTGTTACTGCTGTTTATGTGACAACAACAATAATCATTCCTATGTATACTTTCTCACTGATCCGAGACTATGCAGGTGCTTTTTTAGAATATTCGGAACAAGATTATGAAACAATTTTATTTTGGTTAACCGCATTCGGAATATTGATATGTGGATGTGCATTTTTTACATATTCTTCTCCTAAACAGTCAATTAGAAGAGGTATTTTTGCTTTGATTCAAGTTATTGTAAACAGTTTGTATATATGGAGTTATAAATTTTCTGGTGCGACTGAAATTGTATTTAGCTTACAGATGGGAAATCAATCTGGATTTTTAGCTTTAAATCTCCAACAAATGATTCTAGTCTATATGGGAGTATATTTTCTAACAATCGTGTTAAGAATCTATGATATAATCGATTTTATTGTTAATAGAGAAAAAATCCGAGAAAATCGGATGAAAGCTTAAATGAGGTGAATTATATGTTATTACAACTTGAATATATGCCATGGGTACAAGTTATTGCAGATATTATTGGTATAATTTTAGTATTCCTTAAACCTTTTGTTACTCCAATAGGGGTATGGATGACAGGATGGATTACTGTTGCTACAGAGATCTTACAACAAAACTTTGGTGAAAGTCTTACGTTTTACCTTATAATTGGTATTGTTTTAGTAGTATCTGCAGTCATAATTAATATAATTTGGCCAGGAGATCGACCTGGGACAATATTTTCAAAAGGTGTTAAAAAAGAAGGAAAACTTGAAAAAGATTTAGAAGAACCTGAAGAGACAGAAGTAATAGATGATGTAAGGCGTTGCAAGGACTGTGGTAATCCAATCGGAGATCAAGATATTTGTCCCTTATGTGGAGCTCGTAATTAACTTTATAGATTTTTTAAATACTTTTTATTTTTTAACTTTTTAAAATTATTCTAGCAACTTAATATCCAAAATCATTTACTATTTAACCTCCTAATCCCATCATCTTTATCTTTTGCTATTGTAAAAAATACTTATCACATAAGATTTAATGATTTCGGCTTACCAAATATCCTTGTTTAACTTAATAAAATATAATAAGGATAAATAACTAACTTTTTAAAATAGATTATTTAAAATTAAGATTTTGAAAAAATAGATAAATAAATGTTGGTTATTATGGATTTTTCCTTAACCGAAAATCAAGAAATGTTAAAAAGAATTACAAGAGAATTTGCTGAAGAATATCTTGTGCCTGTTGCGCAAGAAAGTGATGAAAAGCAGGAATTAAATGAAACAGCTTTTCAAAAAATGAAAGAAATGAATTATTTTGGTGCATGTATTCCCGAGGAATATGGGGGTGCTGGACTTCATAATGATACTGTTGGCTATTGTATTGTTGTTGAAGAAATTGGACGTGCCGATGCAGCATGGGGTCTCTCTATAGCAGTTCATAATAGTCTTGCCACCTACCCGATCTATAAATACGGAACCGAAGAGCAAAAGAAAAAATTTCTCTTAGATCTTGCTAAAGGTGATAAGGTGGGAGCTTTTTGTTTAACTGAGCCCGAAGCCGGATCAGATGCAGCAGGAGTGCAATTAAAAGCAGAAAAAGATGGTAATGAATATATACTCAATGGGACAAAGATTTTTGCTACAAATGGAGGTATTGCAAATACACTACTTATAATAGCTAACACAGGTGAAAAAGAGGGGAGAAAACAACTAACTGTCTTTATTTTTGATACTGATACTCCTGGATATTCTATTGGTGCAAAAGAGGATAAATTAGGTGTTCGTGGGTCAAATACATCTGAACTTGTATTTGAAGATGTTAGGATCCCTCAAGAAAATATTTTAGGAGAAGAGGGGGAAGGATTTAAGCTTGCAATGCAAATCTTAGGATACGGAAGAATAGGTATCGCTGCTCAATCTGTAGGTCTAGGTCAAGCGGCTTTAGAAGCTTCAATTAAATATGCAAATGAAAGAATTCAATTTGGGCAACCAATAGGTAGGTTTCAAGCGATTCAATGGAAAATTGCAGATATGGCGTGTGCTGTTGAAGCTGGTCGATTTTTCACACATAAAGCAGCTTATATGTATGATAATAAAATGGATTATGGACATGTAAGTTCAATGGCAAAATTAGTAGCTTCTGAAGCAGCTATGCAAGCAGCTCATAGTGCTGTTCAAATACATGGAGGATATGGTTTGATGAAAGCATATCCCGTAGAAAGATATTTCAGAGATGCTAAGATGGGTGAGATTTACGAGGGAACAAGTGAAATTCAAAGATTAGTAATTGCTAATCATTTATTACGAAAGGGAGTATAGTTAATAAAGAACTGATAAAGTATTATTAAATAACTTATTTTTTGATGCTTCTATTACAATAAGAGTTATTTTTAGAAAATAAAGCCATTTCAATGTTTATTCAAATTTTTTATTAAATGAATAATGTTAAATTTAAATTTGTAATTGATCTAATTAGATGTAATAAGAATATATGTTATAATATTTGCTCAATTATCCATATGAATTTTAATGAGAATCTTGAATCTTTCAAGAATAAAAGAGATCTTATTGAAGAATTAAATTATTATAGATCTATTATTCTGAAAAAAGTAAAGAATGGAAATTATCATTCAGCTTTAGAGAAAATAAGATCAGCTCTAGTTTTAATGCAAGAGCATAAAGAGTCTTTTCATATTGAAAAAGAGCTTATAGATTTTTATGATTTAAATAATCAAATTAAAGCAGAATTAGATCACCATAAAATGATATATCACCGTCGTTTCAATAATTTATTAAGGGAGAAACTTAATGAATCTAATCTTGAAAATTTCACGAAACTTTTAGCTATGCTTAAAAATGATGTTGATAAAAATTTAGAAAAATACAATCTTAATGATATAAGTATACAAATTACGAAATATTTCATATATATAAAGCGATTGTATGAAATTATTAGTTGTTATAAGGTAATAAATTATCATGATGCTTCTGAAATGATCTTTGAATTTGTGAAAGATGTAAAGACAGAAAATTTTCCAAATCTAAAACTCCTAATATCAAGTGTGTACCAAAATTTATTAAACTA
This sequence comes from Promethearchaeota archaeon, assembly GCA_048940925.1. Classification (GTDB taxonomy): domain Archaea; phylum Asgardarchaeota; class Lokiarchaeia; order Sigyniarchaeales; family SOKP01; genus Loki-b32. Next base: position 137,521 of record JBHLOC010000005.1, on the reverse strand, counting down.
TAAATTATCGGAGTATTCTAAAGAATTTGATAAAATCTCGATTTCTAACCTTTCTAAAAGAATGGAAATTAATCAAGATAGGTTAATCGATTTTATAAACTTGATTATGAAAAAACCAAAAAATCCAATTAAAAGTTTCTTTCCTAGTTCCCAAGAAATCTATTTTAAAAAACCATCCTTTTAGATAAACTATAATCTTATACTTTAGTGTTCCCATCTAATAAATTATATTATCCTTAGTTAGAAATATCATCAGCATCTTTAGGTTTTTTAGGGCAAGAATTTAAATGTCTTCCAAGTCTAATGAATTCTTTTCCACAATATGGACATTTCTGTTTTTCAGAAGATACTTTTCCCTCTGTTTCTGTTCTAGTACTAGCTTTCTTTTTCTTTTTTTTCTTCCCTCTAGTTGGCAATATATCCTCGATACTTGCATCATCAGGAGCAAATTCACAACTTTGTATATGTGTTGCGAGATCATCAAATAATTCTCCGCAGAATGGGCATTCAACTTCAGCAAATTCTTCAGAATCTTCCATATCTGCTTTTCCGGCTTTTCTTTTTTCAAATTTCAACGGAATTTCTTCATCTTCTTCTTCAAATTCATCAATGGATAAATCTATTTCTTCATCTGATTTCATTGCAGCGAGTTCATATTCCTCTAACCTAATTTGTTTTTCTCTAATTTTCTTTTCTGCCGTCTTTTTGCTCTCTTCATACACATCCGAGAATCTACGATTACTTTTTACAGGTTCATATATGTAACATACTTGACATACATATGCTCGTGTTCCTAAAATTAAATCTCTTTCTGGACAAAAACATAATGATTGAAGACTATTACTTATATCACCTTTAGGTTTAAGATGTTTACATACTACTTTTCTAGAATATTTAATTTTTTGTTTACGTCTAGGAATAAATAATCACCAAAAGGAGTATATAAAATAATGATTCTTAAAATTTAATTTTTATTAAAATGTAGAAAAATTAGAATATTGAAGTAGAAATTTAAAAATTGTAATGTAGATTTTTTAAATCTCTCAATATTTTCTTCTTTAATTCGATATTCTTAAGATTAGGTATAAGTTCTTCGATAATATCTCTTAATTCCACAATTTTTGATATTAGTCTATCACGCTTATTCCAAAAAGAGGTTCTCAAGGGATGACTCTTTATAATTGCTTTATTAAAATTTTCAATAGCAGCTTTATAGAACAAACACGAATTTTCTAATTTATTTAACCTTGATTGATAAATTGTACCAATTTTATTAAAACACATACCTGCTCCTGCAAAGTCACCCTCATTTTCAAAATCCACAGCAGCATTCTGTATTTTATTCAAAGCCTCCTCTAAAACTTCATTTTCTCCTTTTTTTAATAGTAAGTAACCTAATGTGTAATTAGTAACTCCAATATAAAAAAGATGTTTTTGCTTTTTGGCTAATTTTTGAAGATCTTCTGAAAATTCTTTTGCAAAAACTAAATGATTATTAGAAATACACTTTTGGGATACTACTCTTAATAATTCCATGGCTCTTTCGAAATCTTTTATCTCTTTATATTTTTTAATTCCTCTTTTATACTTTTCAATTCCAGAAAATGCATCCTTATTCTCAAAAGCTTGATTGCCTTCATAGATTAATTGTTCGGCTTCTTCTTTAATTTTTCTCTCTACTTCCATTTTTTCTTCTTTAACTTGACCATAAAAGAATTCATCGACATTAAATGAGATATCTTCATCCATAGGAATCTCTGTTAGCATATTTTTGAACGGAATTTCATTTAGATTAGAAGTAGAGATTAAATTATTATCTTCTATTTCTGTTTTTATATCTATAGTTTCAAGATCATTAAATCCTGACCTAGATTGCTCCTTATATGCGGATTGAAGAGGTTTCCCTTCAGTAACTAGAGCAGATAATTCAGATAAAACATTTGCAAAAAAATATTTACTTAATCCATCTATAATATAATCTACTTTATGATAATTGGTATCATACTCTGGATCATTAACATTCATATTTACATCGGTTATTCGGTAAATCTCAAATCCAGTATCATATTTTGTCATAGAATGTTCTAAACCATCTTCACTTACAATCTTTTCTTCTTTCTTCTTTCCTAAAAGCGTATGATCAAATACTAACCCACAAAAATCGTCATTGTTTTGCTGGAACCCTAATTGGTTAATTAAATCTATATATGAGAAAAATAAATTTAAACCAGGATGACTATGAAACCATCCAACCATGTAGTATCTCTTTCCCTCTTTATCAAGTCTCTCTTGAATTTCTTCAATAAAACCATAATGTCTCTCATCTAATTGAACATCTGTAGCATGTCCAAATGTAAGGGCTTCAGCGCGTTCTATATATACTAAATCTTCATCTGATCTCCCGATTAAAATGCCATATATTTCTTTCCATTCCTCAGGTGGAATTGATTTATTTGCATATCTACTCGCATATAAAATTATTGTCTTATAAGCATCTGCTCTGATAACAATAGGTTTACCTATTTTTTGGATTTGACTCTCTTCTTTAATTTCTTCCTTTTCTAACTCAGTTTCTAAATTTGCTTTTTTTAAATCTTCTTCTTTATTAGTTTTTCTGAATTCCTCTGTCATTTAAAATTTCCAAATTTAGTAATTACTTCTAAAGAAATAATAAGTGTGTTTTTAATTAAAATTATTCTTAATAAAATTATAATTAAAATATATTAACCAAGTGATTTAGAAAATCATTCTAATTTATTAATTGATAGTATTTCTAAAACGTTTCTTTATTTCTTCTGGGAGCAAAGGGATATTTTCAACCTGAGCATTTCCGGGTTGAGTCTTAATAAGTACAAAATGACAGCCTAAGTGTAAATTTTTTAACAGGGGTATAATTTGATCTTCATCCTCGATAACTGTAATTGACTTGAAACCAGCTCCTTTAGCAACTATTTCTAATCGAGTTTTTTTGCTTGTATATGTATTTTGATTTCCAGTAGAGCCATAAGAAGAATTATCGATAACTATAACAGTTAAATTGTAGGGATTGTTGTTTGCGATGGTGCTTAAACTACCTAAATTCATAAGTAATGCTCCATCTCCGTCTATCGACCAAACTTTTTTATTAGGGTTTGATAATGCAATACCAAAAGCTATAGAGCTACAAAGTCCCATTGAGCCCAACATATAGAAGTTTTCATCTCGATCTTTGATATTATATAGTTCCCTTGAAGGTGCTCCAAGGTTACAGACAATAATCTCATTTTCTAAAGATTCAATAATCTTTTTTATGGCACCATATCTTTTCATATTGCTTTACCCCATAGTTGTTTTTTCAAGAGAATACCTACTGATTCTAGAGATTTTTTACTAAAATTTACTGCTTTTTCTATAACTTTAATTTTTTCGGGTGAATCTATTATGAATTTTTTTATACTCAATAGATCTAATAACTTAGGTGTGAGCTTTCCCATTGGAATTTGTGCTATTATCTTCTCTCCCTCAGCTCCCCTATGACTCATAATAAATATAATAGGAATTTTATATAATTTCAAAAGAGACTCTATAGCATTAATAGAATTACCCAAACCAGAATTTTGCATTATTATTGCAGGAGTCTTTCCGCCCAAATAAGCCCCAGCAGCTATTCCCACTCCTTCTTCTTCTCGCGTTATTGGAATGTGCTGTATTTCTTCTTTTTTATCAATAATATGTAATAAATTCTTTAACATAATACAAGGTAATGATAAGATTAGATCAATTCCTGAGAACTTTATCATTTCATATAATTTCGAGTCAATATTCATACTTTTTCAAATATTTTTTATCAATTTTTAACTAATGATTATAAATACCTAATGCTTTTAATTTATTAGTTAATAAATTGTAATCTCAAATAATGAAAGTTAAATTTGATTTTTCTGATTAGAATATAAAAGAATCACACTATTTCTGGATACTAATTTAAGCAATTTCAATTACAAAATATTTAATTAAATTTATGAATTAATAAATTTGATTTAATAAAATCTCTAAAGGTGAGTACTATAGTAATAGAAATTATTGCTTCGATTTATACAATTATAATTGGAATCACTATGCTTTGTATGTGGGTTTTACTATTATTAAAAAGAGAAGTGCCAGAACTAAATACTAAACCAACACAAATATATTTTCATTTGGTTGCTGAATTTCTGACTTCTGTTATCCTTATAGTTGGAGGAATTGGATTAATAATGGATCAATCATGGGGTATAGCACTATTTTTTATTGCTATTGGAATGGCAATTTATTCTACAATAAACGCAGCAGGTTTTTATGGTCAATTGAAAGACTGGCCGATGTTTATTGTCTTAATTGTATTTACATTTGTGTCTCTTTTAATATCAATATTGATAATACTTCTAGAATTACGAGTTTTATAATATTGACCTAAATTATCTCTTTATTTCTAAAATCTCGAATTTCTTCATTGCTATATCCCAGGTTTTTTAGAATTTCCTTAGTATTTTGACCTGTTTTTGGAGCTAAACTTCTTATAGTTAATGGAGTTCGTGAATATTTAATCGGTGATGAAATATTTTGAATTTTACCTAATTTGGGATGATCGATTTCAACAACCATATTACGAGCTTTTATTTGAGGATCTTCACAAGCTTCTGCAAAAGATTTAACAGGCATAACACACGCATCAAGATTTATGAATATTTCCATCCATTCTTTTTGTGTTTTCTTTAGAAATTCTTGTTGAAATTCTTGAAATAATATCTCTCTTTCTTGACCCCCTGTAAATTGTTTCTGTACAAGATCATCACGTCCAAGGGCTTTGCAAAATTCTCTCCAAAATTTAACTTCAATAATCCCAACAGATAAAAATTTATTATCTTTTGTTTTGTAAACACAATAGAAAGGAAAATCACCATGTAAAAGGTTTACTACATCGCTTAAATCATTCGCAAAAGTGTACGCAGCTATTAATGGTATAAACGAAAAAACTGAATCCGTCATTGATATATCTATATACTGACCTTTTCCTTCTGGATTTCTTTCTCTCTCAATTATTGCAGCTAAGATTCCTATAGCTGTGACTAATCCACCTCCTATATCAGCGACTTGAACTCCTGGATTTATTGGAGTTCTTAATTTATTTTCCTCCCCAAATTTTCTTCTTTCTTTAGTAAGATCCAATATTCCTGCTATTCCTATATAATTAAGATCATGACCTGCAACTTGTTCATAAGGTCCATTTTGACCATATCCAGTAAGAGAACAGCATATTATTGATGGGTTTATTGCAGCTAATGTTTCATAATCAAGTTTCAATTTATTCATGATCTTTGGACGGAATGAATCAAGAACTACATCAGCCTTTTCTACTAGCTCGTAAAAAATTTCTCTTGCTTTATTATTTTTAAGGTTAAGTGTAATAGATTTTTTATTTCTCATTAAAATAGAATGGAATGCACTTTCTCTATAATAACCCTTTCGAAAAAAAGGGCTAGGATTGTTATATGGATAATTAGGATCTTCTACTCGGATAACCTCTGCTCCAAGATCGCTAAGTATCATTGAGCAATATGGACCTGGCAACATCCTAGAGAGATCTAAAATGACTTTTCCTTCTAAAGGTAATGGCATAATAATTAGAAATTAAGAAATTCATAACAAAAAGTTTTCGAAAAAAACTTAATTATAATTAAGATGAGTTTATTTAGGTATAACTAATTTCCTCCTTCGTTGAATCCAGGTTATCTTTCCATCTTTACTAAATCGAAATATTTCATATTCATTATTGTTCCATATCAACATCAATGAAGAACTTGAAAAATAGTCTATGGAGTGATTAAATAATTTTAATTCCTTAATTAATAATCGAGATTTATATAAGTTTTTAGATAAAAATTTAATATCCCTTATTTCCAAAAAATTTTGATTAGTTAAGCTCTTACTTGATTTATATTTATAAAAAAATTCAAAAGGTGTATCTGGAATATTTTTTAATTCAATACTTTGAGTATCCAGAATATTTTCATGATTTAATATCTCAGGGTTTTCTATTTTTGTAATTTTATTAAATCCAAGATATAAGTGCTTCAACTGTTTTAATATTTTTAATTGTTTAATTGCCATTATCTTATTATTTCTAAGGTCTAAAAATTTAAGATTTTTTAAGTTATCTAAACCTTTGATTTCTGATATTTGATTATTACTTAGATCTAAAAATTCTAGGTTTGTAAGATTATCTAAACCTTTAATTTCGGTTATCCTGTTATTACTAAGATCTATTCTTTTTAAATTACTAAGACTTTGCAATCCTTTAATGTCAGTTATTCTATTGTTCCTCAGATTTAATATTTCAAGATCTATTAAATGTTCTAAATTTTGAATTTCTGTGATCTGATTATCATAGATCATTAGTGATTTCAAGTTAGTTAGATTTTCAATCCCTTGGATCGTAAAAATTTCATTATTATTAAGGTATAAGGTTTCTAATTTCGTCAAGTGATCTAACCCATTAATTTTTCTAATTTTGTTTCCTTGAAGGTGAAGAGATTTTAATTTAATTAGGTTATCCAAACCATTTATTTCTGAAATTCTATTAAAATTTAGGTACAATTTGTTTAAATTTCTTAAATTATCCAAACCTCTTACTTTTAATATGTTATCAATATTATTATTACTTAGATTAATTGTTTGATACTTCCCAAAAGGGAAAAAAATTTTATCTTCAAAACC
>JBHLOC010000005.1:16977-130686 GCA_048940925.1 Promethearchaeota archaeon | reverse complement strand
ATGTTATCAATATTATTATTACTTAGATTAATTGTTTGATACTTCCCAAAAGGGAAAAAAATTTTATCTTCAAAACCAACATATTCTATAGATTTCAATAAAAATTTTAATTTTTGGTATTTAGTTTTTTCTATAGATTTGATTATAGAAATTAAACAAAAATCTGATTCATCATGTTCTAAAGCCCATTTAATTGGTTTTAACGCTTGTTCAGGAAAATTTCTAATAATTATATTAGCGGCGTTTCCACGTACTATATCATTTAGATCTGAAAGTAATAGATTCTCAAGAAAAAAAAATACGTTTTCTTCTTTAGAACAAATTAGACCTAAGAATTTTAAACATGAAATCCTGCTTTGATTATCCAATTCGAGAGGATTTTCTATTAATGACATCAATAATTCTGAAGCTTTACTCTTGTCTATTTTCTTACTAATAAAATCCTCGTAAATTTCCGATGGAGATAATTTTGACATTTAATTAAATATAAATAAACCTTAATTGTAAATAAAGTAAAGAAAAAATTAATTATAATTTATAATTTGATAATATCCACTTCCATATTGTCTGTATTTATGATAGCAAATGTTGATTTTCCTGTTAAATAACCACAAACCTCACCTGGATTTAATACTAATACTCCATTATCATATTTTTTATTTACTAAAGAATGGGTATGTCCCGTTAAAATAATATCAAATTTCCCTGAATGAGCTAATGCATCAATAGTCTCCTGCTTTGGCATATGTGAGACAAAGATCTTTTTACCACCTAAATCTAAAATCAACTCATGCCCATTTTGTGCAAATTCACAGATTTGTCCCAAATTCTGTTTTAAAAACAATCTTTCCCCATCATTATTGCCAAAAACCCCATAAAAATTCTTTTTTATAGAATCTTTAAGATTATCAAACCATCTTTTAACGAATGGAGCAACATAATCTCCACAATGAATAAGTACATCAACATTCCTCTCATTTATGATAGAGACAGCTTTTAATATATTAGTCATATGGTCATGTGTGTCACTAACTACGGCTAATTTCATCTTTTCAAACTCTCTTATAGTTTAAAATTGATAGAATTTAGATATAATTAAATTAAATTATTATATGTTTTATATTAATACTAATGAAAATATTGTGATTTTAACATGATAGAAGATTTCTTTAAAACAGAAAAACAATTTATCGACAGTGAATTGGAAAAATACTTTATTAGATTAAATAAACAAGAAACCGATCTACTTCTCAAAGATTTTATAACGCAACTCAAACAATTTATAATGAATGAAAAAGCAAAAAGAATTCATCCAATCCTATTGACTGCTGCTTTTGAGGGGATAGTAAATCCAATGTATTTAGCGGATCAAATAGATCAAATACACGAAGTATCAATCGCTGTGGAATTATTACATAGTGGACATATTATACATGATGACCTTTTAGATGATGATATCACACGAAGAAGTAAACCAACATTTCATATGCAGCTAAGAAATGAATTAAATCAAGTTTATAAAGACATTAATATTCCTAATAAGAATAGTATTATTAATCTTTATGGTAGAGATATGTCAATATTGGGGGGATCTCAAGGATATCTTTTAGGTTTAAATATTATAAAATCTTCAAAATTCCCGGAGCAATTGAAGTTATTAGCGATTAATGAGTATACAGAAGCTATGAACTATTTAATGAATGGTATGTTAATCGAAGAATACTTGAATTATCACAATATCACGTTGACATTAGAACAATATCTAAATATAGCTGAATATCAAAGAGCTAGATTGTTTGAGAAATCTGCTAAAATTGGGGCTATTTTAGCTAAGGGTAATATTCATTATCAAATAAAACCCTTGTCAGATTCGCTCTTAAGCATTGGTCAAGCTCATGCGATTCGAGATGATATTCTTGATATGGAAAAGGATATCTTGTCAAAAAATCATTCAAAAATAATATATATTTTGGCCATTCAAAACACTAATGAGAATCAATCTAAAAGACTAAATGAAATATATCATAAGGAAACTTTAGATGAGAAGGATGTTAAAGAAGTGAAAGAAATTTTTACTGAAACAAACGCTTTAACAATCGCTGAACATTTAGCAAAAAATTTAGTAGAACAAGCAAAAAATAATTTAAAAGATATATATCCTGATCTAAATAAGGAACAAAAACTGTTCTTTAATGAATTTTCTGATTTTGTATATCAAAGAACGTATTAAATTCTCAATTTACTAATTTTTACGCCACAATATAAGGTAAACTATGCCTTTTCAACATTAAATTATTAAGTTCTTTAAAAACTTCTAAGACATTATAGTTTTCTAAAGCAGACGTTCTGTAAAAACCATTTAATCGCTTTTCTTCTAGGTATTTATTTATTATGTTGTCATCTATTATTTCAGATTTGGGGGTTTTATCTAATAAATCACTTTTACTCCCTACTAAAATAATTGGAATATTTGGACTGATAGCATTCTTTTTTAATTGATCCAACCAAAAGTCTAATTGAATAAAAGAAGAAGAATTTGCTGAATCAAATACTAATAATGCTCCATCTGCACCTTCTATAAACTTCGGAATCAGTGGTATAAATCTCTCCTGTCCACCAAAATCAAAAATAGAGTTTACAATATAATTTTCTTTTAAATTATTAGGTTCGTGTTCAATATTAATTTTTAAATAGACAGAATGAAAATTTATACCGATTGTTGGAGAAGTATCAAAATTGAAGGAGTTGAAACAATATCGATTAAATAAACATGTCTTACCAACGGAGCTTGCTCCGCATATGACTATTTTTGCACTATACAAGACATTTTTTTTATCATAACTCATTGATTTTGATACCTTTCAATTAATAAAATCCTATAAACGATTCTTATTCAATTATAAAGTGTGAATTTAATCAATTTATTTATTACAGAAAATTATTGTAAACTTAAATAATTTGCTCGTAATCATATTGAACGTGTAATACCTACAGTCTCTCGAGAGAATTGAAGAAAAAATATTAAAATTTTTTAATTAAATTAAATTTTCCTGATTTTTTATTTAAATAAGTTAAAAACCTACTGCTTGTCCATCTTTACGCCAATCTGAAGCTCCTAAATAACCGTCTTCGAGTTTAAATATTATTTGTCCACCTCCAAACCTAGTAAAATCACATTTAGTAATTTTATGTCCTAATTGGGACAATTGTTTAAAAACATCAGGCTTATATTCCGATTCTATAAAGACATTTTTATCTCTGGAAAATCTCCATCTTGGAGCATCAAGTGCTGTTTGTGGATTTTGTTTATATTGAAAGATTCGGATTATCATTTGGGTATGACCTTGTGGTTGCATTGCACCTCCCATAACTCCAAAACTCATTAAAGGATTTCCCTTTTTTGTGACAAATCCAGGAATTATTGTATGAAATGGGCGTTTACTAGGACCTACTTGATTTGGATGTCCTTCTTCTAATGAAAAACCATTACCACGGTTTTGAAGGCTAATTCCTGTATTAGGGACTATAATACATGATCCAAAACCCATATAATTCGATTGAATATAAGATACCATATTACCCTCGGAATCTGCTGTTGTTAAATATACTGTGTCTCCATATTTTGGAATCCCCGCATTAAATTGTGTAGCTTTATTCAAATCAATCATTTTTGCTCTTTTCTTTAAATATTCTGAGTCTAACAAAAATGATGGATCTAATTCTATGGATATTGGGTCAGAAACATAGCGGTACACATCAGTAAATGCTAACTTCATAGCTTCAATCTGAAGATGTAGTGATTCGGGAGAATCTGGCTCATATATGCTCAAATCGAAATTTTTCAGAATTCCAAGCATAATCAATGCCGCCAAACCCTGACTATTTGGAGGTGTTTCGTGTAAAGTAATCCCTTTGTAATCAACTGTAAGTAGATGTTCCCAAGTAGCTTTATGGTTTTCTAAATCTTTAAGAGTAAAATAACCTCCTGTTTCTTTTGCGAAATTAACAATTTTTTTAGCTAAAACTCCACTATAAAATGCCTCTCCTTCGGTTTTAGCTATTAATTTTAAAGTTTGCGCTTGAGCAGGTAATTTAAAAAGTGTCCCTGGTTTTGGAGCTTCTCCATTAATAGTAAAAGCATTATAAAAATCAAAAAATTTATCCTTAAAATTAGGAAAAAATTTTTCATAAGAATTTATTGAATCTTGCCACACTTCCGCAGTTATGGGGGAAACTATAAATCCTTTTTCAGCATATTTAATAGCTGGATCGAATAATTCTTTAAAAGAAAGCTGTCCATACTTATTTGAAAGTTCAACCCAAGCAGACACTGCACCAGGGACAGTCACAGATTCCCAGCCTAACAATGGCATTACTTGATAACGAGAAAAAAGTTCTGGTGTCCAGGCTGCTGGTGATCTACCTGATGCATTTAATCCTATTATTTCATTCCTATCCCATACTATTGCAAACGCATCACTTCCAATACCATTCATAGTTGGTTCAACAACAGATAAAGTTATCGCTGCAGCAATAGCAGCATCAATGGCATTACCTCCTTTTCTAATCATTTGAATCCCTGCTTGAGATGCTAAGGGTTGGGAGGTTGCAACAATGTTATCTGCTAAAATGGGCATCCTCTTTGATGTATACAAAAAATCCCAATTAAAAGGTGTATTCATTCTTTATCCTTTTTATCTTAGAATCAATTTATTGTAAATTATAATAATAATATCTAAAAATCTATTTTGTTTTAATTAATTGTGGTTAAGCTATGAATAAGTAATCTTAAGAAATTGTCATTTTGAGTTTTATGTTTACAAAAGTATCGATTGAGGAAATAATTATAAGACCACCTGTAGAGGGAAGCTCTTTATCAACCTTAATTGCTGTCACAGGCGGTTGTTCATGGAATAAATGCAAATTCTGTAATACCTATAAAGGTGGATATGGTATAATCCAAGATTATGGAATTCGACCTATAGAAGACGTTAAAAAAGAGATTGATTATTATGCTAAATTTAATCGAGATGGCTTTCCCGTTTTTTTGGCAGGAGGAAATCCAACTTCAGCTCCTACTGATTATCTTGAAGAAATTATAAAATATGTTAGATTGAAGATAAATAATGTTCCAAGGGTAAGTTGCTATTCAAAGGCTCTAGATATCTTAAGAAAAACAGAGGATGAACTTAAGAGATTAGCGGATGCAGGACTTGATATTGTATATATGGGATTGGAAAGTGGAAGTAGTAAAATATTAAGGATTATGAGAAAGGGGACAAATGCTGAATCAATGATTAAAGCGGGAAAAAAATTATTAAATGCAGGAATTAAACTAAGCTTATATATTATCTTAGGATTAGGAGGAAAAAAATATTCCGAAGAACATGTAAAAGAAACTGCAAGAGTGTTATCTCAAATTAACCCCACAATATTTCGGTTTAGAACCCTAAATATTGGCCCGTACTCTGACCTCTGGACCGATTGGAAAAATGGCGATTTTGAACTCTTATCTCCCGTTGAGAACCTTATAGAAGAAAGAGATATAATAGCTAAATTAGGTGAAAATGTAAACTCTCAAGTCTTCAACGACCATATTAGTAATTATGTTGATATAGAGACACCTAACATCAAGGAAGATCGAGAAATGTTTCTAAAAACCTTAGATTATTATATAAATGATCCAAGAATTAAAAATTTGCCAAGAAAAAACTTAACTCGCATGTGAAAATTCTAAAGTAGAATTGAATAAATTTATTTCAAATCTCAAGCAAACTATCGAGCTTTTTTCTATATTGAGTATATGTTTGGATCGCATCCAAGATGAAATCATAGATCCTATCAATTTGAGTATAACCATCTAAATCCTCTAAATCAGACTTATTTTTCTCTAACTCTAATTTCATATTTTCTATCTCTCTCACCCATTTTGTCATTTTATTAATAATGTACCTTGCAAATCTGAGAATTATGAATGAATCAGCACTATATGTTATTTTTCCCTTTGGCGAAATATCTGCTTTATTGATAATTTTATCATCTAAAAGTCTATTTACTTCCTCAGAAATTTTCCCAGATGATAAACCTGTAATCCTTTTTAGTGTCTCTTGAGTGAGGTATTTCCTTGTCATAAAATACCCTAAAATCCTAATAAACATAGGATCGCGAGTAGAAAACATTGGTGAAGTTAAAAGCTGATTTATAATATCATCCTCAATTAAATAAACTTCTTCATCAAATTTTATCTCTATCGCTTTATTTTGCTCATTTTTTATTCGTTGGGAAGGTTTTATTGAAGATTGTTTCTGAATCATCTCATCTAAAATCCCATTAGGTGGAAAAATCTTTTTATAGATTTCAAAACTTTCAATTAGTTCTTCAATTCTAAGTAAAAGGTGCTTAGCTCCTTCCTTAGTTTGTTCAGCTAACTTCTTTAATATTTTTACTTTACTTTTTAGATAAATTTCTATGGAACCTATACTGCTTAATGCGAAGTCAAGAGCTCTAGTTGGTAGGGCTTCAAGTTCTCCAAAAATCGAATACATAAATTTATGAGTTCTAGGAATTCGTATTTTTTGAAAATTTCCAGTTCCAACCATAACCGATAGATAAGTTGAGATAGTACCCATAGAAAATCCTGTTAATTCTTTTAATTCCTTCTGAGTTAGCTTTTCATGAATAAGTAAATAGCAGGAAATTGTTGCCATTTTAGGATTAGCTCTTTTACTTTTTCCGATATCTAAAAGAACTTCTACAAGTTTTTCTTCATATTTACGTATCTTTTCATCGAAAAGATGACTTTTTTCTTCTCCTCCTGTCATAGCTTATAACATTCTAAGTAATTTGTAGTATTTATTTCATCTTAAGCTCTCCTTGATAAATATAAACATGTTTTAGTATTTAAATCTTTTCAAGTTTCAAATTTTATGAAAACATTTAAATAGTTAATTTTATTATACATTTTTTGAATACATTTTTAAAGTTCAAAATTTATGAACAAAATTTATCTAAAAAATTTGAAAAAGTAGGTCAATAAGAATTGTCAAAAGAAATTATAATTCAAACAGAAAATTTAACTAAGTATTATGGTAAATCAAGAGGTATTGAGAACCTCAATCTTGAAATCTATCAAGGAGAAATATATGGATTACTTGGACCTAATGGAGCAGGTAAAACTACAACTTGTAGACTGCTTCTTGATTTGATTTATAAAACCTCTGGTGAAGCACAAATTTTTGGCTTAGACACACATCATCATTCAATTGAAATTCGCCAAAGATCAACATATCTTCCAGGAGAGCTAGGATTATATGAAAATAAGACAGCAAAACGCAATATTCAGTATTTACTTGGGCTTTATGAAAACCATATTCCATTGAGTCGAGTTGAAGAATTAGCTGAAGTATTTAAATTAGATCTTAATAGGAAAGTTAACGAACTCAGCAAAGGGAATAAACAGAAAATAGGTATAATACTTGCTCTCGCACCTGAAGTAGAACTTTTAATCCTTGATGAACCTACCTCAGGATTGGACCCACTCATCACAGCGAAATTCTATAATATACTTCACAAACAACAAAAAGAAAGAGGTTCTACTATTCTTTTAAGTTCACACTTACTAGGAGAAGTTGAGAAAGTAGCTCATCGGGTTGGTATTATTAGGGAAGGTTCTATTGTTGAAGTGGCAACTATTCAGCAATTAAAAAGCATGGCTATGAAAGAGATTAGAGTCGAATTTTTATCTAAAGAGGCTCTTCAGAAATTTTCAAGCCAAATACAATCACAGAACGTTGAATCTATTACTTTAAGTGAAACCAATGTTTCATTCATGATTAATCGTGAAGAATTGTCTTCTGTGTTTAATTTACTTTCTCAATCTGATATTATTGATGTAGATGTCTCGAGTCCTGCGTTGGAAGATATCTTTTTGAAGTATTATGAAACATCTCTAAGTCAGACTAACACATTAAATAAACCAATAAAAGGCATGGAGGTGTCAATTTAATGAAACAGTTTTTTAACTCAATAAAAGAGTTAATTTTGGAAAAGAAATTAACCCTTTTAATCTTAGGTGGAGTCATTGGATTATTATCATATTTTATTGTTTACATGGTCGAAGATATGGATTTGGAAGCATTACAAGAAATATTTAATATGTGGCCAGAAGATTTATTGGAATTTTTTGGGGAAATGGCAATAATAGTCAATCCTTATGGGTTCTGGGGTTTAGAGATGTTATCTTTTATTTGGGCTTATGCTGGAATTTATATTGTCTATATGGCAAGCTCTTTACTCCCTCAAGATGTAGAAGATAAAACAATTGATCTCTCTCTTTCCAAACCTATCTCTCGTTTTAATTTTCTTGGTAGTAAAATTGTATTTGTCTATATTTTCATTCTGACTTCAATGGGTATTTTTTTTCTAATAACTATGGGCGCTATGGCTACTTCCTCTGTTTATAAAGGAGAAGGTCTTTTCTTCGATCGTTTATGGGGTACCTATATCGTCGTTGTTCTATTTTTGGGGGCATTTGCAATGTTAGCTAAGTTTTTCTCAACAATTTTTCTTCGAACAAGGAGAACAATGGCATTTGGGGTTATGATTTTATTTTTAATGTTTTTCCTAGGTGAATTCTATATTTATATGGACGAATCCGTACAAAACGTTAAATACATTTCAATATTTTACTATTTCAATCCAGGAGATTATTTGGTTTATGGAGATTTTGAAAAATATTTACGAGATCTTATTGTATTAGGATCAATTAATGCAGTTCTAATCGTTTCAAGCCTTTTGATTTTTAATAAGAAAGATATTCCAATTTAAATTCATTTTTTTCTTTTTTTTTTTTGTTTGAAGCAAGAAAAAAGGCATTAGCTGGCATTCTAAATACCTTTAAACTAAACGCAACATCTTATGAAGCTCAAATCTTCGCTTCTTTCAGTCATTAAATACCACCCATTTCGCAAAACTATGATAAAATTGAAACAATTATCTCGGATGATAAGAATAAAGTAAATAAAAATACAGAGTTAGTTTTAAGTGTGATTATTCATGGAGGAGTTTTACTTATAACCTTGAATCATATGGAAGAATCAATCTCTTCAGAAAAAAATATATGAAACTCAGAGATAGAGTAAATTAAATCTTAATGAAAGCTATAAAGGAGCAATAATTATTAATTTATCAAAAGCTTTTCCCCCTTTTTTTTAATAAATAAATACCTTAATTTTAAGATTAGTAACTCAAAAATAGAAAGACTATATATCACCAATTTTAAAATCTTTCATAACAATTGAATTAATTTTTATAGCAATTAGAAAAAGGTCAATTAATTTATTAATCTTCTCATAACCATTTAGGCTTTTGATACTTTCTCCACCTTCTTCTAATTTTTTTTTCATTTCTTCTAAAGGTTTTTCCCATTTCAAAAGATCTACCATAATGATATTAAAATACCTTAAAAAGGCATCCTCTATTGACTCCATCGTATATGTATATTCACCAGTGCTTGAAACATTTGTTTTTTTGATTAATCCCCATTTCTTTAAAATTTTTAACACTTGCGATATCTTACCCGAAGATAGCTTTGTTAATTTCTGTATTTCTCTTTGAGTCAAACTTTTACGAGTAATAAAATACCCTCTTATAATATTTACAAATGGATCCTTTGTAAAAAAAATTGAAGAAGATGACATAAAGTGAATCAAATTATCCTCAATTTTTTTAATATTTGGACCGAAGTTCTCTTTTTTTCTCATTATCCTAACTCTTAGTATAGTTATCTTTATTTTTTAAAAGTGCAAACTTCCTCTCAATCACATTTTTATGCCAATGAAAAAATGTAAGCATTGCATTTATTCTTTCATTTAACAAATCAAATCCTTGTTCATCATCAAATTTCATCAATTCATTCAGTTTTTCATCAAAAAATGCTATAACAGAATTTATAACTTCGGTTTTCATAAAACTTGCTTCCATTTCTAAGTTTCCTTTTTCTCCTAAAAATATGTAATGATAAGTTCTAGTTTTGGGAATTAATTCCTTACGAACAAGATTTAATGCAAGCATTTGATTAAGATTAGATGAAATGGTTCCAATTGAAAATTCAGTTAGTTTACTTAATTGTGATTGAGTCAGATGTCCATGAATCATCAAATAGCCTAAAATCTCTACAAATTTAGGAGATAATGGGCCTACATTTCCCAAATCTACAATTAGTTTAATAAGATTTTTTTCTAATTCACGAATTATTCCTTCGAATTCAAATTCTCCTTCTCTTTCAATCATCCTTATAAAATAATTAGATTTGTATTTTTTAAATTTTTCGTAGATTTCAAAAATCATGAAGAATATTTATATAGGTTATCTTATTATAAATTATTATATCTTTATATATTTTAAAATATATGAAAAATTATTTATCAAAAATGAATGCTATAGAAGTTAGAAACTTAAAAAAGTATTATAATAGAGGAAAAGTAAAAGCAGTTGATGACATCTCTTTTGATGTACCTCAGGGGTCTCGTTTTGGGTTCCTTGGACCTAATGGTGCTGGAAAAACTACTACTATCAGGTGTTTACTTGGATTTCTCAACACAGATGCAGGAAAAATTACGATGTTAGGTGAAAGAATAAATCCCAAAAAAAATGTAGAGATTAGGAATAGAATTGGTTATCTACCAGGGGAATTAGGAATATATAAAAACATGACAGCAACCCAATTAATTAACTATTTTGCGAAACTTTATGATATTGAAATAGACTGGGAATTCGTTGATGAAATATCAGAACGTCTTAAATTAGATATGGATCGAAACATGGGCGTTTTGAGCAAGGGGAACAAACAAAAGGTAGGAGTATTATCAGCACTAATGGGAAAATTTGAGATACTCATATTAGATGAACCAACTTCTGGGCTTGATCCCTTGAATCAGAGTGAATTTTATAGGATTGTTTCTGAGCGTCAAAAAGAATCTAAATGTACTGTTTTTCTTTGTAGTCATGTGCTTTCAGAAGTAGAAAAATTCTGCGAACGTGTAGCAATCATCAAGAAAGGTAAAATTGCTGAAATTGCTAATGTTCAAGATCTCAAAGCAAAAAATCTTAAACATATTGAGCTGATTTTTGAATCCCCTAGTAGTTTGGAATCATTTTATTCTTTTTTATCAAATGAATTTCCTGAAGCTATTGTGAAATATAATTTCAACGTTCAACTTGAATTTTTACTTCCTCCAAAAGAAGCAAGAAAAATACTACATGAAATCAGTGAAAAAGAATGGGCTGGAACTCCTGTAAAAGACTTTTCTATCAGTCATTCTACATTAGAGAATATTTTTATGCAATATTATAAAGATAGTACTACGGAAGGAGGGGAAGCTGCATGAAAGTGATTAAAATTATGTGGAAAGAACTTACTTCAAGTAAGAAAGGTCTTATTCTTTATACAGCATTAATGGGATTATTTTACATGTGGTTTGTTTCAATTTTTGATCCTGTTTTTTTTGAGGATTTCGAGGCTCTACTTGAGTCTTATCCAGAAGCAATAAGGCAGATGATTGGTGAATTTTACTCATTAAGTACTATTGGAGGTTTAATGAACATATATCTTTTTTCAATGTCTTTGTTCTTTTTTGGAATTTATTTTATACTTAAAGCTTCCCAAGACATTCCAAGAGAGATTAATTTTAAAACGATTGACCTAATGATATCAAAACCTATTAAACGCTGGGAATTTTCGCTAGGAAAATATTTATACCATATTATAGGTGTCGTTATAGTCTTGGTTGGAGTAATGTTGGCAGTAATTCTGGGTATTTTTATTATGCCAAATGTTTCTCCTAATGATGTTCCATGGGCAGAATTTTTGACAGCTTTTCTTGTAATGATCTTATTGAATTTAGGCATCGCGACCACTGGATTTTTCTTCTCGACATTCATGGATACTAAGAAATCTCTTGCTTTTAGTTTTGGTACAATTATCTTTTTTTATGCAGTTGGTCAATTCTGGCAAAGTTTTGGAGAGAATATGGAAGGAATTAAATATATCAGTATTTTTTACTATTCTGATGTATCAAATCTCCTCGTCAATAGTAATTGGGATGCAATTCCTATAAAGATCGTGATCCTCTCGAGTTATACGATTATATTAGCTTTAGTTTCTCTAATTTTCTTCAACAAACGGGATATTCCTGTTTAATTTAACTTAATTATTTTTCTTTTTAAAAATTATAAAACTTGCAGTCATAAAAAAGATTTATAAGTCTTTTTATCTTTATTATTAAAAATTTAAAGATTTAATCAAATCAAGATTATATTAGATCTTTAACGAGGTTGATTATATTGTCAAATTTCCGTGAAAAAGTACACTCAAAAGAACTCATCGCTACATTTGATGACGTATTGGTACTTCCTGGTTTTACTAACTTTTCTCCTAGTGAGGTAGATATTTCCTCAAATTTAGGAAAATACCATTTCAATCTTCCTATCATGTCATCTGCCATGGATACTGTAACAGAAGAATTAATGGCAATTAGAATGGCATTGCACGGAGGACTTGGAGTTTTACATCGTAATTGCTCTTATGAAAGACAGTTAGAAATGAGTCGTATTGTAAAGAGAGCTCGATCATTTGTAATCGATGATGAACATGTAGCAACAATTAAACCTGATGCGGGAGTAGCAAAAGCCAAATACATGATGGATAATTATAATATTAGCGGTATTGTTGTAACTAATGAAGAGAAAAAGGTATGTGGCATTTTTACCAAAAGAGATATCCCCTTTTTTGAGCAAGATATACAAAATGGAGCCGTAAAAGATTATATGACGAAAGAAGTTATTTCTATCAAACCAGGTGCCTCAAGAGAAGAAGCTTTAAAGATTTTATATGAATCACGCAAGGAAAAGTTACCCATTATCGATGACGATGGATATTTAAAAGGATTGATAACTAAGAAAGACTTAGCACCAGAATTTCCATTTGCTTCCAAGGATGAAGAAGGGCATCTACTTTGCGCTTTAGCTTTATCTCCCAAATTTCCTGAATCTTCTCACGGACAAAATATGCTTAAAGAAATCGATAAATATGTAGATATATTCTTTATTGATGTAGCTGATTTTTTCAAAAAAGCTGATATTGATGGAACTGAAAAATTAATGAGATTTTTAGAATCTGATTTTGTTTTAGGCAACATTGGAACTTACCAAGCTGCTGAACATTTAATAACGAAATGTGATTTTATTGATGATAAATTTATAGGATTAAAAGCAGGAATGGGTTCTGGTTCAATATGCACAACTTCTATTCAAACAGGAGTTGGAGCACCAACTCTTTTTGCTACTGCGCAAGTTGCAGATGCAATACAAGACTATAATCCAAAACTATCATTAATTGCAGACGGAGGTTTTAAGAATCCTGGAGATATACCTAAAGCTATTGCTGCTGGAGCCAATTTAATTATGTCTGGACATTTTTTTGCAGGTACAGAAGAGTCTCCTGGTTTTATAGATACTATTGCAGGAAGAAAAGTAAAAGTATATAGAGGTATGGGATCTAAAAATGCGAGAATGTCAGGATATATAGCGGATCGTTATATCGAAGATTCAAAGATGTTAACTGAAGGTGTTAGTGATTATGTGCCCTATGTGGGAGAAGTTTCTGGAGTTTTAGCCACTTTAAAAGAAGGATTAGCTAATGGAATGATTTATGCTGGTGCTCGATCTATTGAAGAAATGAATAATGTATCACTCGGAATTATCTCTATTGTAGGATCACGAGAAACGCAACCGCACGATTTGATTGGTAAATTTTAGAATAAGTAATATATATTAAAAAAGTTCTAACTAATATTAGTTGGTTAAAATTCAGCCAAATAAAGAACTTTTTATATTGTTAATATCAAGTTATTAAAGATCTATTAAATAAATTATAACGATCATAAAGTTTACTTTGTTATTATTACTGTTATTTAGTAATTAAAAACTTATTTAATGATTTTTTTATGAAGAAAATAAAAAGAGCAATAGTCAGTGTTTTTGATAAAAATGGAGTTGTAGATTTTGTAAAAACTTTAGTTGATGAATTTGGTATTGAAATTTTATCTACAGGTGGAACTGGGGAATTATTAAGAAAAAATTCGATTAATTTCATAAAAATATCTGATTATACATCTTCACCAGAAATGTTTGATGGAAGAATAAAGACATTACATCCGAAAATAGAAGGTGGGATACTTTTCCGGAGAGACTTCAAAGAGGATAAGCAAGATGCAGAGAAATATGATATACCGCCTATAGATATGGTTATTTGTAACTTATATCAATTTAAGGAAGGAATTGAGAAACCTGGTTTAGATATTAAAGACGCTCTCGAGTTAATAGATATTGGAGGACCTACAATGATTAGAGCTGCTGCAAAAAACTATCCAGATGTAATTGTTGTTCCTAGCCCTAAATATTATTATGATATTATTGATGAGTTAAGAAAAAATAAAGGAGCAATTACAGAAACGACAAGATTGATTTTAGCTCAAGATGTATTTACTATAATGGCAGATTATAACGCTGCTATTGCAAATTATCTCCAAAAGTATTATAATCCCGAATCTATTCTTCCTAATACCTTAATTAAAGTGTATGAAAAGGTACAGGATTGTCGATATGGAGAAAATTGGGATCAAGCTGCTTCCTATTATAAAGATCTTTCCTCGAAACATGGATTACATAATCTAAAGCAATTGGGAGGTAAGCAAATCTCTTTTAATAATTTTTTAGACATTGATTCATGTATACAAATGTTATGGGAATTTGGATCTGAACAGTATGTTACAGCGATTTTAAAACATACATCTCCAAATGGAATAGCAATTGACAAAAAAAATCAATTAAAGTCGGTTCAAATGGCATTTAGTTGTGATCCACTTTCTGCATTTGGAGGAATATGGGGTGTAAATAAAGAACTGACAGCGGAAGCTGCTGATTTTATTATAAATAAAGAAAATGTTTTTGTAGACGTATTATTGGCTCCATCATTTGAATTAGAAGCTCTAGAAATTTTGAAACAAAAGCAAAATTTGAGGATATTAGAATTAGGAGATTTTTTGGATAAACGAGATGAGATCTATAAAAATTTAGAGATTCGTTCTACTTTAGGTGGAGTGCTAATTCAAGAATATGATAGTAAACCTATCATTAAAGAATGGAATGTAGTGAGTAAAAGGAAAGTAAGTGAACCTGAAAAGGAAGCATTAATATTTGCTTATAAAGTTTCAAAATGGACTAAATCAAATTCGGCATGTTTTGCCCAAACTTATAATGATGGGATTTATACAATTGGCATTGGGGCAGGACAACAGAGTAGAGTACATGTGGTCAAGTTGGCTGCTCGAAAAGCAATAGAGTTTGGTCATAAAAACGAATTGAAAGATTCTATAATGGGTACTGATTCTTTCTTCCCATTTCCCGATGGTTTAGAAGCAGCAGTTGAAGTAGGCGCAAAAGCAGTAATTAATCCAGGGGGTTCAATGAGAGATGATTTAATTATAGAACGAGCTGACGAACTAGGGTGTGCTTTAGTCTTTTGTGGAAAAAGAGTATTCAGACATTAACTACCTTAACCAGTTGATTATTAATCTCATATCCCTTAAGTTCTTAAATCTTTCAAACAATTACAATTTAGAATAAAAAAACTTTATATATTTCAAAGCATAATTTTATAATACTCAAAAAATCATTTTTACTTTTAAACGTAATAATTTAAGTGAGGAGAGTATAGCTAATTAGTTTCTTTTAAGAGGGATCCTTTTAAGTATGGATTTTTTCGCAAAAAATTTGAAAGACACACTCGAAGCGATTAATAAATTAATAGAGAATAATGTTAACATTGTAAATACAAAAAGAATTAGAAGATGTAATAACATTAAATCATCAAACCGTTCTAAGATAAATTTTATTTGGCGATCTCTCAAGTTTCTTGAAGAGGAAGGAATTTTAACCATGAATGGAACTACGAATCCCAAAACCTATAAAATCATAACAGATCAAAAAATTGACATTGAAAAGTTTTTTTCTCAACTCGATAAAAACAATAAGAAGTGATTTTAAACCAAACACAATTCATCTAATAATTCCTTTAGTTTATTACTAGAATTTGCATCCTCTGGATTTTGAATTAGTCTTTTCTGATAAAAAATAACATTGGGGTATTTTAATTCAAGTTTACTAAATAATTTTAACCAACCCTCGAAGGTATTAAGAAGTTCATTTACTTCAGGATCCTCCTCAAGTGATAAAATTTCATCTTTTTTTTCTTTTGAAAAGAGATTCTTATATTTTTTTATGCTAATACCTTGATCTCTTAATAATTTCTTATTAGTTTTTCTAATATATGCTTCTAAGCTGTTCCTCCAAAATACTCCTTTTTCATTTATTAGATCAATAATTTCTTGAATTAATTTTATCTCTTGTGGAAAAATTGTCTCATCTTTTTTAGTTAATATTTCTTTTATTTTTTGAAGTTCAGTTTCAAGCTTTCTAATATAGTTGTTCACCATTTTTTCAAATTCAAATACAACTGTATTATAATCTTTAGCAAATAGTACCTCATCACTAGAAAAGGTTAATGTCTCCTCATCAAAATTACCCCTTAGCTTTCTTTTTTTAACTAAATCATCAAATATTTCTTTTAAAAATTCGATCTCGCTATGATTTAATTCCTTCCCATAAAATAAATCGTTAAAAGAAAAAAGAAAACTATTTTCCAACATCAGGTTGCGAATTCCCCGTTCAGTGTAAAAAAGTACTTCATTATCTTCTGCATGAAAAATACCCGTTAATTTTTCCTCATCAAGTAATTCTTTAATAAGCTCTTCTATTACACTGGATGTAATATCATAAGTTCCTAATGATATGAAATTATTTGATTTTGATTTATCTATTAACATATATTTGATTTCATTCTTTGCTTCTTCTATTTTTTGTGGTTTGAAAATTAACATATCTGCTTTTTTAAAATATGTAAGTCCTAAATCATTGATATATTCTAAGAAAGAATCGAGTTCCATTCCTGTTTTTTCAAGATAATCATTTATGTTTATTTTATTCTTTTTCTTTATTTCCTCACCGATTAATTGTAAATTTTCATCAATTTTTGTTATTATATGTTTTTTATCAATATTGAGTTCCTTAGCAACTTCTTCTATTTTACTTATTTTTTCAAGCTTTTCTGAAATTGAACCAATACTTTTAATTCTCTCTTTTAAAAATTTAGAATAGTAAAATATCTGTCTATTAGTATCCCAAACACCGCTTCTTAAATCAACCAAACTTTCAAATACATCAAATAATAAAATTTGATTAATAGCTAATCTTTTAGATATCTTAAAAATGTCAAAATAACCGACAATTCTAGAATTTTGAACTTCTTCTGTTATTTTTAAAATACCTAGATTAGTTACACATTGAGTTCCTTTACGATATTCTGATAAATACTCCTTTGGTAAATTTTTAATCAACTTTATGAAATCTTCATCTATTAATCTATCTCTATATGACTTTAAATCGATGATTACGTTTTTAGCGGCATTAATATTTATTTGTTCTTGAAATTTTTTTAATGAATAGTAAGCATTTCTCTTTTTACTTAATAATAGTTTTTCTTTAGTCAATATTATTATTTCTTGAAGAATTTTCTTTAAGAACTTGGGAGGGAGGAAATTATATTTCCTTAATTTTATAACGCCATTATTATTCAAATCATTTAAAATATTTGCTTTTATATGCCCATACGGATAAAAATAACCAATGTTTGAATAATAGCCATTAATTATCTTTAAACTAATTAGAGTCTTAATAAAAACTGCTAATTCTGTTTTATCTGTAATTATTGGAGAAAATTTTTCGATAATTTTCTCCTGAGGAATCTTCATATTCTCATCGAAAAAATGTAAGATTTTTTCTTTTTCCAGTTCATAAATAAATACGCTGTTTTCTAATGTTTTGACATAGAAATAGATCTTCTTATCTTTCAACGGAGAATTTTTAAATTTATTAAGATATTCTTTTAGTCTTAAACCAGTATTTTTAGAAATTTGAGAAAAATTATACTTTTTCATTAATACGTGATTTTCCAATAAATTAGTTAGCTCTTCGATACTAATTTTTTCTAATTCTCTATTAAATAAGACAGGAAAATATTTCTTCATTAGTAATAATAATTTTTCATAAATTTTTGATGTTTGATAATCTTTTAACGAGGATATGAGTGATTTTGAAATATTTCTAAAATAATATAACAGATCAAAATCTAAATCTGTACACTTTTCAAGTGCACTCAAAAGGGATATTATATTCTCTTTAGATTCTTCTAATAAAAGACTTTCAATTAAAATTTTTTTAATTGAATCTGCTAAATTTGGATTATTTAACACTAACGGTAATAAAAAGTAATGAACATTATTTCTTATATCTATAGAATCATCTAATAATAACCTTGCTATCTTGTAAAAATACTTATTGAGGAATTTTGGATTCGCCATCATAGAAAAGCCGATTACTATAATGGAATTGACTCGTAATTTTTCATTTTCAGAATCTAAATAAGCATCTATCTTCTTAATTAAATCTTCAGAAATTAAATTAATATTATTTTCTGCTAACACGCTTAGAATATAAGAAATAGGTATCACATACTTTTGCTGATCCAACAAATACTCAAATTCTTCAATTACTTTTGAAATTTTTGAAAGCTTATTTTTATCAAATAATTTGTTAAGTTTATCAACTTTCTCAAGAATAAGAGTATCTTTGAAATCTTCAAGATTGAACATATTTATGGTAATATAATAATTAATTTAATAAGAATTTTTTTATTTTTCCAATTTCCACGATATC
This sequence comes from Promethearchaeota archaeon, assembly GCA_048940925.1. GTDB lineage: Archaea > Asgardarchaeota > Lokiarchaeia > Sigyniarchaeales > SOKP01 > Loki-b32. The sequence continues at coordinate 111,795 of JBHLOC010000005.1, read as the reverse complement.
CTTAATATTTTGAAATAAAAAAGTGGGCTTAACTTTTTCTAAACTTTCCTTAGTTCCATGACCAGATAATAAAGCTATGCTATTGATTTTTGCATTCTTTGCACATAAAACATCTTGAGGAAGATCACCAACATAATAAACCAATTCTTTATTTATTGAAAATTTATGGTTTTCTTTGATCTTACGAAGTGCTATATATATAGGATAGGCACTTGGTTTCCTAAAAGGAGTATCATCCCGAGAAATAAAAATAGAAATATATTTATCTAAATTCAATTTTTGTCTAAAACGATTAAGTCTTTTCCCACTAGTATTAGATACTATTGCTAGAGGTATTTTGCTTTTTTTTAATTTTCTCAAAATTTCCTCTAAATTTGGCTTTAATGTCTCATATTTCTCAAATTTAGGATATATTCGTCGGAATCTTATAATAAATAGAACTCTCCTCCATCTACTTGGGATATACTCTTTATATATTTTGATTATTCTTTTTAATGCTAGTATCTTATTTTCTGAATCTGCTTCTTCAAAAAGTCGTGCAAAATCGATCAATCTCATATTTTCTATGTTTTTCCATTTATAAAATTCATTTTTCAAAAAAATTGAAGCAGTATACTCAAGAGATTTATGTGTTATAATTACCCCGTCAAAATCAAACAAAATTATTGGTAGATGAGACATTAGTGTATTAAAAAGTGCAGTTAAATAATTAAATTTATCTATAATTATTGCTAATGTCAAAAGAATTAAAATTAAAAAAAAGTAAATAAATTTATTTTTAGAATCCCTTAAGCATCAATTTCATCAGGCTCAACAGAAATATGGCTTAAGAGCCAATCTAATTCCTCTTCCCTTTTATTTATGTTGAGCACAGTATTAAGGATCATAACCTCATCTGCCTTTCCCGGCATTATAGTCAATTTTCCCGCACGAAGCATGAAGAACTCAAATACATCAGGAATTTCTTTTTTAAATCGTAAACTTTTCACTGGAAATCTCTCAGCTGAGCTAAAAATTCCTGTTTTATGAAAAATCTCGTTTCTTTCAATCTTATAATATTCGAATCTGGCGCTAATGAATACTATCCCCAGTATTATAGCTAAAATTACTGTCATGATCATATAGAAGGCCCATGGTAAAGATATATTAAGTCTAGGCAAGCCTCCAATATCCACTGCGAAATTTGGCAAAACTAAAAAAACTACAACTAAGATGATAATAACAATAGCTAATATTAATACAAAGAATTTTGTTGAGGAGAAATCAAAAGCAATTACGAATATATTTACAAAGAACACAATGAACCAAACATAACCTAATACAGAAGTATCTGCATCCGGACCCATCAATGCTTGAATCATCCATAAAATGAAGCTTGTTATGAGCAGTGGCCAGAAGAAAATTATTTTTGGATAAGATCGTAGGTAAATCTCGCTGGGATATTTTTTTTGAGTTTCAGACATAAATTTATCACTAATATTTTTCTTTTATATTTTTTTATTAAAGAAAGGATTATTAAAATAATAGATAGATGTGTTATTTAAATATTAGTATCTTATAGAGTTAACTTAAAACTTAATCTAACTGATCCTATTCTTCAATTATTCTTCCAAAATCTATAAAAAAGAGTTTCAAAAAATACTGTTATATTTCTTTATTGAATGTTTTAATTCCAGATATTAGTTATTCAATCATTACATGCAAACTACTTAAGAGAAAATCAATTTGTTCAGCTTTCTTTTTAACATTGAGAACCGTATTTAAATGAGCTATTTCACCTTTGGAAAACATTAAAGTTAATGACCCTGCTCTAAATAATAGATATTCAAAAACATCAGGAATATGCTTTTTAATTCGTAACCCTCTTACTGGAAATCGCTCAATATGCGTAGAGTAAATTCCTTTTTTATGAATAACTTCATTCCTCTCTAATTTATAATAATCAAATCTTGAGCCAAGAAAAACTAAGCCTAAAATAATGCCTAGAATAATGGTTATTATCATATAAAATTCTGCTGGTAAGCCTAAGTTTATATTTGACCCTAATTGCGTTAAAGTAGGAATCAAACCAAGAAATATCAAAAGCAATACCCCAATAAGAGTTATTAAAATTACAATTATAAATCGAGTTGATGGAAAATCTAATGATGATATAGCGAAATTTGAGAAAAAAATAATAACCCAAATCGCCCCTAACCAAGGATTCAAAGAGGGTAGAAAAGCTTGAATAATCCAAAATACAATTGAAATCACAAATAAGGGTGTGAAAAATATTGCTTTTGGATAACTCCTTAAAATAATTTCATCTTTTCCTAAAAAATTCTCTTTATTTTCCATTTGATCTCCCATCATAGACACAGTTCAGATTTTTATTTTCTCTATTATGCATTTCTCACAATCTTATATAATTCTTAACTTAAAAAAAATAACTACTAACCTAAAATAAATTTGTGAGGCTGAATCAAAATCTATTTTTTATTTTTTTAAGAATTTAATAAAAGGAACTAATAGACTGTATCATTCTATAAGAATATGCAATTTGTTGGTTACCGCTATCGCTAATTCCCATATGACCAGGAAGTAAATACTTTACATCTAAATTATTGATATGTTTAATTGAATTTATCAATTTATTTAATGATCCCCCTGGAAAATCATATCTCCCAAAACTACCTCCAGTAAAGACTAAATCTCCAGGTATTAATACTTTTTTTTCATGTTCATAATAACAAATTGACCCTAAAGAATGACCCGGGGTATATATAATTTCAAATTTAAATTCTGGTGTTATTTTAATCTCTTTTATATTACTTAAATCATTAATTTTTAGAGGAATTATCTCAACATCGAATCTTCTTGCAGTTAAACCGAATACAATCGGTAAAATCTTTCGTTCCTCTCCTTTTTCTAGAATATTTGCAGTTTCACCATAAGCAAAAATTTCTGGAGGATGATCTCCCAAAATTTTCATTAATTTATAAACGCCTAAAACATGGTCAACATGTTCATGTGTTAAAAATACTCTTGTAATATTTTCAAATTTTAGATCAAACTTTTCCATACCTTTAAATAGACCTTTCATTGAAATTCCATTACCAGCATCGAATAAAGTTAACTCATTAGAACTCTGATCTTCAATAATGTATTGATTACAATCGAGCATTTGATTTTCTGAGAAGTAATATAGGTTTTTAATAACTTCTCTACCTGTTTTCTCAGAATCATCTTTGAAAAAAAACATAATTTTTTACACCAAACTTTCCTATAAAAAAAAATACTTTTATTTTAATGTTTTTCCGTTAAAAGATATAAATTTAGAAAATAAATAAATAATAATAATGCTAACTGAAAATGAACCTAATATTGAAATATTAAAATCTAAAATCAGTTATGGAATAAAATTTTGGTTAAAATTTGAGAATAAAAGTATTTTAGGTACAGGCTGGGCTAAATTACTTGAAAATATTGAAAGAAATAAAGATGGATCATTAACTCAAGCAGCTAAAGAGTGTAATTATTCCTATAAATATGCATGGAATATTTTAAAAAGAATTGAAAAAAGAACAGGGATGTCTGTAGTGATAACGGGTAAAGGAGGAAGTGGTGGTGGAGGTTGGATAAAATTAAATAATTGGGGTCACTATCTCTTGAAAACTTATAATGATTATTTGGTCGAAATTGAAAAAATTGAACGAAAACTTGGAGAAAAAGTAAGAGCACACGAATAAATAAATTTTAATTTCACAAATTATTAATTTTTATCGTATTAATTAAAAAAACAAATTTTCAATCATGGACCGCTTAGAACAATTCAGCCAAATCCAAGTAACAGACGTTATGATTAAAAATCCTGTCTACATAACCCCAGATGAGAAAATCAGCATAACAGAACTTTTAATGGTAAGAAAAAATATAGGAGGACTTCCTGTTGTAAAAGATTCTAAAACAAAAGAGTTAATTGGCATTATCACACAAAGAGATATTCGTCTAGCAAGATTTGCTATGAGTTTAGAATCTCCTAATACAAAAGTTAAAGATTTGATGACTTCAGAGCCTTTTGTTGTAAAAAAAAATGATACATTAATGCATGTATTAGAAAAAATGTTAAAAAAAAAAATACAACGCCTTCCAGTGGTAAATGAAAGTAATGAACTTATTGGTCTGGTTTTACAGAATGAGATTCTTCAAATCCTTTTTAAATATATGAAAAAATAATTAAAAGAATTCTTATTTATAATAAAATAAAAATAAAACTATTTATACTCAAAATATCTGATAAGTATTAAGAAGTAGAAAAAAATATTTAAAATTGATACCACATGGCTTTACCATCACCTGGAACACCAATTATTATTGATATAGGCTCTGCTTATGTGAAAATTGGTTTTGCGGGAGAACCCACTCCTAGATTTGTATTTCCTTGTATAACTGGTACTGAAAAATATAAATCTGTTATGGTAGATGTAAGTGCTAGGAGTATATATGTAGGGCAAGATGCTGCTAAGATGCGTGGAGTTCTCAAGATTAAACATCCCCTTAATAGGGGTAATATTATGGACTGGGAAGCATTTTATGAAATATTGAACTATATTTTTTATTCCTTATTAAGAGTTGAAAATTTAGCAGATTATCCGGTATTCTATTGTGAACCTCCATTTATACAAAAAGAAACCAAAGAATATATAGCAAGGCTTTTTTTTGAAACTCATCGTGTAAAAAGTCTAATTATGATGCCAACACCCTTATTATCATTATTTAGTGTTGGATTAACGACAGGGTTAGTGATCGAATCAGGAGATGGTCTAACTTGGATCGTACCGATAGTAAATGGCCAAATAATACAACATGCTGTTCAAAAAATACCTCTTGCTGGAGTAGATGTTAATCATAATCTAAAAAATTTATTAATGAGAGAAGGAATTAGTATAGCATCGAGTGCTGCTGATGAAATTATCCAAGATATTAAGGAAAAAAATTGTTATTTTATTTTAGATCCAAATAAACCACCAAACGTGAGTGAGACTTTTACTGTTTCTATGCCTGATGGATCAACTATAAATATCCCTAATTATATCCTTCATCAAGCTCCTGAAGCTCTGTTTAATCCTGGAATGGTAGGTTATAGTAATGTAATGAATATTCCTCAGGCTGTAATCGCTTGCTTAAAAGTTCTTGATAAGAATTATTGGCACGAACTTTTATCTCATATTGTATTTTCAGGAGGGAATCTCTCATATAGTGGTTTTGAAGAAAGATTTGAAAGCGAACTAAATGTAATTTTGCCTCAACTTGGCCCAATTCCTAGACCTAAACCGACATTATCTACTGTTAAAAATGATTTATTAAAACTCAAAGCAGTGGAGACTTCGAAAAGAAAAGATAAAGACACATGTCACCATTGTGGGGCAACTATTGATATATCTGACGGAAAGGAATATTGTCCTGAATGTGGTGGAACATTAATCTTGCCTGAAATAAAAATTGATTTAGCAACTAAAAAAGAGGGTTCAAAAACAGAGACAGGGAAATGTCCTTATTGCAAAAAAGAAATTGCTGATATTAGTTCACTATTTTGCCCGTATTGTGGAAGATCTATGGAGGGTCTAGAAAAAACCACAGGTTCTGAAGATTTAGATGAGAAAACTGCAGCTCAAGAGTTTACTGAATATCTTTCAGAATCAAGTAAAGTTCTTAAATTTTTTGTTCCTGATAATCTTCAGTTTGCAATCTTTATAGGTGCTGCTGTATTGGGAAGTTTAGCTTCATTTCAACAACTTTTTATTTCACATGAACAATTTCAATCTAATAAGGATTTATTATATCGAGACATTAGTGAAATCCTTTAAAATATTGAGATTTATATTTCTTTATTAATAAAATCTTTTTTAAAATTATGTTGAAATAAAACAATTCTTTAGGTTCCTCTGATAGATAATTTTTAATTTCAAGATAAATTTAAAAAATTAAAAATTTAAATAATCTGACTTAGGTTTTTTTAATTGAAAAGCAAACGGAATTTTATTGTGATTCTTTTAATATTTTTTTTGACAATAAGTATAATTCCGAGTGTTTTTGGAAGAACAAGAAATACATACTTAGTAAACTTCATCTTTAATACAGAAATAGAGGGTGAAGGATTTTCAAATGCTATTTCTAATAACAGTAGAGTTTCTTTTGAAGCAACTGCTTGTGCTTTGAATATTTTAGATCATTTTGGGAGAAATCCTCATGAAGAAGAATTACTTCAAGAATATTTAGAAGAAAGAATAGAAGATATGATTGATCAAGATTCTGTAAATTTATATGATCTTTCTTACATTCTAAGTTCTTTAGATTCTTTAGGTTATTCCCTTGAAGAAGATTTAATAAGCAAAATTTACAAATATCTCAATGAAACAGAACAAAGCAGTGGTGGTTTTGCGTTTTCAAATGCTTCATCTTCAGTAAGTTTAAGTTCAACTTACTATGTTACACAAATATTTTCTTTAATAAATAAACCAATAGAAAATAAAAATCTTCATATTGATTGGGTTTTATCTACTTACAATAATGATGGAGGATATGGTGGAAATATTAGTTTAGTCTCTACAATAATTAGTACTTTTCACGCTATATCTATACTGAATGAGCTGGGAAATTTAAGTGCCATTACAAATCTTAATCAAACCTCAAGTTTTCTTAAATCATTCTATGTGGCCAACAATGCAGATCCAGACAATTATGGAGGATATTTACCTGATAATAATGCTAAACATTCTTTATTAAGTAGTACTTATTATTGTGTAAAAACCCTATCTTTAATAGGAAATATTGAATTGAATAAAACGGAAACAACAAGATGGATACTATCTAGGCAAAATTTTCAAGATGGGGGCTTTACCGACATAATTGAAGGATTTGAGCAATCATCATCTTCAGTAATAGATTCTTATTATGCTTTTGCAGCTTTAAAAATACTTGAGCCCAGTTTATCTAGTTTATCAAAAGAAATTTGGATGGTTGAGTTTAACTACTGGATTTTGTTTATAGTCTTGGTTTCTATTGGATTAGCTTTTGCTTTTGCAATTTATTGGTGGCGTAAAAGAAGAATTTAACGCATTCTATTAATTATTAATGGGTAAATAATAAAATTACTTTTTATTCTTCAAATATTTCTAAAATAATTAATGAGATAAAATTAGCTAAGAGTTATGAATAATAAAATTTTAGATGGTAAAAAGTTAGCAGATGAGTTAAATCTAGATTTAAAAAAAAAAATAAAAATAGCTGTAGAAAAGACAAAAATAATACCAAAATTAGCCACCATTTTAGTTGGAGAAGATCCAGCTTCAAAGGTTTATGTTAATATAAAAGAGAGAACAAGTTCTCAAATTGGTATTGAAACTATAACAATCAAATTAGATAAATATATATCAAAAGAAGATTTAATAAAGAAAATTAAACAACTGAATGAAGATAACTCAATTCATGCTATTTTACTACAAGCACCTCTTCCAAATGAATTAATTAATGAGACTCCTAATTTTTTAGCACATATATCACCAGATAAAGATGCGGATGGTTTAACTCCACTCAATAGAGGTAAACTTTTTGATTATGATGAGGAATTAGCTCCCTGTACTCCTAAAGGGATAATAACACTTTTAGAACATTATAATATTGATCTTAAGGGTAAAGACGTCGTAATTATAAACAGGTCGAATTTAGTAGGGAAACCTCTTATCTTTTTATTATTAAAGCGGAACGCAACAGTTTCTATTTGCCATACTTCGACAAAAAATATTGATCGTTATATTAGAAATGCAGACATTTTAATTGTTGCGGTAAGAAAACCAAATTTCATAACAAATGAGAGGATTAAAGAAGGTGTGGTAATTATTGACGTTGGTATAAACAGATTAAAAGATAAAATATGTGGTGATGTTGATTTTGAAGGTGTTCTGGATAAATGTAGTAAAATCACACCCGTTCCTGGCGGTATTGGGCCCTTAACTGTAAGTTTTCTATTTCAAAATACTTTTACTACCTATAAAAGACAATTGAAATTAAAATAATAATAAACAAACAATTTTCTTTTTATAATTTAATTTTAGACTAGTAAAATCTAATTGAAAGCTAGTTTAAATAAACTAAATAACTTCTTAAGAAAACAAAAGAATTTTATTAATTAAAGGTTAAAAAAAAAATAGAAAAAAAAATAAAAAATATTACTATCATACAAAAATTGATACAAAACTATATGATAAAATAGTAAATGTTTTCTTCTGAAAATGGCAATTCTTGAAGTAGGTATAAATTTAGGAATGAAAAATCTTCTTGATATAAAATATTATACGTCTTCGGATAATATTTTAGATCCAAATCTGCGAGCGGGATTTTTATCAGCTCTGGAGAGTTTTACAAGTGAAGTTTTTGGAGATGACATAAATGTCATCTCTCTCGCATCATTTAAACTAGTGTGTTACTGTGAAATGATAGAATTGCCTAGTAAAGAGGTTGAAAATAAACAACCGTTATTATCCTTTGCTATTGTTGAGAAAGGAACAGAAGTGTCAGTTGTTAAACAGCAACTAAATGAAATACTAACTTATTTTCTAAATCGTTATTCATTAAATGATATATTTTCGAAAAAACCTAAATATTTTAAAAATTTTGATGCTAGAATTAATGAAATTTTAGGAGATCTGAGATTAAAAACAGAAGATCGCTTTCGTTCTATATTTTAATTAAATTTTTCTAGGGATTTGATTTTTGAGTTCTAATATTGGAGCAGAAGCTAAAGTCAAATATCAGGAATATTTGGATGCAGGATCTTTAGAGGAGAAAATAAAAAAATTAGAAGAATTTCTCTCATTAGTCCCCAAGCACAAAGCAACTGAAAAAATCGTGGCATTGAATAAATCTCGTTTAGCTAAAATGAAACGTGAACTAGAGGAACGAAAAACAAGACAAAAAAGCACTCAAAAGGTTATATCACCCTTCTCTATTAAAAAAGAGGGTATTCAGTTAATTTTTATTAGTGCTTTTTATACCCCTGGAGTAGGTAAAACTTCGATTTTAAACTTTTTAACAGGAGCAGGTGGTGAGAAAATTGGAAAATTTACAGATTTACCTGAAATTGGAATTTATAAACATAACAAAATACGAATTCAATGTGTAGATATGCCTTCAATAATGAAGGGAGCATCGGAAGGGATAGGAAATGGGAAAGAAATACTTTCTCAAATTAGATCATGTGATTTAATATGTTTATGCATAGATTTATCAAGAGATATAAAAGAACAAATGGAATTACTTAAAGAAGAATTATACAAGGCAGATATTAGGATAAATGTATTATCTCCTAAATTAACAATTAAAAAAACAGGATCAAATAAAATTCAAGTTTTGTATTTGACTCAAGAAGCAAAAGATAATGATGATTTAGAAGATCTTACAGATAAAATAAAAGAAATTGTTCGTGAGAACGGAATAAAGAATGCTATAGTAAAAGTTTTTGGAAAGATTTCTCTCGATCAACTTGTAGACTCATTAATCCCGTCTCTAGTTTATAAAAAAGCAATTGTCATAGGAACTAAAGGTGATCTTCCCCATACTGAAGAGAAATTTATTAAATTAAAAAACACTTATTCAAATGAATTTCCTCTCATTTTAGGTACAAGTATTCATACTAAAAATTTTCCTAATGATTTTGGAGAAATAATTTTGAAGCAATTGAAAAAGATTAGAATATATACAATGAGTTCAGGAAACATTGCTGAAAAACCATTAATTATGGATGAAGATTCCACGATAAAAGATGCAACATTGAGAATTCATAGAAGTTTTTTTGATGATTTTGACCATGCTATAGTTATTAGACAAAATGCTCGTCAAAAACGAAAAAGAGTCGGACTTGACTACGGATTAGAGGATAATGATATAATAGAAATTCATACATCCTAGATTTGATTAATTTAATATTTAATCTGCTCAATAAGTTTAGGAATTTCACCTATATCAGATTCATAATTAGAATGTAAAATTCCTTCTAGAATATTTTTAATGCTTTCTAAGCTGTAGATTAAATTCTCTAAATAATCGATAACATCTCCTTTAAAGATTATTATGTTATATTCCTCCTCGAAGTAGTTACAGATTTCTTCTATCGTGAATTTTTTTTTTATTCTTAAATTTAAAATTAATTTTTCAAGATTTAACCTTCCACAGTCACAAAATGGAGAATCTTTACAATTACAATTAAAAATGTCCTTTATCCATTTTAATACAAATTCAATAAATTCTTGAGAAAATGTTTTACGTTTCCTCACATATTCAGCATTCATCAGAGATAAGACGCTAGCACTAAATAAATTGTTGCTATAATATTTCATATTCACATTTTTTGCTAGATCAGCTACAACTTTTTTAGATAAATATACATTTTTAATTGGTTTTAAGTCAAGAGCAATTTCTAAAGGTTTTTTCATTTTATTTTGTAAAATATTGATAATGTCTAAACATTGATCTATAGTTAAGAATGACTTGGCAACTGCTTGTCCTAATCTAGTTATCCGAACAGTGAAATCTTCTTTAAAGCGTATTAGTTTTAAATCATTTAATTTTTTTAAAGAGATTTCAAAATCATATTCATTATTAATTAAGTTTTTATAAAATAAGTAAATCATCTCTCGTTTAACACTATTAGTAAAAATCGAAACAAATGCTAATAATTCTGTAAGAGATCTCTCACTATTTGGAATTAATTCAAAATCTCGAATTTTTCCATTCAATAATTTAATAGCGATATCTTCCTCTGATTCTTTCATTTTTGGAGAGTATACTTTTCCTGGTTCCACAAGAAGATATGCATAACCAAGGTCATGTTTTTTCAACCGTCCGCTTCGTCCTAACATTTGCTCAAATTCTGCAACAGTTAACCAATTTATTCCCATTGCTAAAGATTCAAAAATGACTTGGCTTGCCGGAAGATCTACCCCTGCAGCTAATGCTGCTGTTGCTACTACTGCAGCAATTTTTTGAGTACGGAATCTTTCTTCAATAATCTTTCTTTCTTCATTAGATAATCCCGAATGATAAGATGCTACATTAATTCCTCTTTCTTCAAGTAGTTTTGATATTGATTCACAATTTTTCCGAGTATTTGTAAATATTATCGATTGTCCTTTGAAGCCGTAATTGGATTTCTTCGAAAAAGCTACACGCACTAATTTAAATATATATTTTTGTTTTTGAGCTTCATTAAGACATAGTAATAAGTGTCGTTCTATAGGTACAGGACGATTATTATACATAATCAATTCACTATTAAGCTTCTTAGCTAATAATTTCGGTTCTCCTAAAGTAGCACTTAGATATAAAAATTGTGCATTAGCATAAAGAAATTTGAGTCTAGAAATAAAACCATCTAATAAGAAACCACGATCGGAATCTATTAAAGTTTGAATCTCATCAATGACTATGGTGCTTATTCTACCTAATATCTCTTTCTTTCCACTTCTTAGAATGAAATCAATCGCTTCATAAGTAGCTATTATAATATCAGCATTAGCTAAATCTTCCTGGTCAGACTCACTACTCTTTTCAAATATTGATTCTCCAATCTTTTTAACAATATTTAATTTAAGAGATTTATATTTCTCTTTAAACTCTTCAGTTCTCAAATTTGCTAACGCAACTATTGGAACTAAATATAACATTCTTGCTCTTCTATCATATAATATCTTTGAAACTCCTGCTAATTCTCCTACGAGGGTCTTTCCACCAGAAGTAGGGGCCATTATTAATTGATTCCTTCTTTCTGAAAGTAAGCCTTTTTCAATTGATAATGCCTGTATTGGAAGTAGCTTGAAAATCTTTAAATATTTTAATATAGCTTTTAAAGAATTAGGTATATTAAGATCTTCAATCTTTTGAGTGAGATACTTCTTACTCATAGGAGGAGCTTTCTCAATATCGTAGAGTGTAATTTCTCTGTTCGCTGCTGGATTAAAATCTGCTTGAAATACACTTAAAACCTTTTTAACGTCTCTAAACTTAAGAATCATATGTGTTAAAAAGTTTTTTAATTTTAAACTTACTCTCTTCTCTGAAATTAATCCAGCAAGTCGTGCTTGTCGTATTACAATTTCATATGCACAATTAGAACATAAAAATCCTTGTTTGATCGCCTTAATTTGAAAATTCTCATTTAGAATAGTAAATTTCTGATTTTGATTCTCTAAACATGATTTACAGAAAGTTAAATTAACAATTTTGTGTTTTTCATATTGCAAGCTGTTAAGCATATTTTTAACTGGTGAAATCTCTTCAGAAGGAGTTTGATTTGAAAAAGCAATAAACTTATTGTAATCTGAAAGCAAAAATTTCTTAAAGAATTTAGGATCCACGGGGGAAATCTTATTATCTTTACTAATCTTATCAAAACTCAATGGACGTGTTCGATTTTTAAAATCTAAACCAAAAAGAACAGATCCTCTAAAAAAAGGATCACTTATATAGGAAAATGTAAACCTTTTTTTGTTGAATTTTTTCAAATAAAAGAAATTAACATTATAAAGTAGTTTTTTCTTTGAATCTCGGTTTAAATCTAAAACGATGAAGAAATTCCTTGAGGGAACACTCAATGGAGAAACCACTAAATTATTTAGATACTGATATAAAAAAGGAATAATACCAATTCAATTTTTCTAATTTCTAAATTAAGAAAAAAAAACAATTCTTACACTAAGATATTAAATTAGAGAAAAGGTAGAAAAATTTAAAATCCAAAAACTTGTTTAATTTTATCATAAACTTGTTTTATTTGCCTGAGTCTTTCTTCATCGCCTTGGTTTAAGAAATGTTCAATCCACTGTGAAAGTCCTTGATTCTTAATCCATTCAAGGAAATACTCGACTGATTGACGTTCTTCAGCAGACATTTTTTATATTCCTTTTCTCTTATAATTATTCTATTTTTAATATTCTTTTATATAAAATTATAAATTATTCTATTTTATATTTTTTTAATTCCAAACCTATTAAATAAAATAATTGTAAACTAAAATAAATTTTATAAGTTGATAAAAAATTGCCAGATGTACGAATTAAAACTCCAAACCTTGATGATATATGGTTGCGATGGAAACAAAAAGTTGCAAGAACGGATCGCAAGAAAATGGAGAAAGAGTTTGGGACTAAAGGGGCTGTTTTCTCATTAGATGCAATCAGTGCAGCTGAGTATGTAAAGGATACTACGAAAGAAGCAGCGATTTATTTTGCTGTTAAAAAATCTCTTGGACCAGCTCCAAAAGGTAAAGAAGAAAATACAGTTACTGCTCCTAGGGTAGGAAGAGTTCAATTTTATTCATTTAAGGGAGCTGGAAAAATTAATAAAGAGAATTGGAAGGGAGACGAAAAAGTTCCTCATTTTGAGTCAATTCAAGCAGTTGTTTGTAAAAATTGTAAAGGAAAAGGATATATTGAGGATAAATGTAAAACTTGTAAAGGAACCGGGAAAATTGAAGAAACTTTTACTATTTTAGTCGGTGAAGAACAAAAAAAAGAAAAGAAACCATTTTCTTATCCCTGTGGAGCATGTTATGGAACAGGAAATAGAATAGAACCTTGTAAAGAATGTGGAGGTCATAAAAACCTCTATAAATATGAAGAACTTCCTGTACCTTTTCAAACGGTTGTTACTGGAATTCCTGTCCTTCATTCTAGCGCACAAACGAGATATGAAAAAGAAATTGGAGAAGATCTCCACAAAATGATTGAAGACGTGGAAGGTATAAAATTTAGTAATTTTAAAGAATTAGATTCAAAAGCGGAAGCATCATTAGGATACTGGAATAAAAACATAAGAAAGACAATAAATTCTGCAGGTAGTGATTACAAGACTCATGAAAAAGATAAAGATGCCCAAATTACATCTCAGATTTATCTATTTCCTATGATATTGATGCATGCTGAAACCAAACGAGGTAAGAAGTTTGAAATTTATAGTTTAGGCTCAGGAGATAAATTTATGACATACTCTAACTTCTAACTTATTTTTTTTATTATCATACAAATTTAATAATACCTAATTTCTTGATTTCCTGCGAAAAAGGTATATCTACTATTATTTGAAATTAAGAAATTCAATTAAACCTCCTTTAAATTGGAAAAAAAAAGATTTTTTAAAATAAGAATTACACAGAAACTTCCCTTTTCTTCAAACTTATTAAAGCAAATGCTAATAGTAAGAAAGCAATTAAAAGCCATATCAAGAGAGAAACGATAGGCAAATAATAATTAGTCTTACTAAAGCCACCAAGATTAATATTTTGATCAGGATCGATTGGTGATTCAGTACTATATACTCCCGTCATCATTCCGAATATACGTTGCCAGCTTGTTGATGGTGGAATAGCGTCCAAACTTTCAATGAATAAAATAAACACATTTCCCAGATGATAACCAAGATCAAAATGGTATAATTGAAACATTACATAAGCACCCCCCACCATTGTTCTAATCAGTTGAAATGCGAGAAAAGAAAAAATTGATACAAGAAGAATCCCTACTGATGCATTCCTTGATTTTTTAAAAATTGTTGATAGTGCCATTGTAATACTGGTAAATAGAAATAGTATGAACAAGCTATAGAGATATAATGCGGTCAAAAATGGTATCAAGGTGACAAAGTGATCTATATTTCCTGATTTTATCAAAACTCCCATCCATCCGCTCACAAATATAACAATAAAACTCAACAACATTCCATACAGGAAAACACCAACAAATTTTCCAAGAAATATTTTTATTCGACTTATAGGTTTACTAACTAATATCAGCATTGTACCCGAGTTTAATTCATCAGCAATAAGTGGAGATCCAGAGATCCCAATAAACACAGTATAAGATAAACCTAAAGACCAAAAAAAGAATGGAAATGCTAATGCGATACTAATGACAATAGCAGCATGAGAAGGTGAAATTAGTCCAAAATCAACAGGTGAAGATAGAGAAATGTAAATTAGTGGTAGAATCAACATTACTATAATCATAGCAATCATTTTTTTAAATGAATATATATCATGAAAGGTCTTTTTTATTACAATTGTAGTTCTTTTAAAAACATGCTCTGAAAGCCAAGTTTTTGTTGGTTGGATTACTTTCTTATTTAATTTCTCAACATTTCCTTTTAAGTTATCAGTAAAACTTGATTTTTTCTTCTCTACCATTAAGATCCCTCCTTTTTTGACATTATCTCCATAAAAATATCTTGTAAAGATAATTCTGGTTGATGAAAACTGTATAAGAGCGCTTTATTTTTAATAATTATTTCAGGTATAAGTTTCCGTAGTTTCTCGGAATCTATAGGAATGATATGAATTTTTTCATCCATCCTATCAATTCGAATACTTTTTATAATATCCTTATCATCTAATTGTTTCATGATTTTTTCATTCATATTAGTGTCTAAGATGTAGAGATTACTTATGTATCTCTTTTTAATATTTCTTATAGAATCACATATTACAATTTTACCATGGTCTATCATTGTAACATCTTCACACATTTGTTCAATTTCAGATAAAATGTGACTCGAAACAAAAACGCTAATATCAGTTAAACTTTTGATTTTTTGTATTACATCAGCCCTTCCAATTGGGTCTAAATTAGCCGTAGGTTCGTCGAGTATTAAGACTTTTGGATCATGGATTAATGCTGCAGCTATGCCAATTTTTTGTTTCATTCCTCCAGAATATGTTCCAATTTCTTTTTTTCTGAATTCAAAAAGTTCAAAGAAGTCTAATAATTCTTGAGCTTTTCTTCTTGCTTCTTGCTTTTGTAGTCCTCCTAATTGTCCCATATATATTAAATAATCTTCTCCGGTCATATCTGCATAAAATACAGGATCTTGAGGTAAAAATCCAATTATTTGTTTAGCTGTAACAGTTCCAGCTTTTTCATCTCTAATCTTAGCCTTTCCTTTAGTTATTGAAATAGCGCCTACTAACATGTTTATTGTTGTTGTTTTACCAGCACCGTTCGGTCCAAGAAACCCATGAATCCCAGGTTTTACACGGAGATCTATTTCTGATACAGCTTCTAACGCCTCTTTCCCCTTTCCATAAATTTTGGTTAATTCCTCACTCCAAATTTCATATGTTGTTTTTTCTTTATTCTCAATCATTTCTTTTTACCTCTTTCTTTGATTCTTTTTTCAATAAGCACCATTTCTTCTTTCTGCTTACTATGTCTTCTATAAATTAAAAACAAACCAACAACAACACCTAGAAATACGAATGTTAAAATTAAAAAAGTAGAATTAGGTGGAACAAGAACATTTATTGTGCTGGTTGCTACGATTAAACCACTCTTATCGAACAGCATAATAGAAATTTCTCTCCACCCAGAACCGAGAGAGACGTGAATGTTTTTAGCTGTTGTAGCACCTTGACTAACTCCGTCTATTAATACTTCAAAATAATCATATATTGACTCTGTTTCCCATTTTATATTGAAATTGTAAGATCTCATCGACTGTTGATCTTTAGGGCTTAAAATTTGAATTCCAAACTTCGAATTAATACAATATAATATTTCTTCACTTGAAATCAATATTTCCTTATTCCCATCAGCATTTAAATCAGGTATTGGGAGTAATGAATCAACATTAACATTAAATCTATAGAGAATATTTCGATTAAATATGTCTAGTATCTCTGTGGTTGGCGTTCCTTCATAATATCTACTACCATACTCCGTTCTTCTTTCAACGTAATAATTCCGATTTATAAAAACTTCACTTACATTATCTGCGTTAAGATCTCCAATTTTATCAATATTAAATACAAATTCATCAAACCTCTCAGCCCATCGAGAGGTACATTTAAAAGTATCTAATTCCCATTTAAATTCAGTTAGCTCTTTTACCTCATATTCATTACTATTATAAATATCATAGACACTTATATAAGCTCCTTTACAACTGTCAGTTCCAGATTGAATTCCTATTATTGTTTCTGGGATCTCATCATTATTAATATCATCAATCGAAGTAAATGGCATGGTTAGTTTATCTGGAGATTGAGATTCAGAAGAACTTGGTTGTATAGATTCAAAAACCTTTGTAAATAAAATTACAGGATCAGAATCACCAGAATCACCACTAAATATCTTAATCTCTGATCCATAACTATAAAAACCATCTCTAAAGTTTTCTTCTTCCATCCCTTCTAGATGATATAAACCTACATGATCTAGGAAGTTATCACCATCAAAATCATCATAAGAAATTAATAATCTATATCCCGCACCTTGTGAGCTAAAATCAAATGCACCATTATCTTGTACACCATAATCATCTAAGGAGTATAAATTTTCAGCAGGTATTTTACATACAATGGAACGGTTATTAATATCTATAATTCGAATGTTAGATAATTTAAACGCAAATGCTCCCCACTCCTCTTCCAGGAATTCATATTCTCCCAATATTATCCCTATACTCCCATCTCTAGAAATAGTTGTTTTTCCAGGAAATTCATAATAATATTGTTCTGGAAAATCTGGAATTTCTTCCCATAGATAATTAATTTCAACTTTTGTGTCAGAATAATTGTCAAAATGCGATATTTGAGAATTCCAATGAGGATTGCCGATTAATTTGTGTGAAAAGTTGTAAAAATTTCCATACTGAAAAAATCCACTTATTAACCAGTTATTTAGATTATTGTTTATTGGTAAAATTCGTACATTCTTATATGGAATATAAGTTTGATTAAGACTCCATTTACTATATATTTCTTTGTTTTTAATATCAAAAAGACGAATTCTTGTACTCCATGTTCCTTCATAGTTGTTTTCTTCATTACCAATTATAGCAATTATATCCAAATACCCATCATTAGTTCCATTAACTACATCAAAGTCTTGAATTTCTAAATTTAAAAGATTATCAGTAGTAAATTCAGATCCAGATTCTTCATAAAATTCTGATATGTAATATCTATCAAATTTAGAACTAAATAATCCCCAATAAAATGCTCCAATTCCGAAATTATCAACTGTTAAATTAAATGAATCTCTGCCATTAGTAACATTTAATCTTATTTGAATTGTTTTATTTGGATATATGAAATTTGATAAGGTTGTTCTATTTTCATAATCAAATTCTAACTCTGGATAAAAATCATTAGTTCCACGTGTAGCGAGCCACATATGATCATAACCATATGTTGAATCAAAATTGAAATCTTTATAATCATATCTGGTGGCACCATAACCTCCTTTTAAATCAGGGTATGTATGGTTGTTCCATGTAGGTGTATCACTCCAATTGCACAAAACCCACTTGCTATTCGAGACATCATACATTTCATATGTAAAATTATACCACGGAGAATCTCCTGTATTTACTTTTAATTTGGTTTGAAGTTTGAGAGCAGAAAATCTTTCAATTTGGGAAAGGGAATACTCCATAACTCCTAATAAGTTATCATTAGAAAAGTCTATAGGAATTGTCATATCCATTATTGCTTTCCATGAAGATCCATCTGGTTCAGCCGTTATTGTATAGTTTTTATAGGTATATGTATAATTTACCACTAATTTATCAATAAATAGAGTGAACGCAGAAGCATTTGTTGCCTCTAATTTTATTTTAACTAACTTGTTTGAGCCATATGTCAACCCATTAATATTATTAAGATACTTTACCATATTTATTGGGTCAGGATCATTAATAACATTAGTACTTATTTTTTTCCAATAATCTCCAGAAAAGTTGTATATTGATATGTCTATCTGATCGATAACATCATCTACTATAAATCCTTCATAATCTACTATAATATTTTGTAATTCGCTTTCAATAGGTTGAGATAGATTGAACGATAATTCCGCATTAATTTTGTGTTCTCCATTAGAACTTATTGAATTTAATACCCAGTATAAATAATCCCCACTTTCAACCGTTCCTACTGATGTACTATTTAAGGTTGTGCCTAATTTTAAGGATTTTGACGATTCAGAAGAGTTAGTAGAGGTAATTGTGCAATTTGTACCTTGATCACCCCATAAGTCAAATTTATTATCAGTAGAAAATCCATTTATAAGTTGAATTTTTTCTGGATGTAATAATGTTGAAATGCTCCAATGATTATAATCACCATTCCAATCAATATTATAATATTCTCCCCAACTGTTAGGAATTTCACTATTTATTCTATTATAAAAATCATTACCACTAGAATATCCTGAAAATGGGTCTTCATAAGAGCCAGCATATCCATATTGGCGATAAAATCTGTAGGGAAAGCCTAACAATGAATTATTCCAAAAAATAATTCCGTTAGAACCATCAATCGCTAATATTTTTGTATATTTTGTTAATAATGCTCTATATATGTCTTCACTTACAAATTCTCCATTAATCCCTCCATATGAATCCTTTTCTGAAAGGCTTTCTATAATATCAGAAATATCAGGAGGAATAATTGAGGGGATTACCCAGCCTACATAATCATCAATTCCATCATCAGTAATATCTCCCACATTCTTTAAATCTCTTATTCCTTCATAATATTGAGGGAAAGGTATATTAAAAGACCATATAATCTTTCCTGTCTTACCATCAATCGTATATAATTCACTTACAATTTTAGGTTTTTTAATAGAATCACCGTTATTGGAACTAATCCAATCTGGCTCAAAATTACTTATCTGTTTGATCAACAAATCTTTAATTCCATCATTGTTTAAATCTTTAAGTTCTGTAAGATCTAATTTCGAATCTTTACGAGTTCTTACCCAAAGCACAATATCATTTTTCGTGTCGATACATAAATAACGACCATTAGGACTTATTGCAAATAAATCATTTACTCCATCAAAATTAACATCACCAATATTTAACAAATAATAACCATTTATACTAGTAGAAGATTGCGATAAAATTTCATAGTCATACCCATATCTATAAAATGAATATGAATCTGGATCTTCATAAATAATTATGGGATTTTCTGATTTTTCATCCTTAATATGATAACGTTCAATCCTCGCACTTCCACTACTTTCGTAATCTTCTTGAATAACAGAATAAAAATAGATTTGTATCTCAGAGCCTTTATTTATTATTTCTGGATCGGAACTGTAAAAACGCCCCTGATCCGAATCAGTATATGTCCAATTCCGACTAATACTGATATTGATTAGTTCAAACTCTGCTTCTGGATTTATACTGAATATCTTACATTCAATTAGGCTTGTTTCTTTATATGTATAATCAAGATCACACGCTATTGACATGTATTCTCTAATCCCATCATCATTGATGTCTGAAATATCATATAACCTAACTCCAGATTTCCTAAACAATCTTTCAGTAGAAGTATATGGAGATGTTGATAAATCATATATTGGAGCTGTTTGTGAGGGTTGGGTAATATTATAACAGATTGCTTTATGAAGTTCATGTCCATTTTTCCCTGAAATTAACCTTAAATAGCCATCGTCAGCAGCAATAAGAATTTCATCAATTTCATCATTATTAACATCGTTAATTACCTTAATGTCATCAATAGAATTTGGTACTTTTTCTGTAGAAATGCCAAACATAGTTTGAACTGGTATATTCGTTGGTTCAACCTTAAAGGTCCACAATTCTTTACCACTTCGAGAATCAAATGCTATTAGTTTCCCTTCTTCTGAACCTGCTATGATTGTTTGAAATCCATTATTATTAATATCTTCGAGAACTTCTACCTTCCAAATATCATTCTTAAAATCATCATCTCTCATCCATATTTTGTCTCCAACCTTTCCATCAACTACTATTAATCTATACCAAGATGCTATTACTATTTCCGATATTGAATCATCGTTTATGTCGTTAATTACTTCTAAATCCCATGTATATGTGATAAAATCCTGTTTTTCATAAGTTTCGGTGCTTATTCCTTCTACTGTAGCTTTAAATTTCCATATCTCTGAGGCATTATTAGAAGCAATTGCAATTAGATTTGGATGATCTTTATAATAAGTAATGAGAACGATATCATCTCTATGATCTCCTGATATGTCTTCAATTATATCGAAATCTATAACAGGTCCAAAGGTCCGGTAACTCATGTTAATAAATCCATCTAATGTTATTGCAGCCAAACCTTTATCAGTTCCCACAATGATTAATGATTCACCATTCTCAGTAAAATTCACTAATCGAGGTTGCATTGTTGCCCCAGTTCCAGGAATTCCTTTGCCTAATTTCCACAAAATCGAATCTTCAGCAGAATTATTGGACTGATGCAGAAGACTGTCTGAGAAATCATTATTTAATCCATTTGATAATACGATGAATGTAACAGGTGATAAAATGGCATAAAATAGAGTACTTATAGCAAGTAGTTTTTTAATAAGTTTGATTTTTTTCTTTGCCTTCATTTTTGATTGATTTTATTTTATTTTATGGAATTTCTATTAAATGTATATAAAATTTTTAGTTAAATTGTTGTGATTTATAGGGATCTAAACGTATATAATAATTTATATTCAATTTTCGAAGTTTATTCCAAAAGATGAAAACTTATATATATATTAAAAATTTATATAAGTTGAAACTTATATTTATGAAAAAGAAGATGAAGTTAGAGTGGAACAAAAAAAGGATCCTATGAGCAATAAAAACTTTTTAGGTTATCTTTTACCAGATAATGTATTGATACTATCGATGATTGGCATCTTTACAGCTTTAAATTTTGTAATAACATATTGGATTCAAATTCCTATTCCCGCTACTGGGGGTTACATCAATATTGGAGATATTGCAGTAATGTTTACCGCTCTATTATTTGGACCCATTATAGGTGGAATTACTGGGGGTTTAGGGCCCATGTTAGCAGATATTTTTTCACCATATATAATTTATGCACCAGCTACTTTAGTGATTAAAGGTATAGAGGGTTTTTTAATCGGATTAATATCCAATCCAAAAGATTGTAAAAGTAGAATTTCTTATCGGGATATTATTGCTGTTTTAATTGGTGGAATTTTAATTCCTTCGGGCTATTTCATCTATGAAGCTTATATACTTAAACTTGGAGTTGCTGTGGCATTGGTCGAGGTACCTGGCAACTTTTTCCAATTTGTATTTGCTGCGATAGGTTCAATTTTATTAATTGCGGCTTCAAGAAAAAATATATTTGACTCTTTACCACATATATTTGATAAAGTATTTATTTCAATAGAAAAAGAACACAGTGAACAGAAACAATCTTAAAGTAATGTAATTAAAACATCTAAAGCATCTAAAACTTTTTTACCACTATTAGTTATAAAGTATAAAACATTTTTTCCTTCTTTTTTTCTTGAAATCAAACCCTTTATTTCTAAATCTTTTAGATGTTGATAGATTCCAGCTAATCTTACATTATCAAAAATTTTATTAAGTTGAGTTCCAGTTATCCCTTTAATACTCGATATTGAAATCTGCGATAAAATTTTCAATTTTGTAATAATAATTGATCCTTTCCCCATAGTTTTTGTTTGGGATGAAATAGCTTCTAATATATAAGGCGCCTTTAATCCACTTCCAGTAATAATACACACTATTTTTTCTTTAGCATCAAATACAGACTTTTGTTGTAAGGATTGTACTGCTGCAACAGTTAAAGCGGAGGAAGGTTCAGCAAAGATTCCTTCGTATCTTATTAATTTATCAACTGATTTTAAAATTAAATCTTCAGGAATTGCTATTACAGTTCCTTTACTCTCCCTAATACATTTAATGGCTAAATCTTTGTATATTGGATTTTTTACTAAAACTCCAAGAGCAATAGAATTTTGAACCTTTTGGGGTGAAAAATTTTTTTCCCTTTCTTTAAAGAACTCATTTACTATGGGAGAAGAGAATTGAGATTGAACACCTACTAATTTTGGAATATTTTTTATAATATTAGCTTTTTGAAGTTCAAAAAATCCTTTCCATAAACTAACTAATAATTCCCCACTTCCCATTGGGATTATAATCCAACCAGGATTTTCAATCTGTTTAATAATTTCATAAGCAATAGTTTTCTGAGCTTCAATAGTAAGTGGATTCAAATCGGGAGTCCCTTGATAAAAATCTTCAATTTTTTTTCTCTTTAAAACATTTTCAATGGCATCATCAACTGTATCTCCTATTATTTCTACTTCAGAATCATAAGCTATCATTTGAGCCTTTTTACCTAAATCAATTATTCGTGGAATAATATTTAAACATCCCATATTTTTAACAGAAGTATAAGCAGCTAACGAAGCACCTTGATTACCATTTGAAGCACAAATTATTTTTTTAAAACCCCAACTATATGCGTGAGAAACTAGTAATGCTGCTGTACGATCTTTAAAAGAACTTGTTGGATTTTGAGTTTCATCTTTAAAAAATAAATTTGAAATTCCTGACTTCTCTCCAAATTGTTTTGAACTTCTACAAGGAGTACCTCCTTCTCCTAATGATTGTATAAATTTGCTTTCAATTTGAGGAAAAGTAAAATTAAAATCCCAGAACTTATTTTTAATTTTAATTAAAGAAAACTTGAGCTTAAGATTTTCAATATCAGATTCAAACCATAATAATCCTCCACAATCTGGACATTTATATTCAATGGATTTAAATTCAAATTTTCTTTGACATTCAATACAAGTTAAAGTTAATGGAATTTGAATAGTGGAATAACCTCTACTTTTTATATCAATTTTGTATTAATCATTTATTGGTTTTTCTAATTATTAAGTTCTCTTAACCATTGGACGGATATCAACCATGTTTTAATATATGAAAAATGAATATGGATAAAAAAATTCGAGAGTATGTTCTTTCTCAACGATCCATCGAAAAATAAATTAATAAGTAAATTTCTCTTCCATTTATTTAATGATATCATTAGAAGCATAAGCAGCAAGAATTTCTCCATAAAAATAGTGATGACTTTTCATATTTGATTTACTATCATGAATTATTTTACATTCATAACTTAATAAACAATCTTTTATGGTTGGTACTTTTGATTTTTGTCCTGGAATAGTCTCCAATTTTGCTTCTTGAAATTTATTAACATTTCTCCCTGAATAAGATCCTGCGATATCTACAGCATGAAGTGTCTTATCTGAAGGTATATTAATGGTAAATTCATCTATACCCTCTGTTAGTAAAGTATAGGTATATCTAGTATAAGCTACTTGTGCTCTTATAACTGGCTTTTCCCCTATTTCTTCCATTTTTTTCCAATCAAGAGCCATCACATTGAGCTTATCTTCTTTATTCATTGTTACCATTAACGCTGTATTTCTTTTAAAATAGTCTATATAATCAAATGGATTGATTTCTTGTCTACCAGTTACCATTTTCATTCCATTTTTTATGGTTTAAACTTTTCATCATGAATTACTTTATCAATAGCAATTAAACAAGCATCTTCCCAGTCATTATCAGGATCGATACCTTTACAACAATCTGGGCACCAATCATCCGAATATCCCTCATCATAATTATCATTTTCCATATCACCATTTAAGATGCTACCGCAATAAAAACAGACATGATCATCATATCTGTCTATAATTTCGGATATTAAATCAATCTTTTTCTTAGTATTCATTATTAGAAATACACTTTTTATTTGAAGTACTAGAAAATAAGAAAAAGAAAAATATAAGTATTGAATATAAATTTAAAAAAAATTTTTATTCAAACCTAAAGCATTCAGAAATAGGTGAAGCTAAAATTTATATTAATCAAGTCTATTTTGATTTTAAGAATTAAATTTTATTAGACCAATTTTTCAAATTAGTACAACATTTACCTCTCTTAATATTTTTATTTAGGCGATTAATAAGTTGGAAACTAGAATTAACTTAAAAATTGTTATTCTTGGTGAAGGTGAAGTTGGTAAAACTTCCATCGTAAATGCTTTCTTAGATAAAGAAATTCCTGAGACATATATGCCCACAATCGGCAGTTCTATTAGTAAAAAAGACTACCAATTAAAAGAAACATCCATTAAATTAAGTATATGGGATTTAGGCGGTCAAAAGTCATTTAATCCCCTTAATACCGCTCATTATTCCAATGCTGATGCAGTCCTTTTAGTTTTTGATTTAACTCAACCAAAAAAAACATTAGAAAATCTCAAAAAGGAATTTTTAGAAAAAATGAGGTATTATTCTGAGAAATGTATTTCATTGTTTATTGGAAATAAATTAGATGAGTGTTCTGCTAATAAAGGGTTAATTAATATAATAAAAAGCTTCCTAACAGAAAAAGACAATACGATATTAACTTCAGCTAAAACTAGTAAAAATGTTAAAGATTGTTTTGAACTGTTAATTTATACATTTTTAAAGAGAGCAGAAATCTTAAATCCAGATATTATATCTGAAAATACTGCAAATGATTTCCTAAAATTTATTGGAAAAACTGAAAACTCATTAAAAAATCAGTTAATAGATATTAATTCCATTGAATCAGAATTAAAAAAGATAAAATCAAAACAAAAAGTTAAATATAAATCTGTTACTGAACCTGAGGATACAGAATTAAAATACTATGAATTTATTCAGCAAGAATTGAATAAAGTAGGACAACAAAAAAGTGATTGCTTTGATGTGTTTTTAATAAATTTATCTGAACTTAGAAAAGCTATTACACATTTAAAGAAATATCATATCAAATCGGTTGAAGAAACAATTAGTGGGATGAAAAATTTATTATTAACGTCCCAGAAAGAATCTGCAAGTAATTTCAATTTACTACAAAAACTAATTAGAGAAGAAAATGAACTGTCAATAATTAGTGATAAATTGAGACAAGAGAAAATAGAAAAAGATCTAATAAATTTCTCATAACTCAAAAAAATGAATATTTAAGAATCACTCACAAAAAAAGGTGGATAACATTTCCAAATCAGATGGAACTATATCGATTAAAACTTTTGAGAACTTAAAGGAGCAATTAAAAAATTTTGGTCAGAAGTTTAATGACCAGACATCTAGATTAATTAAAAGTGTAAATGAGCAAATTAATGAAGTAGAAAAAAAAACAGATGATCTCTTAAATAAATATGATCAAAAAATAAATAATCTAATTAATAAACTTACACAAAGTTCAAAGGATCAATCTGATAAACTTAATCAAAAATTTGATGAGCGAATAACTAAACTTGAGAAGAAATTCGATGATCAAATCGTTCAATTAGATAAGAGACTTAAAAGTCAAATAGATAATCTTAATAAAAAAATTGAAGACATAACAAATATTTTTGATCAAGAATTAAATGATAAATTTAGAGAAATTAATCAGAACTCGGAGGGAAAATTTGAATCTATTACTGAGATTTTGAATTTAAAGTTTAAAGATGTTAGTGAAAAATTAGAGGGATATAATAATTCTACTGAATCTAATATCCAAGCAATTAGAGACAACTTAAGGAATGTTAATGAAGATCTCTTAACAGAATTAAACAGATTAAAAGACGAATTTGATACGAAAGAAGAAGTTCAAAGTGATTTATTAAAAAAATTGGAAAATGAGCATTCAGAATATAAAATTGGAGTAAAACAAATATTAGATGATCTTAAGAGTCAACAGGATTTAGTTAAAATTTCAGTAGATGTACTCAAGAAACAAATATTTGAAACACTTAAAGAATGGATTGGAAATGAAATAAAAAATGCTTGTAAAAATAAAGAAAAAGAAATCCTTATGAACCTTTGGATTGAGGAGTTAAAAGAGATTATTGGAAATTTTGATAAATTAAAAGAAACTAGTCCTAAGGAATTAAAAATTCATATGAATGAGATATCTAATGTAATTGAATCATACAAACAAAAATTTACAAAATAAATCTTGTTTTTTATAAGTAGTAAAACACTTTGTTTTGTAATAGTTATCTGTGTAAATAATTAGGTTGAGTTTATAAAATGTGTCCTAATATAATTTCTTTGGGTGAATTATTAGTTGAGTTTATACGTCCTGAAGTAGATATTTCGCATGGTACAATTGGAGCTATTTATAGAGGACCTTTTCCAAGTGGCGCCCCAATTATTTTCATTGATTCTGCAGCTCGAATGGGAAAACACTTTGGTTTTACAACAGGATTTATAGGTGTAATTGGTGATGATATGTTTGGCAAGTGTATTATCGATAAATTAAAAAGAGATGGAGTAGATATTTCCCAAATACGTATCGATAAAGAAAAAACTACAGGGATTGCGTTCAATCAATATAATTCTGATGGATCTCGTAAGTTTATTTTTGCTGTAGGTGCTGCTGGAGAGACATCTCCTAAAGATGTGAGAGAATCTTATTTCTCTGAAGTGAAGATTCTACATATAATGGGAAGTGCTCTTTCAATAAGCGAAACATCTCGGGAAGCATGTTATAAAGCAATTCGGTTAGCAAAAAAAATAAACCCGGATGTAGTTGTCACTTTTGATCCAAATCTTAGACCAGAAATGCTTGATTTAGATAAAATTCTAAAAATTTGCAAACCCGTACTTGAAGTATCAACGGTCTTGCTCCCTAGTGGAGAAGAGGCTGAACTATTAGCGGAGATTGGCGGTGAAATAAACGCATGCAAAAGGTTACTTGAAATGGGTCCAGAATTAGTAGTTTTAAAACAGGGTAAAGAAGGTTCCATGGTTTTTTCTACACAACGTTCAGAACCTATCAAAGTTTCAGGTTATAAAGTCAATCAGATTGACCCAACTGGGGCAGGAGACTCATTTGGAGGTGCATTTATAATAGGTTTCTTAAATAACTGGGATTTAATTAGAACTGCTAAATTTGCGAATGCGGTTGGAGCATTAAAAGTAGAATTTTTTGGACCTATGCCAGATACATCCTATGAGGAAGTTATTGACTTTTTGGAAGGGAAGTAAAATTTTACAAAATCTTCGAAAGCAAACTACAGATACAGGTATATATTATATATATTATTAAATTAAGAAAAAACGCAAAAAATTATTCTATTTTTAAAAAAATGAAAGATAAAACAATTATCATTTATAAACTTATTTAAGATTCTGATTTTTTCCAGAGAAATATTTTAATAAAAATTAAAATTTAAATATCTGTATTTCAGATATTACATAAGACATTTATTAGAAGTGTTTATATAAAAATGATCGATTATTTAAATCGACACCTATTTAATCAAATTTGCAACTGCAAAAACTAAACTTTATAATTAAAAATTCTAATTCTAAATGAGGTAAAAAATATTATAAATCCAATATTTATAAATGCAATAAGATGACAGAAGAATTCAATGATGAAGAAAAAGAAAGTAAATTGGAAAAGGAAACAGATAAAGTAGATAAAGAATTTTTATCTAAAGCAAAAAATTCAAGAGATATAATTGACAAAAAATTAAGGACATTCGAAAATACAATTGAGGATATTTCAGAGACGATGACAGATGGAGAGAATGTTGAAGAAAAAGAGATAAGCAAAAAGGAAGTAGCGGAAATTGATGAGGATATCAAGAACGCTCAAATAAAACTTGATAACATAACAAAAAAAATTGATGATAAAGAAGAATACCTTGCTGCTATAGAAAAAACCATCTCGGAGTTAGAAGAGAAATATAACAAGAAAACGGAGGAAATGGGTAATCTAGAAGATAGATTACAAATAACTAAAGAAAGTAAAGAGAATTTAGAACAAGAGTATAAAGAACTTCTGAGAAATAATGAACAACTAGTAAAGACGTATGAAAGTAGACAAGTAGATTTAATTGTTCTAACAGATTCAGTAAAAGAAAAAGTTGCTACTCAAGAAGAACTTCGAAACAGGATTTCAAAATTGAATCAAGAAATACAAGAAGATGAAATTAAACTTGATAAACAGAGAGAAGAATCAGAAGCTTTAGAGAAGAAATTAAAAAGTCAACGTGCAGAAAATGAAACTTTAAGAGTTTCAATAAGTAAAAACAAAATTGAAGTAGAGCATTCGAATAATGAGATTGAAGCTAAAGAAGAAGAAAAGAAGCTGTTAACAGAACAAATTGAGAAAAAAGAGAGAAGAATTAAAGAGATTGAGCAAAAAATTCAAGAATATCATGAAGGCTTTCCTGAAATGGAAAAACAAAGAGAAATATATGAAGAACTTCTTGCTAAATATAAAGTACAGTTGTCTGATAAACAACAACAATTAATTGACATCGAATCTCGAATTCAAGAAGTAAATGATACCGTAGAAAACTTAAACGAGCAAATAAGTAAGAAAGAGAGTTTAATTGAAGCAAATGAAAAAAGGATGGAAGATTTAAAGCAAAAAATTGAAATAACAAATATGGAATATCTTGAACGAGAAGAAAGACTCAATGCTTTAACAGAAAAATTGGAGCAAATGGAAACAGATCATGAAAAATTAACAAAGGCTAAGGAAGCCATTGAAACTAGTACTAATGATTCTCGACTCATTCTCCAACAATTAAAAGCGGAATTAGAAAATCAAGAAAAGGAAATTAGAGATAAAGAGAGTCGAATACATAGGTTAGAAATATTATCTGCTATTTATAGGACCTCAAAATTCTTTGGTGGGATCTTAATAGGTATTGGAATTTTTTTCATTATATGGGTAATTGGAGTATTTTTTAATTTTATAGATTTTGGTGATGCTAATACCTTGACAATGAGTATATTTTTACTAATAGGCGCTGGATTATCTTTAATTTCAGGATTTTTTCATTTAGAAAAATCATAATCCACTGATTGAAATAAAATTTATTAAAAATTAATAATTTTAAACTAAGATTATCAATAAGACGTAATAATTTGACTGAAAAAGATAAAGAAATCAAACCTCCAACCAGAACTGTTGGATTAGGTACAGGAATTTTATATGGAATTGGATGTGGAATTGGAGGCTCTATTTTTGTTCTATTAGGAACCGCTATTAATGAAGCGAAGTCCGGTGTTTTAATAAGTCTAATTTTAGGAGGAATTTTAATATTTATAACTGCTCTCAACTTTAGTGAATTATCCACCAGCCTACCTATCTCTGGTGGAGAATATAATTTTAGTAAAGAAGGATTAGGAGGATTCTTAGCTTTCATAATTGGGTTTTTTTTATGGTTTGCGAGCATAGCATCTTTCTCATTTTCAGCTCAAGCATTTGCGATTGTAATTGAAGCTTTTTTCCCTTTTCCCTTGATGAAAAACTTATTTATTACAATTGCAATTATAATTATATCAATCCTTTTTACAGCGATTGTTGTTTTTAGGACTCAAAAAAGAGCATTACGAGCTCTTATTTCTCTAACGATTATTTTATTAATGATATTTGGAATCTTTATTGTTTCGGGTATCTTTATTGCTCCTATTACCAATATCTCTGGCTATGATCCAAATTTTCTCATTTCTAAAACCAATTTCTTTAGTGTTATTTTAATGTTTTCATTGTTATTTATTTTTTTTACAAGTATTACCTCCAACTTAGCTTATTTGAATGCAAGCTTGAAAAATCCTTCAAAAAACATTCCTAAAGCAAATATTTTTGCCATATTGATAACTTTGTTTATTTATCTGTCTATTACAGTCGTAGTAATGATCAATATTGGCAATGAATCAACAAGGCTAGAAGAGTCTCCAATATTGCTAGCATTAGTAATGAATGATATTTTAGGCTTTCCAGGATATTTGTTGATGGGAATTGCAGCAACTATTTCAACTTTTATAGCGATGAATGCTGCATTAGGATCTGCTGTAGCAGTATTGCATGCTCTTGCAAGAGATCATTATGTATCAGAAAAGCTATTAAAAGTAAGTAAAAAAACAAATGTTCCAACTCTAGTTTTAATAATAACTACAATAGCTACGATTATATTTACAATTTTAGCAATTATTTTTGCTAACATTGGATTTACAGCAAATATTACAACTTTTATTTATTTCTTTGGACTAGCTTTCGTAAATTTTGCCGCAGTTAGCTTGAGATATAAAAGAAAGGAATTAGATCGCCCTTTTAAAGCACCTTTTTTTCCCTATTTACCAGTAATTGTTGGATCTAGTTGTTTAATTTTAGCTTTTATTCTCAATCCAAATGCTGTGATTCTTGGATTGATAATTTTTATTATTGGAATAACATATTATTTACTAACGATAACAGATCGCCATTCAATTGTATTAACATTAGCAGGATTAAAATTCTTTGCCATAATTCTTGTAGGAATTTCCATATGGGCTATAAACAATTTTGGAGTTTTATCTTCTCCCATCCAAGGATTCTCATCAATTTATAGCTCAGTTTTATCAAGATTTTTAATATTTTTTTGTGTTTTTGCGATTGGTTCTGTTTTTTTTGATATAATTCCTCTTAAAGAGTTAGTCTATTTTTTCATAAAAAAAGTCAATAAAGACGAGATTGCAATTGATGTTGGTATTGGTCGAATTATTGAATTAAAAAAACCTAAAGTTAGAATGATATATTATATAAATTTAATAATTGGGATTGTTCAAATAATTTCTTCAATGTTTTCATTTATTTTAATCTCACTTTTTGCAATGGATATCCTTTCTATAGAAAGTATTTCATTGGGGCATATTATAGTGTCACAGACCACTGGAGAATATCTTTTTATATCAATTCTTGTTTTCTTTAGTATGGCACTCTTATTTAGTGGATCATTATGCTTATATAGAAATCGTGAAACAAAAACACTTGGAATTTAAATGATTTTTCCAAGGTTAAATCTTCATATCCATTCGACTTTTTCTGATGGGAAAAACTCAATAGAACAAATCGTTAAAAGATCATTAAAATTAAAATTAGAATATATTGCGATCACTGATCATTTTACCAATTCTTGGAAAGCGTGGGTTTCTACATTAAAAAATAATCAAAAGATATCAGAATATTTAGATAAAATTTCAATTTGTCAAAATTATCTAATACAAAATAATAAGAAATTATCCCTTTTTAGAGGGATTGAAATAGATCTTTCAAGTTCTGACACTTTTATTAAGAAATATATAGAACCAGAGAAATATGACATAATTATATTCGAGTATCTTCAAAATCTTGAAGCTATTGCCTTTCTCAGAAATACTATTAAATTTTGGAAAAGGTCATTAAATCAATTAGATCTTCCAATACTAGGATTAGCACATTTCGATCCTTCTTATTTTATTCATGGAAATCTAGATGTTTTGATAAACTTTCTAAAAAAAAATGATGTTTATTTTGAATTCAATTCAAGTTATTCTAGCTATTACTCTCTTCAAAATAAAATCTTTTTCGAAAAATTGAAAGAAAATAGTATTCCTGTAGCAATAGGTTGCGATACACATAATATCAACAACTTAGATAATATTGAAGAACCAATTGAAATGATAAGCTATTATAACCTAGAGAATAATTTTCGAATACTCATTAATAAACTCAACCAAAAATAAAATTTCCTCCTCATTCAAACAAAATCAAAATGAGTGTTATTATAATTTTAGTTTTTAAACAATCTTATTTTAATTAAAGTCAGTATTGTCAGTATCTTTTAAAGTGAATCTTAATAAAAAAACTATGGAAAAATTGTAATTTATTATCATATCTCTATTTATTTACATAAATCTATCAAATTCCTCTTTCTAAAACTCTTCATTTTTCTTTTATTTTATCAATGTGAAGTAACAAGAATTAAATGAAATTAAATTTTTAATTATAAATTTGAGTGTAAAAAAGAATATAAATATGTAAAAGAATATAATTATGTAAAAAATCTATATTATTTATTATATGCTTTCCAAAAACTTAATTTAACAGATTAAAATTATGACAAAAGAGGACCAAGATAAAGAAAGAATTTCTTTAT
Organism: Promethearchaeota archaeon; assembly: GCA_048940925.1. Classification (GTDB taxonomy): domain Archaea; phylum Asgardarchaeota; class Lokiarchaeia; order Sigyniarchaeales; family SOKP01; genus Loki-b32. The sequence continues at coordinate 78,965 of JBHLOC010000005.1, read as the reverse complement.
ATGTATCTAAATATGCCAAAGAAGAATGGCAGACTTTTGCAAAGAATAATGGTTATGCTACTTTATCAAAATTAATTAGAGAAGCATTGAAGTTCTTTATTCGATATAGGTCAAGGATTATTGTAAAAGATAAAAATTTAGAAATTGACCTTCTTTCCAGTCTTTCCCACGATTTAAAAGAACCTTTAACATCTATTAAAGGATATTTACAATTAATTATTGAAAAATATGGAGTTTCAATAGAAGATAGTATTATATCAATATTAAAAAATGTACTGGGTCAATGTTTAACTCTCGAAAATATTATCGTTGATCATTTAGATAATATCACAACTATAAAAGATGAGAATGAAAATAATAAAAAGAAAGATTATGATATTCTTTTAATTGAAGATGATACTGAAACAGTTAATTTACTAACTAGTTATTTTGAATCAATTGAAATATCATGCAAAGGAGTATTGAGTGGTTTAAAAGGTTTGAAAGAATTAAAGATGTATGTTCCGAAAATAATACTTCTTGATATTATTCTACCAGATATTAATGGATATGAAGTCTTAAAGAGAATTAGGACCAATAGTAAGCTTAAAGATATACCTGTATTTTTCTTAACAGCTATACCATCTATTGAGGCAGAGAAAAAGGCTCGAGAACTAAATGCTACAGGTTCGATACTAAAACCCTTTAACCTCGATGATTTTAATGTAATCCAATCGATTTTAAAAAAATAATCATTATAAACTTGTAATTATCTTTTTATAGTTCAAATCGTTATTTTCATATTATGGAATTAGAAGAAAATATTGACTTGGTAGCTAAATGGATTGCTGAATCAGAAAGATTAGTAGTATTTACAGGAGCAGGATGTTCTACAAGTAGTGGTTTACCAGATTTCCGTGGACCTGATGGATTATGGACTAGAAGAGATAAAGGATTACCTCCTCCTAAGTCTCGACCATGGGATCAAGTAGATCCCAATCCTAATCATTTTGCAATTGTGGAGCTCTTAGAGATGGGAAAACTTGATTTTCTTATTTCTCAAAATATTGATGGTTTACACGCTAAGTCTGGAATTCCCTTTGAAAAACTAGCAGAATTACATGGAAATCTTTATTTCATGAAATGTTTGTCATGTAATAAAAAAATGTTGTTCGAAGATGTTGGATGGGATAAGAACGTATGGGGACGTGGGTTTAGGAAAGACCCCGTTAAAGAAGGTCAACCAGTATGTCTACATTGTGGAGGAAGATTAATCTCAAGCATCGTTGACTTTGGAGATCCCCTCCCTTATGATGAACTTCAAGAAGCAATTAGACGTTCTCAAAATGCTGATGTTTTTTTCGTTATTGGGTCATCTTTAGTGGTCTTTCCAGCAGCAAATATGCCGGGAATTGCCAAACAGAATGGTGCAAAATTAATTATCATAAATAAAGGTGAAACTCCTTATGATTCTGCAGCAGATATCAAATTTGATAACAAAATTGAAGAAGTACTTCCCCCTATAATGGAAAAAGTGAAGGACATTGTAAAAAATGGTTAATTTAGTTTTTTAATGTTGAGTAATTATCAACTTAGTTTCTCTTAATTTAATTCTAATCTATAATTATCTTTTTATGATCAATATCGTTATCTTTGTATTATGGAGTTAGATGAAAAAATTGATCTAGCTGCTAAATGGATAGCTGAATCAGAAAGATTAGTCGTGTTCACTGGTGCGGGAATCTCTACAGGTAGTGGATTGCCCGACTTCCGTGGACCTGATGGTCTATGGACAAGACGAGATAAAGGACTTCCTCCCCCTAAAAGCATACCATGGGATCAAGTAGAACCTAATCCTAATCATTATGCGATTACAGAATTAATGGATATGGGAATATTAAATTATTTAATCTCTCAAAATGTTGATGGATTACACGCTAAATCAGGTATTCCTTTTGAAATGTTAGCTGAACTTCATGGGAATCAGTATTTTATGAAATGTTTAGACTGTGGAAAGAAAATGACTTTTGAAGATGCTGGTTGGGATAAAAGAAAATGGGGCCCAGGGTATAGAACACATAGAGTTCGTGAAGGTCAACCATCTTGTCCACATTGTGGGGGAAGATTAATTTCCAGTATAGTCAATTTTGGAGATCCATTGCCATATGATGAACTTCAAGAATCAATAATTCGTTCTCAGAATTCTGATGTATTTTTTGTAATTGGTTCTTCCTTAGTTGTTACACCTGCAGCAAATATGCCAGGATTAGCGTTGCAAAATGGAGCAAAATTAATTATCATAAATAAAGGTGAAACTCCATACGATGATATTTGCGATTTAAGATTCGATAACAAAATTGAGGAAGTACTCCCTTATATAATGGAAAGAGTTAGAGAACTAATAAAAAGTAGTTAGTGTACCTTTAAAATTGATAAAAAAGCTCGATCAAATTCTAATTAAGATTCATTTCATGATAATATGATTAATTAAAACCAAATTAAAAAGATAAAAAACTTTACTTTCGAAGATGGGAGGTTAAACATAAAGTAGCAAATCTGAGAATTAATTAGTTTTCAGCAGAAATATTATATCCTCTTCAATTCATCTTTAAAATCGTTCCAACACTTATAGATTAGTCTCACAACTATTGTTTAACAATAGAATGTAGTAATCTTTATTAATTTGAAAAAATTGCAATCTAATACTGTAACAAAGTGCTTAAAAATGGTCAGAAAAACTACAAAAAAGGAATTGAAAGAGGTTGTGAAAACTATCAGACTTTATGGAAATCGCATGTTGGAAGGTTTAAAAGAAAATGAAGCGACTTGGATTCCAGAGAATACAAAAGCAAGATCAATTGAGAGTTATCTAAGACATATTCTTAATGCGGAGGCTTATTGGTATAAAATGATAAAGGATGAATCATTTGAATATTTTTCGAAAGAAATCTACTTTAATGATTTAGTTAATAGTTTTAAAAAACACGAGCCTATTATACTCGAACTAATTGATAATGCAGATAATGATGATCTAAATCTAAGAATTCCGGAGTGGGAAGATGAAAATTATCAAAATTTGAGGAGAAGAGGGACTCTTGCTTGGAAAATTTACAGGACTTCAATGCATGCTATCCATCATTTCGGACAAATAGCACATATTCGATTTAGTTTAGAAAATCCTCCTGCCGATAAAATTGACGGACATTCAGATCCATGGGGTTATATCATGGATCAGATGATTTTTATAGCCCATTCAGATGAATAGATTAAAAACAAAAAAGAACACACCTATAACTTGAAATTAAAAATAGGTAAAGGTTTCATACTCATTTTTGGATAAATTTTTGTCTATTTGATGATAAGCTTGAAAATGATTTTTACGAAGCTCTACTAAATAGATTAAAGGTGCAAAAAAAATACAATATATTTAATTTTTAACACTTATTTTTGTCTAGCATAAATATCCTTATTTTTATCAAATTCTTTAAGAATTCTCCTTCCTTCTTTATTAGTTAATGATAAATTTATTTCACTTTTCCTACTTAATGATCCCGTAAAAATTTCTTCTTGGTCAGCATACACAATAATATTTTGACTCGCATATTTTGGCGCAGCTTTTAGAATTATTCTATCTTTCCTTGCTTCAATGTCGATATTAATCCTATCTTTTTTTGATCTGCTCTTTTTATAAGTAAATAAGTCTATATATTGATCAGTTCGATAATGTGACTTTTTAGATCTAATTGGATTTATCACAATATCTTGTCCAAAAGAATAAATTTCAAACTCAAGTTGACCCGTTTTATAATTTCTTACTTCTACTACAGGTCTCGCTAAATCCTTATCTCTTAAACCCGAAGGCACTTTAACAGTCATTTTAATAACTAAAACCGTTGTAATATCACCGCCTTCGATAAAAATAATTGTATCAATAATAGAAGGTAGCATTCCAAGTTCTATACGACCAATAAACCTTTGAATAGCATCTATTGCAGAAGATGAGTGAACGACACCAACCATACCAACTCCAGATAAACGAAAATCTGCATATACTTCAAAATCTTTGGTAGTTCTTACCTCATCGAAAATTGTGAAATCAGGACGAACAAGTAAAAGAATGTCTGCTGAATTCTCAAGACTACCTTCTAATTTTGTATATTGAGTTATTTCTGGTTGAACCTGTAGATCCCGTACACTCTCAAGTGTTTTAACAACTTTATTTTGACTTAAGTAATAATTAGCTAATGCTGCACAGAAAGTACTTTTTCCTGCTCCGGGAGATCCACACACTAGTATACCTTCAGCCTTTTGTATCCGATATCTCAATTTATCATCTATTGAATAATCTGATAATTTTAAATTTACAAGTGGTCGAACTGCTGTTATCTCAACATCATTAGAAAAGGGAGGTCTGGTGATTACTATTCTGAATTCTCGCAGTTGGGCAACAACAGCACCCATTTTTTCAATTTCAATAAATGAATGATTATCTTCTCTTACATTCTCAATAATTTCAAAAGCGATATCTTCGATGAGTTTGGGATTAATGATTTCATTGTTAATCTTTTCTAATTTCCAATTTCCAGGTGAGCCCCTCTTAGCATATGCAGGTAAATTCTTTTTAAGATGAACACTCATAGTCTTATCATCGAAATATTCCAGCAATTTAAGAGAGAGTGGTTCTTTTGGTTTATGGATTCCTCTTTCTTTTACAAAAAAAACTTCTACACCTTCAAAAATACCTACTTCACCTTGAATCCTATCTGCAGTTATTAATACCCCTTTATTTTTCAGCGTAGTTTCTCTTATGAGGGCATCAAGTTCCCCTCCTGGTGCCATTTTTATTTCTTCTCTAGTAGGACGCTTGCCAACTATCTGAAGCCTTATTGTGCCTTCCTCATTTAATTCTCTTAATGTCTTTAAAACATTTAAACCATAAAATCCAATTTCTTTATGAATATTTGTCCTATATTCAATTTCAGCAATTACTATATTGGGGATCAATATCTCAGGATATTCCCCAAGCTCGCCATTTTCAATTAAATCAAGAATCATTCCATTAAAAATAACTGAGGTATCACAAACAAACTTATCAGGCATCTTCGTTCCATTCTTTACTATTTTCAAATAAAAATTAATTATCTTATTCTAAATTATCTTCTATATTTAGAATCTGGAATTTCTTTACACTATAATATATTGGTTTGCTTAATCTATCTACAGTTGCTACAATTAAATCTTTACGTGAACTCATGGCTACTCTTGACATTTTATCTAAATCCCTTAATTCTATAGGTTCTCCTTCAAATACAGGATATATCAAAAATTTCGCTGTATCCTTTTCAAAATCAGCTCCTCTCTTAAAAACACGAAATTCTATTCCATTTCCATAGCCAGTTCGGACGATATATCCTCTTTTTCTTAGATCCATATAGATTATATATTTATGCCATAATCTCTCATCATAATGAGTGAAATACAATAACAAACCCTCAAAATCATATTGGGTTTTACCTTTATCGTTTTCTTCCCATAAGAGGATTCTATTTCTTTCGCATAGAAGTAATACTTCGATAGCATCAAAAATTAAAACTTCATTTCCTTCATTATTTTTTGTGAGAGTCCCAATATAGGATGAATTGTAAAATTCGTCAATTCCTCTTTTATCAGAGACAATAACTTTATCTTCTTCGATAACTCCCTCGAATTGTAGTTTCTCCGCTTTTTCAATCGATTCTTCTGTCATGTAATAGTTATTAAAAATGTATAATAATTAATGAATTTATGCCATCTTCTAATAAATTTGAAAAAATCTTAACCTTCTAAGAAGTATTTATTATTTAACTTGATAATTCACTAATTTTTCTCGTTCCATCTTACAATTTTCACATAAAATAAGAAGTTTCAGATTGAAATTGATTGAAGAAATTTGTTTGAATTCGAAAATCCTTCTGCTTGAATAAAATAGCACTATTTATTTTAATAAGATTACCTAAATTTTCATATTTAATAAAATTTATAAAAATTTTTAATAATATCTCTTAAAATTTCATACTTTTGATATTGTGTTTTCATGTAAAAGTTTTATAAATAACCTGTTGATAAAAATAACTAAATATTTAATTTATTAATTGAAGATTTGATTTAATAAATTAAAGACTTTTATAATAAAAGTTAGTGATTAAGAATGGTAATCGAAACGAATATTACAAAAATGCTTGGGATTAAACATCCAATATTAAGTGCTCCAATGGGCCCTTTTTATACTACTAAATTAACTGTTGCCGTATCTGAAGCAGGTGGATTAGGTGTTTTAAGTCATGTTACTTTACATGGAACTATAACTCTTGATGAAATGAAAAAAAGTATGGAGTACGTTGTTGAACATACTGATAAGCCTTTCGGATTTAACATCAGAACGGCTAGATTACAGCCAGATGCAATAAAATTGTGCAGACAACTTCCAAGATTTATCATGGAAAATCCAAAAATAAAAGAACAGTGTATCTATATAGTTACAAGTGCAGGTTCCCCAAGAATGATTTATAATAAACACTTTGAAAAATTAAAGGAGAGTGGTTCAAATATTAAGCATTTCCATGTTGCTCCTTCATCATATCTCGCTAAAAAACTGGTTAATAGTGGAGTCGATGGGTTGATTATTACTGGAACTGAAGGTGGAGGACATCAATCCTATGATAATGTAAGTACTTTAGTTCTTTTACAACAGATAAGAAAAGAATTACCGAATGTTCCTATAATTGCGTCTGGAGGATTTGCCACGGGTGAAGGCTTAGCTTCTGCCATATCTATGGGTGCAGGAGCAATTGCTATGGGATCCAGATTTATAGCTTCAAAAGAATGTGAATTTCATGAAAAATATAAAAATGTCGTAATTCATTCCACTGCTTCTGACACTGAACTAAAAACTGGAATTTTTGGACCTGCGAGGGTATGGAAGAATACAAGGGCTGAAAACCAAGAACTTGTCAAAAGTAAAGAAGAAAAAAGAGCTGGAGAGACTTCGATGTCCAATGTAGAAAGGGAACTAGCAGAACTGGAAATGACTTATGAAGGTAATGTTGAAGATGGTACTGTATATATAGGGCAAAGTATTGGACTTATTACAAGAGTAGAGAGTGTATCCAATATAATCAATACTATTGTGAATGATGCAGAAAAATGTCTAACTGCTGCTTTTCATACAATTAAGAAAATTCCAATTGAACAGGTAATCTAGGCATTTTTCATTGTTTTTATTATTTTTAAAATAAATCAATGGAATTGCATATAATTTTACAACTCTTTTTTTGATTAATTAGAATAGCTATGGATCATTATAATATTCAAAATAATATTGCCTCATTATGAAAGAGCTAATTGGGATACTTTTAAAAAAATTGCATAGAGCTAATAAAATAGCTTTCATGGGTATAGGTGAAGAAAAGCTTAGAGACGACGCAATAGGTGTTTATATAATAAGTGAACTCTTAGAATATTCTAATGAAAAATTTTTGTTCATAAATGCGGGCATTGATCCAATGAATAGAATTGATGATGTCTTTGAATTTCAACCATCACACTTAGTAATATTAGATACATGTACCCTCAATGAACCTGCTGGCACGGTATCTATAATAGAACGTGAGAATATTAAGGAACTTGTCCCAATATCCTCTCATACGTTACCAGTTAATGTAGTTATTGATTTATTGTTGCAAAAATTACCAAAGTTACAAGTTTTTATGATAGGTTTTGTACCAGAAAGTCTTGAAGGATTCACAGAGTTGGATTTGTATAAGAAAAATGAAATCTCTCTCGAGGAGAGAAGCGAGAATATAGATCTTCCGTTTTTTGATTTTCATCTCACAGAGACAATTCAAAACGCAGCAGATCAAATTATAGATATCATTAAATACATTATGAAGAAAATCTAAAATGTTATTCTTTTTTCTCTGAAATTTTAGAAATATAATCTACTATTATTTCAACTGTTTTAGAGATTTTTGCTTGTTCTTCTTGATTCAAATCCTTTTTCATGCTTTCTAAAAACAACAATATTACTTTATCTGCTTCCCTAAGTTTTTTAATATAATCAGAACCCTCTTTATTAAGGGAACCTCCCCATGTCAGTTTAAACACCAGTGATTTATAATTAGATACCTTAGTAAAGAGTAACCATTAAATATTTCTATAATTAACTAAAAAAATTATAAAATAGCTTAAAACGGCATTAAAATAATTTAAATTGATTTTAATGAAAGTTTCCGACAAAAAAGCACTCCTAATTATTATTGTATGATAGTATTACATTTAAATATTCGTTATGTGCAATTTATGCTATGTAATCGTTTGCTAAGAGGTTAATAATTCTTAAAATAAAAGTTTAAAAATTTATTGTTCTATAAGTTAGATGTACCAATTCTAATAGCATCTATTCTCAAGGGTTAGTTGAATAGAAAAATCCATTATATCTTAAAAGTTAAACAATTATGATTCAGGAAATAATGATTATTAATCAAGCAGGAATAGCTTTATTTTATCATGATTTCATAAAAAATCATAAAATGGATGATAAACAATCTTTAGCAAGTTATTTTGATGTAATATGTCGCTTTACTAAACAGAGTTTTAAAGAAAGTCTACGTATGTTAACACTTGATAGTTATATGTTTTTCTTCTATACTCATAAATCTAATTTTCATTTAGTAATGAAGTGTGAAAATAAGACTCTTGACAAGAAAACGTTAGAAGATATAGCGGAAATTATTATTGAAATCTTTTTAGAAAAATATAAAGAAGTTTTAACGGATTTCAATGGTGAAATATCTCAATTTAGTTCATTCTCAGATATAATTGAACGAATTCTTACTTCAAAGATAAAGCAGTATAAAAAAACTCTAATTTTAGAATATTAACTGCGATATTATATCTAAAAAAAATAATTTAGTTAATACTTATTTAGTTATGTCAAAAGATCTCAAAAAAAAAAAGTAAAGCTTTTAAAGAATGGGAGAAAGGTAAATCTGACAACAAGTCAATTTATCCTAAAAAAAATAATTAAGAGAGATTGATGAAAATGGAATTATCATCAAAAGGAAAAATAGCTATTGCAATAATAATTACTGCAATAGTAGTAGGTGGAGTGGCAGGTGGCGTAACTTATGCTGTTTTATCCCAACCTGAAAAAAAAGTAGATGCACTTGAGATATACCATTGGTGGACTTCAGGAGGAGAAGCAGCAGCTATTGCAGCGCTTGTTGGAGTTTTTCAAGAAGAATATCCTGATGTAGCTGTCATACAAAGTCCAGTGTCAGGTGGAGCAGGATTTACAATGTTAGGAGTTATTAAATCCCTAGTCCTTGCGGGAGAAGCTCCGGATGCATTTCAAATGCATGCTGGCTATGAGGGTGTACCCTATTATGACGCGAATTTACTAGAACCTATAGATGATTTATGGACTGCTGATTTAAAGAATGTTATTCCAGATGTAGTACAAAGCATGAATAAATTTGGTGGGCATTATTATTCTATGCCAGTTAACATCCATAGAGCTAATGTAGTATGGTATAGTGCAAAATTACTTGAAGATAACAATATTGATCCTGAAAAATTAACTACTTGGACTGCTTTCTTTAATGCTTGTACTGTATTACATGATGATGGTGGGATTGCTCATCCCATAAGTATGGGTCAAGATTGGACTGCAGCACATGCTTTTGAGCAAATCCTTGCTAGCGAGGGAATTGATGTTTATGAAGACTATATAAATGGAAAAATTACTTCAGCTGATGATGAAGATTTAGTAAGCGCACTTACTACCTTCAAAGAGTATCTAGGATTTGTTGATACCAAAGAATCACCTGATTTAACTTGGGACGCAGCAACAGCAGCAATTATTAATAATGAAAGTGCCTTTAATATCATGGGAGATTGGGCAAATGGAGAATTCGGTCCTGCTGTTGCGAATTATACATATGGTGTCGAATATGGCACATTTGCGCCTCCAGGAACAGGTGATATGTACGGTCTTGTAATAGATTGTTTCCAGCATCCAAAGAATGTAGCACACCCTAAAAATTCAGATAGATGGTTAGAAGTTGTAGGTTCTAAAGCAGGTCAAGATGCTTTTAATCCTCTTAAAGGATCGATATCAGCTCGTACTGATTCAGACCTCTCTAAATACGGAGCGTATCAAAAAGCCGCTGTCGCCGACTTTAAGAAAGTCCCATATATGTTTCCTAGTGTAGTTCATGGAAGTGGAGCACCTGAAGCATTTAAAGTAAAATTAAATGATATAATGTCGGCATTTGTAGAAGATAAAGATGTAAATAAAGCAGCAAAAGCTATAACTGATTATATAAAAAGTATAATTGATGAATATACAGTAGTATGGAGCTTAGCTTAAATATAAGGTGAAAATTATAATTTAACTTTAGTAAGGGAAAATTATAAGTATTTAATCCTTTCCCCTTTTTTTATTTTTATAGAAAAACTTTAGATAATTTTAAATAATATTTAAATTAAGTTATATTTCAGGTGATTTAATGAAAGAAAAGAAATTTGAAAGAATAAAAAGCCTTATCTATCAAAAAAAGTATATCTTTTCAAAAGAGAATTTGATAATTCAGCTTTTATTCTTATTTTGCATTTTCCTTGTGGTATATTTTGTATATTTTGCTATTGGATGGAATTTAATAGTCTCGTTATCTGATTGGGAGGGCCTTAGACAAAGCTATAACATTGTTGGTTTTCAACAGTATGCTAAACTCTTCACTGATGAAGTATTTTTAACATCTTTAAGGAACAATCTTGTATTAATGGCTATTTTTGTACCTTTAAGTTTATTAATAGGTTTGTTCTTAGCCATACTTCTAGATCAAAAAGTAAGGAGAGAGGGTGTTTTTAGAACGATTTATCTATTACCTTTTGCTCTATCATTCATAGTCACTGGATTTTTATGGAGATGGATGTTTAATGCAGAAAGAGGGGTTATAAATACGTTATTAAAATTAATTGGACTTGGATTTTTGAAACCAGGATGGACATCAGACTCTGATCTTGCACTATTTTCTGTGATTATTGCCCTTACTTGGCAATTTTCTGGATACACCATGATAATATTTTTAGCAGGAATTCGCTCGATTCCAGAATCTCACATTATGGCTGCGCAGGTAGATGGAGCATCTGGATTTCAGTTGTACACTCGTGTTATTATTCCCCAAATAAAGACTTCTACATTCACTGGCTTTGTAGTTCTCATGGTATTTGCGCTAAAAGCTTTTGATTTCATATACATATTAACTAATGGAGGTCCTGGCTATGCAACCGAGATTTTACCACTCACAATGTATAAAGAAACTTTTGCTGCAAATCATCCTGCGTACGGCTCTGCCATAGCCACAGTATTATTTTCATTAGTCATGATAATAGTAATTCCATATCTCTATATCACATATAGGAGGGGAGCAAAATAAACGTATTAATAGTTAGACGAGTAATTCTTTATATTTTGTTGATTTTTATTGCGATAATAATGATGCTTCCTTTATGGGCTGGTATTATGACTGCTTTTAAAACAGAACAAGATTTAGTTCGCACAATTCCAGTAGAACCTCCTTTATCTCCGACTTTAGAGCCTTTAGCAGAAACTTTTAAAATCATGCAAAGACCTTTGATAAATAGTTTTATTTTTACATCTGTCGCTACTATATTATCTTGTTTGTTAGGTTCCATCTGTGGTTTTGTATTAACTAAAATACAATTCAAAGGTTCAAACACAGTTTTCATTTTACTAATCTTAGGGATTTTTATACCCTATCAAATCGTTCTAATACCACTTATTTTAACAATGGTTGCTTTAGGATTATATAATACTGTATGGGGGTTAATCCTCACTCATACGGCATATGGTATTCCTATGTGCACACTTCTTTTCAGGAGTTTCTACGATGGTGTACCTGATAGTATAATAAGAGCAGCTAAAACTGATGGTGCTGGAACGTGGACTATATATAAAAAGATAATATTGCCGTTATCTGCATTGCCTTTTATTGTTGCAGCAGTATTTCAATTTACAAGTATTTGGAATGATTTTCTCTTCGGGTTAATATTAGCAAGAGGAACTGAATCTATGCCCGCCTCGGTTGCTCTTGCAAATTTACAAGGAGGATTTGTAGCTTTGTGGAATCGTCAAATGGCAGGAACATTATGGTATACATTACCTGCTTTAATAGTATATTTAGTATTAGGTAAATTTCTTATTAAAGGATTTATGACAGGAGCAGTAAAAGGGTAGAGGTGATGTAAAATCGCAAGTGTAGAAATAAAAAATTTGTCAAAAATATATGATAATACCATAGCAATCAAGGATATCAACATAAAAATTAATGATGGAGAACTATTTATATTGCTAGGGCCTTCTGGATGTGGAAAAACTACGACTCTTTTATGTATAGCAGGATTAATTAAACCAGATGAAGGTGAAATATGGTTTGGGAATGAAAGAGTTACAAGCATAGAAGATCATATATTTGAAAGGCCACAGGATAGAAATGTAGCTATGGTGTTTCAAGATTATGCAATTTATCCTCATATGACTGTATTTAAGAATATAGCCTTTCCTTTAGAAATTAGAAGGAAACCCAGACAAGAAATTGAGGAAAGAGTTAAAAATGTGGCTGAGAATCTTGAAATATCTCAATTATTAGATAGAAAGCCAAAACAACTTAGTGGAGGTCAAAGACAGAGGGTAGCATTAGCACGAGCTATCGTTAGAGAACCCAACGCTTTTCTGATGGATGAACCTCTCTCAAACCTTGATGCTAAATTGAGAGTTTTTGCTAGAGCCGAATTAAAGAGATTACATCAAAGGTTAGGTACAACTATTATATATGTGACACATGATCAATTAGAAGCAATGTCAATTGGTGATAGGATTGCTATTTTAAATAATGGTATTGTAGAACAAGTGGATATCCCAGAAAATATTTACAATTTTCCTAAAAATATATTTGTTGCTGGATTTATAGGGAGTCCTCCAATGAATATGTTAAATGGTACACTTATAGAAAAGAATGGAAAGAATTACATTGATCTAAGAATTAAAATGTATGAATTACCAAATAGATTTAATAATTTAAAAAAACCAAAAACAACTGATGTTGTACTAGGCATTAGGCCTGAACATATTTCATTTTCAAAAGACACTACTGATAGTTCAATAAAAGCAAAAGTTGAGATTATCGAAGGTATGGGCAGAGAATTATATATACATCTTACATTGAATGAGAAACCTGTAATTGTAATAGCTAAATCAATACAAGATTTAGAGATTGGTAAAGAAGTGAATTTAACATTTGATGATAAAAGAATTCATATTTTTGATGCAAACACAGGAAAGAATTTAATTCCGGGTCCTGCAGAAGAGTAAAGCAATAACTAATAGAAGATTTTAAATATAAATTTTTTTTTTTTCCCTTTAAATTCTTTTTTAAAATTAAATTGTAGCAGTCTTTTATTCTCCAGGATATTTAAAATGCCATTGGGAACGTAAAGTATCCATGGTTTTCATTATTTTTAAAGTTTCATTCAAAGGCATGACTTTGCTTTCCAATTTTCCGTTATTTAGACATTCCATCACTTCCTTGGCTTCATAATTGTAACCTGTTGATTTAAAAGGGACTTTAATCACTTTCTTTCGTTTTCCCTCTAATTTCAAAATCATTTTTGATGGATGATAAAAGTCTGGAATTTCCATATATCCTTTAGTTCCAAAAATGAAAGCATCATGCGGCATAATTAATCTATGTGAAGAAGAAAGCATAGCTGTTTGTCCATTTTCATACTCAAATAAATAACAAGATTTTTCATCTACATTTGTTTTTCCAATATATGCAGTACTCATTATTTTTGAAGGAGATCGTTTATAAATCATTCTTGCGAATGAAATAGGATAGATTCCCAGATCAAGTAATGCACCACCTCCTAAATCAGGATTAAATGAACGTTCTTTAGGATCAAATTTATGTCGAATTCCAAAATCAGCCTTAAAATGTTGAATTTCTCCTAATATTTTCTTTTCTAACAATTCATTTAATTTTACAATACACGGTAAAAACCTTGTCCACATCGCTTCCATTAAAAATAATTTATTTTTACGGGCAGTCTCGATTAATTCTTCAGCTTGTTTAGCATTCAACGTAAAAGGTTTTTCACAGAGTACGGGTTTTCCATGATTTAAACAGAGTCGTGTATTTTCATAATGGAAATTGTGAGTGGTTGCGATATAAACTACATCCACAGAAGGATTATTCACTAATTCTAAATAATTATTATATATACTTTTTCCATGAAAAATCTTTGCAAAACTTTCAGCTTTTCCTTCTGTTTTAGAAGCAACACCCTCCAAAATTGCATTAGGAAGTACCTTTAATCCTTCAGCAAACTTATGTGCTATTCTTCCACAACCTATAATTCCCCATCTAATTATTATATTCATATTATTCATTTATAATTATGAAATTAAAATTTTTTTTAAAAAGAGGTCAAATTGGATAAATGAAAACCCTTTAGAAAATTATGATTAAGGTATTGAAAGATTTTAATAGCGATCTATCTCTAATTAGTTCATTCTCAAAGGAAATTGAATAAAATATTAGATTTAATATTAAATATATAAAAAAAAAGAAGATTAAAAGAGAATTATTAAATAGCTTTATGGTATATAGGTTTGTACTAATAAGGAACAATGATCTATGTAAGAGTTATCATCACACTCTCTCATAGTATCAACCTTAACTTCATGATTGCCTGCTGGTATAGATATATCTGTGTATTGAAGCGTTATTGAATAATATATATATGTTAAAGTCCCAGCACCTCCTACCGTGGTAGCTGATCGATCAATTGCTACATCATCAATTATTAGTCTAAATCGCATGAACCAAGTACTTGAATCGGGATGAAGATAAGCTCTACATGTAAATAAAAAATACACACTTTCTCCAGGTTCTACTTTAAATAGAATAGATAAATCTGGAATCTCATACCAAGAATCTGACATTGTTGCTGTATAATATGCAGTCCTATTATCATAATATGTTCGATGAACATAAGATCCTACTTCAAATTTATCAATATCACCCTGCATAGCTTCTATAGTTTGGTTAAAGGTGAAATATGTATAGATTCCAAAGCCTAAACCACCAATACCTATAAGTAAAGCAAATACAGCTAAACCAGAACCTTTACCCATAATTATCACATTTTTGTAAACTAAGATTTCAATTACTTTAATTGTAATTATTAAATTTATACTCTTCAATAATATATATAATATTCGTTTTACAATAAAGTGTAAATGCAATGTTTTTGAATATTTTCAATAAGAATTGAATTAGAAAATTAGGTATTATTAAAAAAAAATAATGAAAAAAACTAGGATGGTTATTTTTCCTCTAAGAGAATCGTCCACCAGCTTGCGTTGCCATAACGGTTATAACGTCTTTTTTTGGATGGATTCCTATTTTAGAAAACTTCAATTGGTCGGGTAAAACTTTTCCCTTAAAGATAAATTGAATTGCTAATATTGGATTTAATTTATATTCCCGTTGAACAGTTTTCTTAATGTCTGCTATTGAATTATTCGGATCAAGTTCGATCAATTTGATAGCTTGATCAGGTGGAACCCCTGTAAGTCTAAATCGATATTGAGTCATGTTAATTCTAACCTTTTTCAAAAATTTTTTTATCTATTAAATGATAGTTGTTTTTTTTTTACTTAAGGTCTTTGGTGTTTTCAATTAGACTTCAGTTTAAATTACTCTTCTAATTTGTTATTGATATCGATAATTAATCTAACTTAATCATTAGTGAAACGGAAGGGTTCTGGTGGAGGTCCTGGGGGACCAGGTGGACCTGGAGGACGAATTGGGCCTGGTTGAGGTGATGGTGATATTGGTTGACGACTTATCCTGCTTTCCAAGCGAGAAATACGGGTTTCTATTTTATCTAGTCTATCTTCGATATTTTTTATCCTTTTTAATAAATTTGGGTCTTCAATTGACATTTTACTATGAATAAATATTTAATTTTTAATACTCAAGTTTTAAAATTTATTCTTATAGTTATAAAACTTTAGATATTTAAGAGTTAGTTTCAAAATATACTAAATTTAATATTATTAGTATTACATTATACTTTTAGTTTTAGTATAGTAAAAAAGTATAATTTTTTATAGTAAGACTATCATTATATGAATATGGAAAGCTGGAATATATCGAAAAAGTTAAAGAACGAGTTACTAACTAAATCTAGTAATATTGAAGATAATAGTAGGAGGATATTGTTCATTCTTAGAAATCTAGGCCCGCAGAGATTTACTAATATAATAAAATATTCAAAATTGAGTAGATCCACAGTTTCTAAATATCTAAATCTTCATCAAAAGAGTGGAAATGTAGAACAACGCTTAATTACAGATAAGCAAACAAATAAACAATATAGAGGTTATATTATAACAGATAAGGGAATAGAAAAACTTGAAGAAGAACCCTTAAAACTAAAAGATGAGTTATTTGTTATCAATGAATTAAAAGAAAACGTACGAAAGCTCGAGGATTTAATAGATTTTTACAAAGTTATAAGTGTGGAAGACCCATTTATAATCCATATTGTAAGAATTATTTCCAAAATTGGAGATAATTTTTTTGAGCTGCAACAAGATAGAGATCTGTATTTATCACTTTTTTATATATTCTATAATTCTATACTAGGTCAGGGTGCTTTTGCTCGAAAATATTGGCACTTTGATGAATCTAGCTCTCAAAAATTTGTAGGGTATAAATTGAATTTAGACCAATTTTGCGAATTACATAATGTTTCAAAAGAAGCAATTAATTATTTAGCTAAATTTAAGTTGATGAATAGTAATTTTGGTTTTTATTTAATTAAACGGGAACATAATGATTTTTTTTTTCATGAGGAAGATTTATTAGGAACAACAACTCTCAGACTTATTAAAGACAAATTAATAAATGAAATAATTAATCTTCAAGAAGGTATCTATGATATGATCTATGATTTAGATATTATGGCTGAAGAAATAACAAATCAATTAAAAGAAATGGGTCTAATTTGGGACGCAATTCAAGAACAATTTCAATTATTAGTATTAAATTTGATTATTAAGAACGCGATAGAAATGGGATTTTTAGATATTGAGAGAGAGAAATTGATGGAAGGAGTTACACAATCTAAAAAATTACTCATAACAGAAGAAGGTAAAGCGCTTCGAGAAGTTATATTAAATGGCTCTAAATTAGATGTAAATGTCAATATTCTTACTTCATTATCTATCAATGAATGAATTAATGAGAATTTTTACATGCAATTTTTTCAGGAAAACTAATCCAATCTTTTTTAAAGTATCTCGATAATTAAAAACAAACAAGAATAACATAACTTTTTGTAAATAGTAAGCATTAAACAGTTCCAATGACATTTCTGTCAATATGAAAATAAGATTTTTAGAAACATTAAGTTTTAATTAATTCTTGCTATCATATATCATATGACTGAAGTTGATAATTATGAAATTGTAAGGCAAAAACTGCAAATTGGTAGAATAAATGCTCCTAAAAACAAAAAAATATTCAAATTGATGAAGATCTTCTGGAATGAAGAAGAGATAAAGATTTTGACCCAATTTAATAATGTTGGTTCAAAAATATCACTAAAAGAATTACATGAAAGAACAGGTTTATCAGAAGAAGGGATAGAAAAAATATTAAGAAGACCGGCTAGAAATGGGACTATTATAAGAATTGGTTCAGATTATAGACTATTACCTCTTGTACCGGGTATATTTGAAATGTATTTCATAAGACGTAAGGATTCTGAAGAAAATCTTCAAAAAGCTGCTGAAATATACCGATATATTTTTAAGAACCGGGTAGTTTCTTCCTTAGGACCAGATTTAGATAATGTTAATAATATACGAAAAACATGGCGTCCTTTGCTTCCATATGACTCTGAGGAGAAGCTAATTAAAGTTGATGAATCTTTTGACGTTGAAACTCAAGTTCTTCCTTATGAGGTAGTAAAAGATATGATTGATAAAAATGAATCATTTGCAGTTGTACCTTGTCAATGTCGGTTAATTGGTGAATATACAGGTGAACCCTGTAAACAAGCACCTGCTGAAATGGGCTGTTTTTTGACTGGAGAAAGAGCGGAAAGGCAGATTGCTTATGGGGCAAAAAGGCTATCTAAGGAAGAAGCTATTGAGTTTATTAGAGAAACTGAAAAAGCAGGTCTCGTGCATGCTACTGTTGCGGATACCAGTAAGGAGACATCACAGTGGATTTGTAATTGTTGCACTTGTCATTGTGGAAACCTTCTTCCAGCAAAATTATATCATTATTTGGGTGTTAATCAAACCAATTTTTCTCCCGAATTTGATATGGAACTCTGTACAAAATGTGAAATATGTATGGAAAAATGCCCAAATGAAGCAATTTATCATATCTGGCCAAATGAACCGGATTCTTCAGATGAAAGAATGAAAGTCAGAGAAGAAATGTGTATGGGATGCGGAACCTGTGCTGTGAATTGTCCTAATAACGCAATCAAAATGTTAAAAGTAAGAGATGAATACCCTGAAAGAAGAAGTGTAAATCTTTTTGATTGGGCTTAATCTTATTCTAAGTTTAAATTATAATTTTTTTTTAAATTAAAATAAGTACAACTATTTTTTTTTAATAATATAAAATCATTGGGGTTTTAATATCATAAACTAAAATCATATATAATTTCATTTACAAAAGACCTAATTTTTTTTATCTGAAATATGCATTTAAATCAGATAATTATATTGTTAATTATTTCATTACTTACTTATTATATCATAAATAAACCTTTTAATCAAATAAAAGAATTTAAGATTAACCAGTATCTTAAATTAAAACTTGAAAGTGGAAGGACTAATATATACGTAAACAATAGTCGCTTTATTCAATGTATGTACTTATTAATAAATATTCCTGTAGACAAAATTGAAGAATATGATGAGATTGAATCTATAGATGAGGCTTCAGTAAAACTAGATAGATCTATGGAAAGAAATCATAGAAAAGTTCCTCCTGAGACAGAATTTTGGGGCCATTGTTCAAATATTCAAGCTTGGGCTGATAATGAATATGATACAAGGATTCTACACCGTAATATAGCATTTCCCTTATTAAAAGCTCTTGTTGATGCTGGTGATCCTATTGCAAGACGAAAGTTTAAAGAAGAAATAGCAATAAGATATGCCACTGGTCATCCTACAGTGATTAGATACTTAACACAAAATGGTTATTTGTATTATTTGACAGAAGAAGAATTTGAAAGTATGTTAATTGATATAGATTTCCCAAGTATTGATGAATATATAAGAAATATCCTTCCATACTTAAGAGATGTTGGAGATTCTGAATCCATCAAACAAATAAAAAAATATACAACTCGTTTTGTGAATAGATTCCGTTTTAAATATAAATATTTAATATTATTGAAAGCAATAGAGAAAGTACCTGAAAAATTGAGACAAAGATTCGTTGAGATTATATACCAGAGATATAAAACAAATAGAAGCTTTCCTATACTTAAATTCTTAAATAAAGCTCAAATTAGTTTCGACAATTTAGCTTTAAAATTAATTACTTATAATAAAAACCTTATTGGAATTATCTTAGAAGCAAAAGTTAACTTAAAAAATAAACTGATAGAAAATTTTGAAGATATCAAGGGAATTGAAGCAAATTATGAGTTTATAGAAGAAATCGATTTAAGTAATAATAGAATAAAAAGTATAAAGGGATTTGAAAGGTTTACCAATTTGAAAAAGCTCTACTTAAAAAATAATTATATAGAAAAAATTGAAGGTTTACGGGGACTTTATAATTTAGAACTATTAGATCTTTCAGGAAATATTAACATAGAAGAAATTCCCGACAGTCTAAACGAATTAAAGAATCTTAAAACCTTAAAGCTAACAGGCTGTAGAATTAAAAAGTTTTCAGAATCAGTATCACGATTTTTTTGGATGGGGCAAAATTTCAGATATTATACAGAATATACTGATAACGATATTAAATATTATGAAAAAACTCATAGTTCAAGAGCAAGCAATAATGGGAGATTGTACAAGAATTTTGTAAAATGGTTGTTTAAACTCCGTACACTAATGAAACAATTTAAATTTAATTATAATACTATTAAAAAATTTGAAAAGAACGCCGATAATAATGCTTTATGGTTTTTAAAGCCTACTTCCGCTTTTTTGAAATATCTAGATGATAGATATCAGATGAGAATTACTGATTTCTTTTAAAGTTATAATTCTTAAGAGTATTTTAGCATCTTTTCAATTGGCTTTATAGCACGATCTGCAATTTCTGTAGGCACTTTCACCTCAAAAGCTTTATCATCTAAATTTTCCAAAAGGTATTTAATGAGTTCGAGATTGTGCTTCTTCATATTGTAGCAAATTAGTCTATCTTTTGCGAGGTAGAACTTATTATCAGGAAAATCTTCAGTTAAACGTTCTAAGAGTCCAACTTCCGTTCCTATAATAAATTCATCTACTTTTGAAGAATTTTTTTTAACATAATTATACATTCGAGTTGTTGACCCTACGAAATCTGATAATTCTCTTACACCTCTAATACACTCAGGATGTACAATGAGTTCTGCGCTAGGATATTTCTCTTTTACATTTTTTATGTCTTCTATAGTTATCTGCGAATGCACATAACAATGACCTTCTTCTGGCATTTTAAGGCATCTAATCCCTGAGATCTGTTCAGCATAATCTGCTAAGTTGGCATCTGGTCCAAATAATACAGATTCAACACCAAATTCATGACTAATGTTCTCAACAATTTTAACCGCATTAGCAGATGTACAACAGATATCAGATTCAGCTTTTACTGCGGCAGTTGAGTTAACATATACAACAACGGGTAATTCAGGATATTCTTTTTTAAAGTCTATAACCATTTCTGGAGTTAAAAATGCTGCCATAGGACAACATGATTCGTAGTTAGGAATTAATACATGTTTATCTTGATTTAAGATTGAAGCAGTTTCTGCCATAAAATCAACGCCAGCAAATATAATAAACTCTGTATTTGCTTGTTCTTTAGCAGTACGGGATAACCCAAGAGAGTCACCTACGAAATCTGCAATGTCTTGAATTTCGATTGGTTGATAATAATGAGCTAGAATTGTTACTTCATTGTGCTTTTTTAGAGTTAAAATCTCTTCTTGTAATTGTTTTGCAGTCATGTGTATAGTAAAATAATTTCATCACTTCTGAAGTATATAAAAGGTTTAAGTTAAAATAAGTCCTCTTGTGATAAAAAATAAAACGAAAGAGAAAAAAGAAAATAAAAAGATTAGTTAGTTATATATTAAAGATTTCTCTAAATTTGATCTGATCCACAACATTGGCTGCTAAAATGTTAGCCATTGAGCTAATACCTGTTTCGTGACCTTGTTTGTTAAAACCAGCGCAGAAATCACCACAAACATAAACATTTTTAAATTTGTGGATAATCATTAGCTCAAATGTTAAAAGAAAAACTTTTACATTGGTAATCACTCCAAAAACACCAATTTTAACTTCTTTATGGGAACTCCCTGCATTTTTAATAACTGTTTCTAATACAGATTCGAGATCTGTTTCATCGAATGAACTAAGGCTATTTGAATTTATAACCACATTAAAGTCATGATGCTTTTGTATCAGTTCATTCAATGGTGATATAAATTTAGCTCCATAAGTGCCTTTTATACAATGGGGCCCAAAGAGATCCATTTCTCCTTTCTGTGTTTCATCTGTGTGGTCATGCCAATCTCTTAAATGAATGCACTGATATTCTACTCCACTAGTTTCATTTGAATTTGATTCAGATGCTTTATTCATCAAATCTCGTATGAAAAGGTTAAGTTTATTCCCTTCCCATAATCTTCTGGTTTCATCAAAATCAATATGAACTCTATGCCTGAAATGCTCTAAGATGTGATGATAAGATAAAGATTCGCCAATCGCTTCATTACTAGCGTTATGTTTCAACCAAAGTATGAATTGATCAATATTTGCTTCACTCGTATCTCTATTTTGATTTAAAAAATATTCCATCCATTTATTTGAAACTTGTGCGTACCCTAATTTTAAACTATCTTCTGGTACGGGATGAATATCTAATGGTTCAATGAAATCATTCTGAACCGAACTGGTTATAATAATATTTAATTCTTTATTTTTTTCCATATTTACGTCTCCTCCTTTTTCTCATTTTCTCATCTAATTCATCTATATCAATATCTCTTTTCTTTCCGCTACGTGATTGCACTATCATCATTATGAAAATTATAAGAATAATACTAATTGATGCAATATTCACTAGTATTGAAATCCATCCAGGCATCTCAAAATCAGGAATTATAGAGGGTATTCCGACTTCAATAAAACCCCATATACTTAACAAAAATTCTACAATGATTATTTTTGCAAAATATTCATCAATCATTTTGCCTAGTTTTGATTTCAAGCCTTTACCAATTTGGATCTTAGTTTTTGGTGTTAGCGGATATATAAAATTATTTTTAAAAGCTTCAATGATTTTAAAATCCTCTTTATTACTTGTAGTAGATTCTGAGGGCTCTAAAGTATCTGTATATTCTACTGTAATTTTTCTTATAAAAATATTAGCAAAATCCTCAACACAATATCCTTCATCAATCTGAAAAGTGCAATCAGCGTAATAAATATACTCCGGTTCATATATTTTTTTAACTTTTTCTAAAGAACGTAGTGGATTTGTTAAAATTCGTAGAAAATTTTTTGAATATGTAAAATCGGAAAACACTAAAGTGTCTTTATCTCCGCGATCATCTTCAATATCGATAGAAATATTGTTTAATAAAGGAATAAAACTTGTTGGGACTTTGTTTAATACCATTAAAAATCGGATTTGAGTCTGAGATCGATCTTTTAAAATAATATAAGGAAACTCTTCAGCTTGAGTTGTTATTTCTACGAAATTAGAATCTTCAATCCTTTCGTCCATCTCTGAAGTTGTTATATATAGCTTGAAACCCCAAGGGATATCAGGTAATTTAAATATAGAATTTCTTATACTTTGCCAATAAGCTTCATAATTCTGTTTAGTTCCTAATATAAACTCCATTTGGGATTTTAATTTTGGTTCAAATTTCATAAATGATGGTATAAAGAGTGTGCCTAGTTCACGCATGTTATAATCTATCTTTTGTTCTGTTTTACCTGCTAACTCAATTTTCCTAGTTTTTATTAAACGTTTTTTTATGATATTATACAAATTCTTGAGAGATTCTTCAATTTCAGGGCTATGTTTAGCAATCTGTTTTAAATTATCTCCATAGATCTTTCTATATAATTCTGGGTCATATTCTTTAATATATTTTAATTGCTGAATGAAATGCCATACATTACCAAAATTACGTAGAATAACAATTTTGTTATACTTTGAGACAAATATATAACGATTATCAGGTGAAATTTTAATATTTCTCACATAATTTAATCCCTTTACCAGAACCTCCTTTCCAGCATCTTTTCCATTTTTCTCATACTTATCCATGTAATTATGAATATTTATACTCCTAATCCATCTTAATTCTTTTAAATCCCATATTTTAATAGTATTATCTTTAGATGCTGAAATTAAATAATTATCATCAGTTTGAACATCAATAGCTAAAACTGCTTCTGTATGTCCAATAAGATCCTTCTTTTTATTATACTTGTTTGCAGAATCTAGTTCCCAGATAGTTATTTTTGTATCATTAGAGGATGATGCGATCATTTTGCCATTTTTGATTATACTAATATCTGTAATTCCCCCATCATGCTTACCAATTAATGTTGGATCTGTTCCTGCAGCAATATTCCATAAATTCAATTTACCATCTTTAGAACCAGTGAATAATATTTCTTCTTTCTGATCTCTTTTGATCATAAGCTTTGTTATCCACTCATCGTTAATCCCAATGACTTTACTATCTTCTATTTTTGAAATTATTCCTGATCCATCAAGAGAAACTTTCATTTTATTAAGTGTATTATCATGAGTTTTTTCTTTCCATATGGTTGTATGTATGTTATTTAATGCAAAATAAATATGGAACAAACTGTTTTGATTTATATCATTTTGTATCTTAATATCAAATATAGCTTTTGGATATTCTTCAGGGTTTACGTTACCTCCAGATAAGATTATAGATTTATAATTTTCAAAATCCCATTTTTTTATATCTGGGGTATGCTTAAAAGCCCATATATAAATGTCCCCAATGATGCTTCCCGCACATATTACCCACCATATGATATTCCCAATCTTGACAACTGTAGAATCAACGCATAAAAGCCAATTTGAAACCTTTGTGTATTTATTAACTTTTTTTTCTGCTTGAAGTATAATTTCAGGAGTAGTCTCTCCCTCTAGTAACTCGTCGATATTCCAAACAATTAAGTTTGGATTTTCTTGTTCTTCACATTCAGAGCAAGATATTAAGAATTTCCCATCAGGACTTATTTCAATATCTCTTACTTCAAGTTTATGATGAGATAATACAGTTTCGATTACCTTTTTTGAAATTTTAGTCTCTGTAGATATCTGTTTCTCAATTATTTTCTTAGAATTACTTCTTTTAAAAGATGGTGTTTCCATCTTAGTCACTTTTGATAAGATATATTTTGAATTATTTTAATTAGATTTGTTATTATATGAAAGCAAACATATAAAAATTCTTAAGCTTCATTAATAATACTAATCAAAAATTAGAATCAATATTGCATTAAATGCAACTATTAGGTGATAATTATTGAAGAATTAAAAGAATATAATGGTGTATTATTAGTAGCATCAGAAACAGAATTTCTTGAGCAAATAGAGAAATTCATTGCAGAAAAAATTCCTTGTCGTGAAGATAGAGATGAAGCAAAACGGAAAGTAGCTGAATCATTTCAAGCATACCAACCCCAAACAAGTCAGATGAGCATTCAGTCAATTCTAGATTCCCAAGATCAAGCTGTCAAAGCTCAAACGGCGGAACAGGAAAGATTAGCACAACTCTCATTAGAAGATTTAGAGAAACAGTATGAAAGTCAGTATTTAGCACAAGTAAATCCAACTATGCAAGCAAGTCTACAAGCGCAGCTTAAATCTCTTGTTCCGATGTTAGGGGAAGAACATCCCTCTGTTAAGCAAATTAAAGCAATGTTAGAAATGGACGAAGATAAGGCAAAACAAAAAGCAAAAGCTATGGCGATATTTATGCAACAAAATTTCAAACTCCAGGCAGTAAACAAAGAAGCAACTCGAAGAATAAATGATGTCATGTTTTCTCAGATACCTTTTGAAGAATTAGAAAAGGAATGCATAAATTATTACAATTCGATGATTACACCAGAATATCAAACCCAATTAAAAGAAACTATCGAAGTGGGTATTCAGGTATTAGGAGAAAACGACCCTACTTTCGCTGGTTTGAAACCAGTACTTGGAATGAGTGAAGAGTTAGCGATGCAATTCGCTAAACAATATGCTCAATCAATATTTCAAAATATACAAAATATTCTGGCACAATATGGAGTACAAATGCAAACATCGCAACAAGTGCAACAACAAGCTATGCAACCAGTACAGCAGGTATCAGAACAATCTGCTAGTGTAAGCCATTTTGGCTTTATAAGTGACAATCAACATATTATAGGATTAAATATTGGTTGGAAAGATCTAGACCTTCTACCTGACAGTATTGGTAATTTAACCAACCTAAGGTTCTTAGATCTGTCTCAAAATAAACTTGAATCCTTACCCGAATCTTTTGGGAATCTCCACGAGTTAGAAGAATTAGATCTTAATGGTACATGGTCAACTAATGATGATAAACCTCTTTACAATGAAATATCAGAACTCCCTAAATCTTTTTGTGAATTGAAAAAGTTAAAAGTATTTAAATGTGAAAATAATGGATTAAGGATCTTGTCAGACAATTTTGGTCAGCTTACACTACTCACAGAAGTTAGTCTATCCCAAAATCGTTTGTCTAGAATACCAGATTCTATTGGTGAACTCTCTGATTTAAAAAGTCTAAATCTTAATTCAAATAGGATCTCATCAATTCCCTTATCCCTCTGTAGATTAACAAAACTTAATCAATTACAACTCTCATTTAATTTAATAAATGAGATCCCAGATTGCATCGAACAATTGAAATCTTTAAGCTGGTTTTTATTAATGAATAATAAGATTACAGAACTACCTCCATCTATTGCGAATTTAGATAGTCTAGAAACTCTGTGGTTAAGTAATAACCAAATTTCTGAATTACCTGAAGCCATTACAGAGATGAAATTATCTGATCTTGATATTTCTAATAATCAACTTTCAACCCTTCCTTATTTTATATGGACAATGAAATCTTTAAGAAAGTTAAAAGTTATGGGCAATCCACTTTCAGAAGAAGAACAGGAAATTGCACAAAGAGACACTGATGCCATATTAGAATATTGTCGTCAACGAACAAGTATCGCAATAATGCTTATGCACACTGAAATTGATGCGGAAGCTCATCGTATTCCTGAATTGATTGAATATTTAGAAAATAAAAGCGAAATTTTTGCAATCCTACCTCCTATTGAATCTAATCTCACTGCGACTGATTTAATTTTATTTCTTGCTACAGCAAGATCAATAAATTCTCCAAATATGGTTCAAATCTTAAAAAATGCTAAATCACAAGGAATTGAAGTAGTACCTTTAAAAGGACTGGATGTTAGTTGGGCTGATCTTGCAGTAGTAGATCTAAGCCGTGAATTAGGCCATGAATTTACTCCCAATGACTTTACCGGTTTTTGTGAAAATACCTATAGTTATATTCAACAATTGAAACGATCACATAATATCTTTAAAGACAAAACTAACATTCTACTAAAAGAAATTGAGGCAGAAGTCGGTGATACTACTAGTTTTGGAACATTTAAAGCTGAGCTTAATCGTATAATTCATTTAAATGATATGAAAGATTTTTTTGAGAAAAATCAAGTAGCTTTAACTACAATTTGTACTAGTTTGCAGAGTGCAAAGGTTGGGGGAGAAGGTTTATTTCTTACCCAACTCTCTGGTTATTTCATGGGATTTATGCAACAAAAACAAGCTATGAAGCAATATCTTGGAGGGGGACAAACATGAGTATCCAATATATGGATTTTACATTACCGAATGAAGAAGTAGAAGTATTAAAGGATTTAGAACAAAAAGTAGGATCAAGTTGGAGTTCTAATAATTTCTGGGTGGAGGATAATCATGTTATCAGAATTGAAATTACTCGAGGTAATCTTGATAACTTACCTGAAAATTTAGGAAATTGCAAAGAATTAAAAACATTACTTTGTTATGGGAACAAAATTGAGAATCTACCAAATTCTATTGGGGAATTAACTAGCTTAGAATGGTTAGGAGCATCTCAAAATCAATTAACAGAACTTCCTTCAAGTATGGCAAATTGTATATCTTTAAGAGAAATAAGCTTAGGCGTTAATGAGTTGAAAGTACTTCCAAGCTGGATATCTAATTTCAAGAATCTAGAAAAATTAGATCTTCGTTCTAATAAATTAAGAGATATACCAATTGAAATTGGTGCTTGTTCAACCTTAATTGAACTCGACGTAAGTGATAACAGATTAATGCATGTTCCAGAAAATATCTATAATTTACATGCTCTAAGAAAACTTGCACTTGGTCATAATAAAATAACAGAGTTACCTACAATACTAGGACAGCTTAAATCACTTAATTCTCTTGATATAGGAGTAAATAACATTACTCAATTACCAGATTCAATTGGAGATCTCACTGCACTTGAGAACTTAGAAATTAGTTCTCTAGATTTGCATAGTTTACCTGAATCTATTGGTAAATTGTTAAATCTGAAGGTTCTTCTCGTTAAAAATAATAAACTCGAATCTCTTCCTTCTAGTATCGGTAATTTAAGATCATTAACTAATCTTCGTATAGATAATAATCAAGTTAAAGAGATACCTGAATCCATTGGCAATCTAACAAATTTAGCTACTATTAATTTAACAAATAACCAACTTGAAACATTACCTGAATCGATAAGCAATTTAGATAAAGTATTTGGCCTTGACTTAAGTGGGAATAACATTTTTTCTTTACCTGAATCATTTGCCCTAATGAAAGGACTACAACGTCTTACTATTAGTGATTGTAAATTATCTCAATTACCAGCTAACATTGGTCAGCTTAAAAAACTGGAATATATTTATATTAGCAGAACACCTCTAGAATCCCTACCCGATTCAATAGGACAATTAAATTATTTGTGGTACTTGAAAATTACCGAAGGCAACCTAAAAAGTTTACCTATGAGTATTAGAAAGTTAGAGAAATTAAGAGAATTATATTTATCTAATAATCAACTTGAAACCTTACCTTCTAGTATAGGAGAATTAGTAAACTTACAAAAATTAGATTTAGATCAAAATCAATTACTAAACTTACCTTCTGAAATTTGTAATTTATCCTCATTAGAAAAATTAAATATAAATGAAAATAAATTAGAGAGATTACCTGATCAATTCAATAAACTGAATTCTCTTAATGTTTTAGATGCTCGTAGAAATAAATTAATTTCAATATCAGAATCTCTTGGTCAGTGTGAAAAACTAGAATATGTTAATTTAGAGGAAAATGAACTGACAATTTTGCCAAAAAGCATGGGATTTTCTAACATTAAGAGTTTAAATCTTAATAAAAATAAATTCGAGAAATTGCCATATGTATTATGGCCATTAGAAGCGTTAGAAATTTTAAACTTAGAGGATAATCCTTTATCGAGTCAAGAAAAGCAATTAGCTAAACGCGATTTAGATACACTTCGAGATTATTTTAAACAAAGATCATGCATGTCAATTTTCATTTCTCATGCAGTTGTAGACTATGAACCATATCGCTTATCTGATTTAGGTAATTATTTAGAGGCTAAACCTGAAGTGTATGACGTACTTCTCTGTGAACAAGACCTATCAGGTAATATTGATGAATTCATGGACAAAAATGTTCCGATAAGTGATGTTGTCTTCTTCTTAGGTACTAATAAATCTGTATTCAATTCAGTCGATTGTGCTCATGAATTAGAACTCTCAAAAAAGTATGAGGTACCTGTTTTGCCCATGAAAGGAACAGATGTTACTTGGTCTGATATTATGTCTATTGGGCTCAAACAAGAACCTGGTATTGATTTTAGTCCACAAGAATTTGAAAGGGTTTGTGAGCAGATCTATGAATATGTAAAAGAATTTTATAAAGAGCATCCCTTATATAAGATTAAAAAAGTGGAAGTAGCTGAGGAAGCTGTTAGTGTTCCCACAACTATAGATTGGGATACATTTATGGGAATACTAGAAGGTATCGTGGAATCTGATAGATTAAGGCAATTTCATGAAAGTAAAAAGAATGAAATAGGGAATCTTGTATTGCAATTAAAAAATGGTTCTATTGATGATGCTAATTTTATGATGCAAATATCACAATTATTTACTCAATGGTTAATGATGCACTCAACATGAAACTACAAGAATCTAATTTTTTTATTTTTAATTTTGCTTTTACCTATAAACAATTGTTATAAGCAGTTAAAATAACTCTTCTTATTTGTTTTCATAACCTTATTATACTTCGCTTAATTCTTCAAATTCAAAAATTTTTCTGTGAAGAAATATGTCAGTAATTCCAAGTCCGGAAACAGGAAAAGAGCCAGAAATTCATAATACTGCTTATATTGCTCCAACAGCAATTATAATTGGAGATGTTACCATAGGAGAAGGGTCGAATGTCTGGTTTGGAGCTGTTTTAAGGGGTGATTGGGGATCTATTAAGATAGGGAATAATACAAGTATCCAAGAAAACGTAACGATTCATCTTGAAGCAAACAGTTCCGTATACATAGGAAATGATTGTATCATAGGTCATCATGCTAAGGCTTGAAGATTTTCCTTCAATCTGCAGAATGGTTCACGGACCTTGCATAATAGAAGATGGATGTGTAGTCGGAATTGGTTCAAATGTGCTTCATCGTTCAAAACTTAGTGAAGGATCCGTACTTGCAGCGGGAGCTGTTCTTCTGAATAAGGAAATCCCTCCCCGAAGCTTAGCGGTTGGTATCCCCGCTTCAATTAAAAAAGAAGGGATTTATACAGGTAAACTAGAAGGAGCTAGAACTTCAAAAATTTATGCTCTTAAGGGAAAAAAATTCAAGGAATTTTTTGAAAAAAATCCTAACTTTTAATTTTTTTTAATTTATTTTGAGCAAAAGCAATTTTCATTCTTAACAATATCAATAGTGTTAAACCTTAAATCAATTAAATTAACCATTAGAACTTTATTTTCCAAATTGGGTAGACCTAACGCTGTTTTTATTACTTCTAATGCTTCTAGTGTTCCCAATATCCCTGGAGTGACACCAATAACAGGTAAGGGTTTTTCATCTACCAATGGCCCTACTGGTTCAGAGAACACACATTGATAACATGCTGTTTTTTTTGGATTAACTGTAATAATTTGACCATAAAAATCCTTTATTCCCGCAATCACGCATTTTATACCATTTTCAACTGAAACCTTATTCACTAAAAATTTAGTTGAGAAGTTATCACTGCAGTCAACAATAAAATCATAATCTTCCTCTTTAAGATACCTAGTTATCGAGTTTCTATCCACATATTCTTTATATGTGTTAACTTTGACATCAGAATTTAATTTAGATAATACTTCCTTGGCTAAATCTGCTTTTGCGTTTCCAATTTGAGTTTCATTATATAAGATCTGTCTTTGCAAATTCGAAATATCTAATCTATCATTATCTATTATAGTAAGTTTTTTAATCCCTGCAGAGACCAGATATAAGGCAAAGGGAGAACCTAAACCTCCAGCTCCAATTTGCAAAACTTTAATTTTTGATAGTTTTTCTTGTCCTTCCTCTCCAATTGAAGGGGAGATAATTTGCCTTGAATATCTTTCTTTTTGCTTTTGATTTAAGATTAACTTTCACCTTTTTAATATTTTTTTTATATTCTTTATAGTTTCTTCAATCTCAATAAAAATTAAACCCAAATTGATATTTAAATTTACTAATGTAACTAAAATAAATTGTTCATCTATTCCAATGATAAGTAATTGATAATCATTATATTCAACTGTGAGGTTGTTCACATGACTTTCTTTTACTGCAATTGCAGCAGTTTCAATTGCTCCAAACATTGTAGCTGCCATTGCCCCAAATTTTCTCTCGTCTATATCCCTCGGTAAGCTTGATGCTATTAACAAACCATTACGGTTTACAATAGCACTCCCGATAAAATCTCCTAAGATTTCTAACTTTTCTAATTCTTTATTAAGAGTCTCAATTTTTAAATTATTCATTGAAAATGTCTCACTAAATTAACTATTAATCTCTAGTAGATAATAGTAAATATATGGAAGCTAATAAATTATTAGCAATTTTTTATAGTGTAATTATAAAAAAGTAAGAAATCTCAAAATTTACGATAGAAAGATTTTTGTCCATTAAAAGGTCTGTGTCTATTTCTCCAGCTTGGTTGACGAAGTTTTGCTGATCTTCCAAAACCACAATAAGCACAAAATCTCTTCCGTCGATGATAAGAATGTCTACCACATCGTCTACAGGTTTTATGGCTTGCAGCCTTATTTTTCTTTCCACTACTAGGAGTTCCTTTTCCCATTTTTCTCATCCTCTCTAATGTCTACTCATCATCACTTTCATCTACATGCATTAACTTTTCTTCATTGTCTCCAGCAAATATTAATTTTTCCCGATCTTGACCAACATAAATTACTGAAGCGCCACGAATCATAACTGTCCCTAGTTCCTTACTACGTTTACCACCTCTCCCAAAATATACTTCTTTTGCTTCTTTAACAATTAAATTCATGTAATTGTCAAATTTAATTAACTTACCAGTGAGATAGGTATTCCATATCTTAAGTTTTATTCGAATCTCTGGTTTTAAAATCGCTTTGCTTAGAGTTCTTGAAATTGTGTGTTGAGACATCTGAAAAACAAACTAAAATTATTGCTAATAAAGAAGAAAATTATTCAAAATTATAAATATTTTTTTATTTCACAAAGGATTTACTCTACTAATATTTAACTTTAAACAATAAGAATAGAGCTGGAATTACATGGCAAAAATAGCCTATTTTGATGCGGATGTCGTTAGTCCTGAAGAGATTTTTATGGCTGCGGGATTCACCCCTATTAGACTTTTAGGAGATCCCACCATCGAACATGATAAAGTAAATGAACACATACCCCCTACACATTGTGTCTGGGCAAAAAATATTCTTGAACAAGCAATAAGGGGGCTCAATCCTGAGATAAAAGGAGTAGTCACAAGTCATGGCTGTGATTGTACCAATAGAGAATTTGATATTTGGGTCGAATCTGTTGATCTTGATTTCTTGTTTTATTTAAATGTGCCATTAAAGAGAGATAAGACTGCTTTAAATTTCTTTTTGAACGATCTTAGAGAATTGATCTCCCAAATTGAAGATAAATTTAAAATTAAAATCCAAACTGAAAAAATTAAAGAAGCTATTAAAATAACCAATCAAATTCGCTCATTATTAAAAGAAATATCTGAGTATAGAAGTAAGATGATTTTAAAAGGATCAGAATTTCATGAATTGGTAAAATTATCACAGACTAACGATAAAAATTATGTTTTAGAACTTTTGAAAAGAAGATTGGAAGAATTAAAAAGTAAGGCTCCTTTTACTGATGAAAAAATGAAACGGATATTACTAACAGGGTCTGTTATCGATGATACAGAATTTTTGAAATTTTTAGAAGATAAAGGATTTCAAGTTGTAGCAGACGATTTATGTATCGGCTCTCGATACTTCTGGAATAATATTAAAGAAGATAGGGATCCTTTAATAGCAATTGCCGAATATATCTTAAGCAAGCCGCTCTATTCTACTAAAATGCCCTCTTATAATCGCTTTAAATTCTTGAAAAATTTAACTGAAAAATATGAAGTGGATGGTGTGATCAACATCGCAATGAAATTTTGTGAACCTATGCTTTATGATCATCCATATATGAATAAAAAATTTAAAGAATTAGGAATTCCATATATATTTATAGAAATGCTTTATAATCGAGAACAATATAAGCAACTCTCAACAAGATTTGAAGCTTTTGCTGAAATAATTTAGAGGTGAAAGAAATGTCTGAAAAAAGAAGTAAAATGTTAAACGCCACTCAAGGGTTAAAAAATATAATGGGCAGGCATTATTTAGCAATTGAACAAGCCTATCGAGATGGAAAACCAACAGCATGGGCTACATCTGGTTGTCCTGTCGAACTTCTCTATGCCATGGACATTCAACCAATGCTCCCAGAAAATTCTGCTACAATTTCAGCATCTCAGAAGTATTCCCAACATTTTATAGAATTAGCAGAAGAGGAAGGATTTTCTTATGATATGTGCAGTTATTTTAAAACAAACGTGGGAGCCGTAATGGAGAACGTTGATGTTTATAAAGGAGGCATTAAAAAACCCACTTTCATGTTATCGAGTGATGTTATATGTGATACTCATAGCCATTGGTTTCAAGTTCAAGCGGAAAGGCTTGGAGGGGTTCCTCACTTTATCATAGATGTACCTCATGTAGTAAGCAATACAACTAAGCAACAGTTAGATTATTTCAAAAAGTATGTTGAAGAGCAGATGTGGGAGCTTCTTGAGTTCATAAAAGAACATACGGGTAATGAAATAAATATGGAGAAAGCTAAAGAAGTTGCAGCTAATTCTTATGAACTAAGTGAAGTATGGAGAGACATTTATGAATTAAGAAAGAATGTTCCCTCACCCATTTCTACAAAAGACACTTTCGGCGGACTGTTTCCTTTATTTACCATGCCCGGTTTGAGATCTCCCATTAAATTATACAAGAGAATGTATAGGGAAGCTAAAATAAGGGTTGATTCAGGTCAAGGTGCATTAGATAATGAAGAATTTAGACTTATGTTTGAGGGAATCCCATTTTGGTATAATCTAAAATATTTCGCAATGTTAGAAAGATTTAATGCGATAATAGTTTATGAACCTTACACTTTTGCGTTCTCTAAGTTTTTTTCGAATCCATTTGAGGAAATCACAAAAGAAAGATTATTGAAAGACCCAATTGAATGTATGAGTTCCCTAATGCTAAGTTTTTGGTATATTTTTGATCTTGAAACTAGAGTAAAATGGTTTAAAGATACTGTAAAGGAATGGAAAATAGATGGTGTTTTAATGCATAATAATGTTTCATGTAGACCAAACACTGCTGCCTTTTATGATTTAAAGCGTCTTTTGAGCGAGGAGGCTGATATCCCCTGTTTAATCATTGATGCAGACCAAAATGATCCACGTAAATTTAATGAAGTTCAAGTATCTAATCAAATTGAAAGTTTCATAGAGTTATTACGGAAAAGAAAAAAAAATTAAAACCTTGAAATCGTTATCTTTTAAAATTTTACAATTCTCTTAATTTCTCGTGTCAGAAAATGACAACCAACACTTTCCTCCAGTATATAAAAGTGTTAGAAAAAACTAACCAAGCAATAGATTTTTGTGATATTTCTAAAAAGATTTTGGTAAAATTCTCAATTTTTATCTATTATACAGATATGTAAGATTTATATAAAAAGATATTATATTTTCGCTTGATCAATAATTAATAAAAATATTTATAGAAAAGAGTGCATATCACTTTAATTATGACTGATTATGATGTAATTGTTATTGGTGGTGGTATTGGAGGGACTGCCGTTGGAGCTCTTTTAGCTTCAAATAAATTAAAAACATTACTTGTTGAAAAGAATAAATTAATAGGAGGACGGTGTAGTACATATGAAAAAGAAGGTTTTAAAGTTGATCTTGGTGTACATTCATTTGCTAGATGCCAACATGGACCTCTTGGAGCAATATTAAATAAAATTGGAATGCAAAATGCCATTGATTGGAGTATAGCAGGAAATGATGAAGCACGCTGGCACCTTGAAAATAACCTTTATCAATTTCCAGAAGATTTCAGAAAATTATTACCTAAAGAAGATTTTCTTGGATTGATAAAATTGATTAGTGAGACATCAAAGATAAACAATACAAATGAATTAGATACAATTAATGTAAAGTCTTGGTTGAATCAATATACAACGAATACCCTAATACATTCATATTTTTATATTATATGTGGGTTATATTTTGTAATCCCATATTATATAGTATCAACCGGGGAGTTTATTAGATGTTTAACAACACTTAATAAATTTCAGAGTGTTGGTTATCCTAAAGGGGGGTGTATATCAATTCCTTCTGCTTATGCTGATGGAATTAGAAAGTATAAAGGGTCAGTTAAAACAGGAACTTCTATTCAAGAAATTGTTATAGAAGATGATAAAGTCAAAGGTGTGAAACTAGATAATGGTGAATTTATTTCTTCGAAAATTGTTATCTCAAATGCTGGAATAAAAGAAACTGTCAATACTTTGATTG
Source organism: Promethearchaeota archaeon (assembly GCA_048940925.1). Classification (GTDB taxonomy): domain Archaea; phylum Asgardarchaeota; class Lokiarchaeia; order Sigyniarchaeales; family SOKP01; genus Loki-b32. The sequence continues at coordinate 43,306 of JBHLOC010000005.1, read as the reverse complement.
GCAGAAAATACTTTGATAAAAGTTATTTGAAAGAGATGGACAATCTAAAGTACTCGATGAGTGCTCTTACCTTAAAAATTGCTCTTAAAAAGCCATTGTCACCATATAAAATTGTTGTATCTTTCACTTCAGAAGACCCAGAAAAGAAAAATAAGTCAATTTTAAATGGTAAAGTACCTGATGAGATAGATTTCTTTATTCCCATACCCTCGAATTATCACGCCTCAATCGCTCCTGAAGGATGCCAGCTGATGACAGCAGGAACATTTGTACCAAAAGATAATTTTAAAAAAAATGAAGAGAAATGGATCGAAAATTCAATGAACACATTAGAAAAAGTCTTTCCAGATTTATCTAAAAATATATTATGGTGCGATATTACTACTCCATATGATATTGAAACAATGTGGGGAAAAGAAGGTTCAGTTATTGGTGTTTCTCAGACAACAGGACAGGTAGGAATCAATCGACCTGCAATATCTTTACCAATCAAGGGATTATATATGGTGGGAGGAGATGCAGGGGGATGGGGTATTGGAACAGAACTTGCGGCACAAAGTGCTCTTGAATGCTCAGAAATTATCCTGAAAAAAATTCATGAAATTAATATATAATAATGAGTCTAAAAACCCAAATTCCATAATAGAATTCAGGATTTTTTTAATATAGTCTGACTCTTAATACTTTCCAATAATATTTATTTGAAGATAACTCCTTCTAAAGGTGATAATTTTATGTTTCCATCATACGCATCTGGATTTAATGCTTTTCTATTAGCTAATGTAGAAAAAATCAATGCTGGTTTTTGAGTAGGTTTTTCTACTAATAACTCCTTATTTGAAAAATTTAAATAAACATAGATCTCGTGCATTTCGTAAATTCTATTATATGCTATACACTTTTTATTTACTTTTCCAAGATCGATTAAGTGAAATACTCCATTTTGTAGTGGGATGCTTTCTCTTCTAACATTAATTAATTGTTTATAGCAATTCAATAAAGAATTTGCGTCATTTTCTTCATTATAGACATTGATCTTTTTATAATTTTCAGATATTTTTAACCATGTAGTGATTTCTGGATTAGATGTAAATCCAGCATTAGGTTCTGCATTCCACTGCATTGGCGTTCTACAACTATCTCTTGTCAATGAGAGTCCTAATATTCTGGCAATTTGAGGAAAAGGAAATTTAGAAAATTTCTGTCCCAAAGGATCTTCACTTGTTTTAAGTTTAAACTTTATATTACTCATTCCAATTTCTTCGCCATAATATATAAAAGGAACTCCTCTTAATGTTAATTGTAATGCAGCAAGGATCTTGGCTTTCTTTATATTTTCTTTCAAAAGAGATATATGTCTTGTTCTATCATGATTACTATATACAAATGTGGGTGTATAAGGAAATGCTAAAACTTTCTCGATTCTTGAAATCACTTTTCGATATTTTTTAGAATTAAAGGGTGTTGATGTAAACTCGAATAGAAAGGCCATGTGTAAACCATTGTTGTTTGGACCATAATATTTTCTTACATTTTCAATTGAACCAGAAATTTCTCCGACTAAGAATCTTTCTGGGTCATATTCTTCCATTATGTTTCTTAATTCTATAGTGAGTTCAAAAGTTTCAGGAAGATTTAAATCATATTTGTGATATTGAAAATAACATGCTGGCTTTTTATCGGATAAAGCTAAATTCCAAGAAAAGGGATTATTCCTAAGTAATTCATCTTCATAAATTGAATGTAAAATATCTAAACGAAATCCATCAACACCTTTATCTAACCAAAATCTCATAGTATCAAACATTTCTTCTTTAACCTTTGGGTTTCTATAATTTAAATCGGGTTGGAAGGGTAAGAAATGAAAATAATACCACTGATCAGTATTTTCATGATATTTCCATGCTGGTCCTCCGGGAATAGCTTTCCAATTATTAGGAGGTTTTTTTCCTCCTTGCTTTTTTCCATCTCGCCAAATGTACCAATTACGTTTAGAATTATCTTTACTAGAAGCAGATTGTATAAACCATGGATGCTTAATTGAAGTGTGATTAAGAACAAGATCTAAAACGATTTTCATTTCTCTATCATGAATTCTTTCTAACAATTTGTCAAAATCTTCCATTGTTCCATACACAGGATCAATTTCACGAAAGTTGGTAATATCATAACCATGATCTTGTTGCGGAGATTCAAAAAACGGAGAAAACCATATAGTTTCTATTCCTAAATCTTGTAAATAATCTAATTTTTCAATAATTCCCATAAGATCTCCAATTCCATTTCCAGTGCTATCTTTAAATGATCGAGGATAAATCTGATAAACAACAGTTTTTTGCCACCATTTAAATTGATCGTTAATCATTGGTAATTTAGTCGTGTATTGTGTATAATTTTTCTTATTGACCTGTAATAAATATAGTAGAAAAAATAATTAGTAAAAAAGCTTTTCTGATAGAATTATTTATCTTTTCAACATTTCTTAATATATTTTATAAAATTTAGGATAAATATCTTAAAAAGACTTTTTAAAAAGTGTAATTAATTTGTTTTAAAGAGGATTTAATTAATTTGATATTTTTATATGAGAGTTTGGAGTTACAATTAAATATTGGTCACCAAGGCGTCCTAATGATCCTCCATTTTCTCTTAGAAAGGATTTCAAATTTTCAATTGCGCCCTTTAACTCAGAAACATCAACTTTTTCAAGAATTTCTTTAGCATTAATAATTAAGATCTTCTGTTTCATTAATTGATTCTTGATATCCTCTATTTGAGAAAGATTTGAAAAGTCGTATTTTCTGATGATAAAATTTTGTAACAATGAAGAATATTCTTTCGAAAAACCCATTGTTTCCTGTGGTGAACCCAAAAGTTCAATATCCTCTTTTTTTCCCCAAAATTTACCCATTTATAATATCTAACCTCTTACTTCCGACGAAAATCTAACTTTTAATTATTTCATTATTATAATGCCTTAAAAGAGTTTTAAAATAAAGAATTATTGTGATACATATTCTCATAATATGTGGATATTATTGAGAAAATTTATCAAATAACCTCTTAAGAACGTATAACCAAAAAAAAATCATAAATTATTGAAACTAAACTTAAATCTATCATATATATGATGAATATTAGTATTTGAGATTCATAATTATAGTTTTTCATAGAGTGTTATATCAGGCTTAGAAATCAAAGAAATTATGACTTTATCGAATCTAAGTTTTCAATATGAACCAGTTTGTATCGCAAACCTTAAATGGTATGATTACTATTTAATTATTATTAAATAAAAATAGTAATGTTTTTACTATTAATCTAAAAGAAAAAAAATAGTAAATAAGGTATTGATACTGAATATAAAAGAAAATCAATTTTTAGAGAAAAATGAACAAGATAGCTTGGAAGCTTTAGAAAATATTGGTAACAAGGACCAATATAAAGAATTAAAGAACTTTTTTTTACTTACCTTTGTATTTTCTTGGATAATTTGGATAATAGCTCCATTTATTTCATTTGGAGACGTTTATCTTATTAATGGCATAAGTATAATAGGAGGATATGCACCCTCATTAGTCGCTATTATTTTAACATCCAAGAATAACCAGAAATTCGAAGTGCAAAGAAAAAAGCAAGTAAAGATATTCTTGATTATTTTCATTCTAAGCTTGACAATTGGAATTTTTACAACTCTCCCTATTATTCAGATAATTCCTTTTATCGTTGTAGGTTCAATTATAGCTGCGTATATCTTTTCTTCAATTTATTCCTCAAAAAAAGATGTTGCCATGATGCTTAAAACTCTAAGAGGTATAAAAGGTCATAATAAATCCATTCTCATTGCGATATTTCTTCCTCTTGGATTTTATTTATTTGTGTATATCATCTCATTACTATTTGGAGGAGTATATAATCAAAACTTCTCATGGATAGCATTCTTGATTGTTCTTTTATTAGGATTTGCCCAAATTTTCTTCTTTGGTGGACCTTTAAATGAGGAACCTGGATGGCGAGGATTTGCTACACCACGCTTGCTAGAGAAATATAGTCCCTTGATAACAGGACTCATTATTGGTGTTATTTGGTCAATATGGCACGCTCCTTTACATTTTAATGGGTTCTATGGAGATGGATTACTAGGATTTCTCCTAAGATTCATATATAATATACCTTTTGGGATTATTTTTACATGGTACTACATCAAATCTCAAGGGAATTTATTAGGTTGTGTTTTTCTCCATACATCTTTAAACATGTTTGGTCTATTTTTCAGAATCGCACCTCCTTCTAGTATAATAGTGACTATTATTATCATTATTACATTTTATACAATTGTTGTTTTTCTAATTCTGCAGGATAGAATGTATCAAAAAAGTAATTAATCACAACTTTTTTTTTATATATTTATTAAAATCATATACAAATATTTACTATCAAAATGATATAACATTGATAAAAATCATGCCGAAAAGGATTAAATTAAAGGAAATTGAAGGAAAAATATATCAAATTGAAGATAAAGATGGCTTTTTATGCTTGTGGATTGGGATTGAAGTTTTAGCTAGTGGTTTATTGGGTATTTGGTGGTTCATAGATTATTTCATCATACCTATAGTAATTATCTCTATAATTATTTCCTTTATTATATTTAAGAAATATGTTACTTGGCCAAGAATAGGTCGGGTTCGATTTGGTAAATTCATGAACCTTAAAATAATGTTACTTGCGATAATTTCAGTGATCAGTACTATTATATTGGTAATTTTAAAAGTTCGAATTTTTCCTGACGATATTTTGATGGCATTGTTTTTAAACTTGTTATTTTTACCCCTACTAATATGTTGTTTTGCTTTGGTTTCTGGTTATAAACGACTATACATTTTTGCTTTATTATTCGGTTTAAATTTCTGCATGCAGATTCTACTTTTTTTAGTAAAAATACCAGAACCATTTTATGAATTAATTCCATGTGTAATAGTTAGTTTAATTTTCATGGTCATGTGGGGCGCTATACTTTATAAATTTCTCAAACAGTATCCCCTACCTAATAATGATAATAAATAGTAAGATAAATAAATTTTAAACCAAGGGTGTAAGTAATTAAAAAAGAAAAGATGATTGAAAATAATGACATCCCTCTATTTTCAGATATTGATAAATTGATTCATGAACCCGCTCGATTATTAATAATGTCTTTTCTTTATGTAGTAAAGAATTGTGATTTTCAATTTCTCATGGTTCAAACAAGCTTAACCAAAGGAAATTTATCTTCACATCTTTCGAAATTAGAAGATGCTAAGTACATTTTCATTGAAAAAAAATTCAAGGGAAAAAAGCCCTATACGATAATTAGTCTTACTGATGATGGTCGTAAAGCGTATGCACTCTATAGGAAAGATATGGATAAACTATTTTCTAAATTTCAAGAATAAATTGAAATCAACATTCATATTTTTCTGAATATTTTTTTTATAAGAAAAACAATTAAAATGAATCTGATATCTAATTATCAATTTTTCCATTCATTTTATTATAAAGTTGTGGAAGAAATGATGCGAGATTATTATATTCTATGAGGCTATGAATACAATTATTTCTTGCCATGTGCATCATGACTCTTTTAGGCATTAAGCGATTTTTTCTTACTGGTATCCCATTCTTCATGATAAATCCTAACCAATATCTACTACGATATTCCACACCTACTTCAATTTTTCTAACCGCATGAAAAAAGACACAAATAGAGAGATTATTTTTATCTACAACAACATTAGCAAGGTATGCTGTTGAAATATTTGGTTCTCTAAACATCTTCACATCAAGTCTAAAATCTCCTGGAGAAAAGAATTCAATTCTAAGCCTCTGTACACGATCTGAAGTAAATCCTTCTACAGGATAATGTATTCCACCACTTGGGAATATGATAAAACAAGACAATGGAGTCAATGTTACGTTGATCAGAGAAAAAAGAATCTTGAAATATTTAGAAATTTGATAGTTTTGCATAAGTCTGAGAATTTGTAATTGAGAAATTATAAATTTATATTATAAAAAGAACTATGTTTAAAATATGGAACTAGTTAAGAATGAGTTTATAGAGTTTATAAAATCACGGAGAAGCGTTAGAAGTTTTGTTTATAAGAAAATCAGCAAGGAAACTATACTTTCGGTTATAGAGTGTGGGCGCTGGGCACCTTCTGGACAAAATAGTCAACCATGGCGTGTTTGTATAGTTACTCATCCAACTGTTAAACGAATGATTTCAGAACTCACTACATATGGGGGAGTTATTGAAGATGCCTATGTAAATCTGGTAATATTTTTAGATCTTGAAAGAGGTTATGATAGAGTAAAAGATATTCAAGCAATTGGCGCATTTATGCAGAATCTACTTTTAGGGGTCCATGCTATGGAAGGTCTTGGAGCAGCTTGGATTGGTGAAATTTTGAATAAAAAAGATCAAGTTAATGAAATATTTAAATTCCCAACTGACAAATTTGAACTTATGGGAGTTATAGCAATAGGATTAGTTGATGAAGCTCGAGAAAAGCCACGTGAAAGACAACGTCGCTCGCTAGATGAATTTATTGATTGGTATTAACTTTAGTTTGAAACTATATTTTCTATTTACCTTTTATTTTATCAATTGTTTCCATTATGTAGGGATTGAGAATATATATTCCTAAAAGAAAAAATGGGATTAAAGACCATTCAACTATTATTGAAATTATAAAAGGAGTTTGTGGACTAACTGTGTCCCATACAATACCCCCTAAGAAAGGCCCTATTATCATACCAGTAGATTCAAAAGCAGAAATTAAACCAAATAATTTCCCGCGATGTTTAATCGACACACGACTAATGAAATTAATCATTATAAATCCAGTGGTAAGCATAATAGTGTTATCAATTATTAATAAAAAGGCGAAAAACCATAAATCCTTACATATAATAATTAAGAAAGTGACAAATCCTCCTATTGTACTCGCTATTGATAGCCCTAGATAAGGATTAATTTTGTCGGCAATAGTACCTAACTTTGGTGCAATTATCGTTCCAATTATTGAAGTTGGAAGGAAAAACCATGATACCAAACTTGGATTACTGCTTATATTGAGGAAGATTAAAGGTAATATAAAAGGTCTATAAACGCCTGCATTAGTTGCACCCAAGAATAATGCCAAAAATAATAAAATTATTCCTAATAAATAGAAGTGAACCGTTTTTTCTGGATTTTTAATATCATTGAATTCAGATTCGAGTTTTTCAATTGTTCCCTCAATAGAATTATTAGGATATTGAAACTTTTTGTTTTCATCAACTTTTCGAGAAAATTGAATTCCTGCATAAAAATTGGCCATCCCAAATATAGGAATCGCACTAAAGATGAGGAAGGCATTATCAGGCATAAAAATATTTGTTAAACTAAAAATAGTAAAACCAACAATTGTACCGAGTACCATTCCTATTCCCAACGCGAATCTCCTCTTCCCAAATGCAGAAGAACGATGATATTTTGATGATTTTTCTGATATAATAGTATCTAACGGATTCCAAAAAATATATGCTCCAAATCCTAAGAGAAACGCACTACAATACATTCCTACTAAAGATTGTATTAGTATTGATGTATATAACCCAAAATAGGACAATCCACGGACAAAGGCTCCAATCATTACAAGTATTTTTTTAGAATAACGATCCGTTAAATATCCTATAAAAGAAGAGCTAATCAGTCCTCCAATAGTTAAAAATGCAGGAAAAAGACCGATTGCGACTCCTGATCCACCTAAAACCTGACTTATTATATATGTCATAATAAAATCCACGAAAAAAAACCCTAAAGAATTCCAGACAACAATAAAGATTACAGAGTTAAAATCTGATGTAAATTTATGACTATCGGGAATATATTCTCTTTTAACTCTTCTCAAGTCTAAACGCATAATATTAATTGAATAAAAAAAAAACATAAAAAAAAAGAATTTTGAAATTATAGATAATCCTATTCTTTTTTATTTGAACCTGTTCGATTACTTAATTCTATTCCTCTTTGTTTTAAAATTGAAGAAATGCGATTAGCATCATTATTTACCCATATTGTAGCAAGTAACCATAATAAACCACCTATAATTCCTAACATCATAGTTATAAAAACTGTAATTTGGAAATTTTGATTAAAAGCCATCAATATAAACCCCGCAATTATTGGTCCCGAACCGCTTCCTATTCCCTCTAAAAATTGATTAGCAGAGTTAATTTTCCCTTGGGCCTCAGGTAAATTTATTTCCTGTAAAATAGGTGGTTGATTTATATTCCAAAGACCTACGATTGAACGTGCTATAAATGCGATTAATCCAAATATCCATAAGATTGGAATTGACAAAATAAATATTAAATTATTTCCCTCTGCAATAGTCATATTCGGAATAGATAGATTGAAAATAACAATATAAGCAATTGATAAGCCTATAATTGAAATTACTATCATATATATTCTATTCTTGATATTTCTCTTGCCTAATCGATCAGATAATTTGGCAAAAGCTATTGAACCAATTACACCTCCGGGTAGTCCAAAGATTATCATGAATAATGCAGTTACGAGTGAAGATAAATTATAAGGAGGCGATTGTAAGTATGCTACAAGTAGAAAATCAGGGACACCTAATAAAATAGTTGTAAAGATACCTTCAAAAAAAGCAATTAAATTAGTGGGAGTTATGATCGTAGACTTTATGGTTTCTTTCGTCAATTGATATTCATAAACAGTATCTTCACTTGAAAGAATATCTTTTAATTCTTCGCGCGCAGCACCTCGTTTTGGCTCTTTTCCTCTTAAAAATATAATGATCCCAAAAATTAATGCTACTATACCTACTATTAAAAAAAATTGTTTCCAATAATTATTTTGAAATGAAAAGGCAGAAACTACCATCCCAATAATTTGAAATAGCTGAAATAATGCTTGTATAGCACCAAAAAATTGAGATCTCTCTTTACTTTCTGTAGAGTCGTTAACATGCGAAGTAATAAGCGGCCAAAAACCTCCGATCGAAAATCCTCTAACTAAGCTAAATATTAAAAAAAACATAAAAGTTGTTTGCCCTTTACCTTCAGTTACGAAACTATTAAAGAATAGACCAATTCCATAAGTCATCTCTACAATCGCCATCAATTTTGTTCGAGAAAATTTATCAGCTAATACACCAAATAATATTCCTGAAAAAGCAATAATATAAATTGAAGTTCCTGTCAAAATACCTAACTCACCGGCGTGATCTGCAAAGGTATCACCGGGCCACATAATACCCGAAACTATAACGATATTAATAAATAATGTAGAAATTGTAAATGCATATGAATTATAAATGAGAAAATGAGGCCAAAGTCGTTTTATAAGTATTAAGAATCCAGTTTTTTCTTCTGCATCCCCTGAATTAATATTTGATTCCATAGTAAAAAAGAGAGTAATTTTCCTAATTTTAATGTTTCTTATCAATTTGAAAAATTATTAGATATACTTAATTAGAGCTTAAAAATTAATTAATATTTTATTTTAATTCCCTTTATACTAAATATCAAATTAATCTCTTTCTAAGATTAACTTAAAGTTAAAAATGACATCTAAAAATAAAAGTTTGGAAAAAAATGATAAGATAAATCCAACCTGCCATAAATGTAATGGTATTAATTTTTGCACAATTGGAAAGGCAAATAAAGATTTAGGGCGTTGTCCAATGATAAATTCTCCTGAAATTCAGAAAAATGCTTTTGAATTATATAAAAATGATAATTTCATTAAAAAATGTACAAACGCTGCATCTATCGTAGAAGCTGAAGGATATATTCATTGGCCACGCTTGAAAGATACTATAGAATATGCGAAAAGAATGGGATATCAAAAGCTAGGTTTAGCCTTTTGTATAGGGTTAAGGAAAGAAGCTAATAAAGTAGCAGAATATTTATATAAATACGGCTTTGAAGTTTGCTCAGTTTGTTGTAAAACAGGTTCAATAAAAAAAGTTGATGTAGGTGTACCGAAAGAATTTACAATGTTCTCAAAAACAGGATATCCTATAGGTCTTGTTAGTTGCAATCCTGTTGCTCAAGCATTATTATTGAACAAAGCGAACACAGAATTAAATATTATTATTGGATTATGCGTAGGACATGATATTACATTTACAAATCTTTCAGAAGCTCCAGTTACCACATTAATTGCTAAAGATAGGTCACATCCCCATGATCCAGCAGCCGCATTATATAATCATTATGGTGATACTTTTTTTTCATCGGATTTAAGGAAATTGAAAAATTCTTAATTAAGAATTTTCTAAATTATTTTATTTTAACCAAAAATGAAATAACTCTGAAAAAATAGGTCCAATCCAATAATAAAACTTTATCCAAAAAATATAAGTAATACTAAGATATAAAAGAGCGTATAAAACCCCAAATATAAATCCGAATATGACATCTATAGGAAAATGTACCCCCAGTATTAGTCTTGAAATTGCCATAATAATATCCAATATGATAAACGTAAATAAGATATGCCAGAAAAAGGTAGAAAAATAAAAAGCAAAAATAAATCCAAAGAATAACAAAAACGTTACATGTCCAGAAGGAAAAGATTGCTTATCTGATTCTTTCATCAAGTATGGAATTCTTATAAGATCATCATGTTTCTTTACACCTTCATTTTGAAGTGTGATAAAAGGACGATTTCTTTTTATTATTTTATAACGAACAATACTATGAATAATAATACTTTGTTCGAAACCTCCAGTAAACAGTACCAAAAGGTAGTAGTCTTTGGTGAAATATCCATAAACAAACCATATCAACCAAACCAGTCCCCAAAAATATAAAGAACCAAAGAAACTGAAAAGAATAGCAAATTTCTTAGTCCTTTTGCTAAAATCACTTTTATATATACTTAAAAAAGTTCGATGGTCCCATTCCTCAAGCCTATCGAGATATTCTGATAATGTTGACATATTTTTACTTATGTCTGAATTGGTGGTTGCGCTTTGAATAAGTTGCACTAATTACTATTTATAGTTTTTGCTACTAATAATCATCTTGATTGATTTTATAATTCCTAATATAATTAGTATTATTTTAAAAACATAACTGGATTTAAAGAATTCCAAGAACCTTGTTCTACATATTGAAAAAAAATATGATCTTAGAATTTAGAATAACGAAGAAAAATATTAATTTGTAATTTCAGTGCTTATTCCATTTCGATATTAAATTTCTTGAAGATCTTCTTAAGCTCCTCTCCTGCTAAATGCTTTAAGACATCTTCTAATGGAGCTAAAACATCCTCTTGCTTGGTTTTTCTATTTTGGCTTATTCTTCCTTCTTTAATTTCAAAAGCACTCTGCGACCAACTATATTCATCATTAAAAGTGAACCAAATATTTTTATATGCTCCTTCTTGACCTCCATTCCTCGCTAAGGGTTTTTCTTCGATTTTAACTTCAGGATCTTGCAAATAACACCAATCTAAAATAACCCATTCGAGTTTTCTGTCAGAATCAGGTCTATCCGCAAGATATATACAATAAGCATGTCCTCCTAATTCTTCATCTGAAGGAACTACAACAGGATCAGCAAAAACTTGAGCAGCACACACTTTTACGCGAAATGATGGTATTCCTGCATTAATTAGCAAAGAAGCTATTAAAATTGCCCCATCTTCGCAGTCACCAATTTCAGATTGAACGGATTCAAATGGAAACTGCCAGAATTCGGGACAATCAGATGTAATCTCATCATATTTATATTTCAGAAAATTGCAGACGAAGTTTTGGATTGCAAAGGCTGTCTCATTAGCAGTATCTCTCCTTAAACCAACATGATTAATAACATGCCATAGAATAGCATCATTTTTTTTAATAAATGACTTAACATCTACGTCTATTTCTTTATTATACGATTCTCCACGTAATGCTCTTCCTGTATAAATTATTGGTGCTTTTTCCCATTTGTTATTCCAATAATCTGGACCATAATCTCCATAATCACCTCTAAATACTTCAATTGGCACATATTCAACAGGAGTGACAGGTTGTGGAGTTTCTTTTTCTTTTTTAACTGGTTTTTTTGTTGGGGCTCCAGAAAGACTTTTTGCATCTTTAATCCAATTTTCTACATCCTTTTGAGAAGGTTCTTTGGAAAGTACATCAGGATTTTCATTTTTTAATTGCTTTAATCTTTCAAACGTACTTTTAGCGTTTCTATGAGCAAATTCTTTTACTGAATCTACACCTATGATATTCAACGCATTAGCGATTTCTGGATTCATGCCTTGAATTTGTAATAAATCAGCATGTTCTTGCCAGGTATCAATTAAATTAGTGGGAATTCCACATTTTTTTGCTAACTTCTTTATTTGACTTTTAGTAAGTGGTAAAAGATCCTCAACACTAAGGATTCCTTCTTTTTCTAATTTCTTAGCATGATTTTTATTAAGTCCAACAATTTCTATTAAGTCCATATCTAGATCTCTCTTTCTTTAAAGAAGAATATTTAATTAAAAATTATAATACTATTAATTTTTATACTATTTTCCCTTTACTTCAAAAAGAAATAATAAAAGTTTTAAATTAATTGTGTATGGTAAATTTCTTTTTTAACTCTTCTAAAGGCATAGGTACAAGTAATTCCCTTTGGACAAAATCAAAGATTAAATCGGCAATCTTTGTAATTTCCAATTCTAAAGAATCATTCGCTATAATAAGGACAGTTCTAAGAAAAACACGCCCTTTATTTTTATGAGCAATATCCTTTGCAATTTGATATATTTGTTTTCCACTTGAAGAAATTTTCCTTCCTTTAGCGGAACCCAACTTATATGGTAAAGTAAGTTTTAAGTGTAATTCATCATCCGCAATCATATCCACACTCACTTTATAAAATGATTTTCGCCGAAAAATTGATATATCTCCCTTTTGCTTTGTATATAAATCTTGAAGCTCTTGCTTATATAGTCTCTCAAATCTATCAGAAAAGGATGTTAATGCTTCCCTTGATAATATAACTGGTCTTTCATTGGTCACTAATGTAACCCAAATTTTTTTACCCACCCTGGTTATCAAATATTTACCTTCAAGAGTTGCTTGTTCAAATCCTCCTTCTTCTAAGGGTAAATCTAACAGCTCATATTGAATTGAACTTCGAAAAATATCAAGGAAATCTGGATCAAAATCTCCTGCTGTCTTATAATAAATAATCTCTTTCGATTCTCTATGAATGATAATTATATATTCAATTGATAATGCTAATGTTAGATATTCTGAAATTTGAATCCATACCCTTCATTATGATTTCTATGGGTATTGAATATTCCTTTACATATTTATAATTTTGCCTAATACTACTTAATAAGGAATTAAAAATTAAGAGTAAATTTAAATAAAATAAATTTTTAATATCAGATTTTTATTACTTTATCGAAAGTAATAATCTAATAATTAATAACCTCATATGTTCTTTAAAATTTAGTTGAGAAAGGGGGATTATATGAACATTAAAAAAATACCGATTAGACCAGATAAAATAGGAATTGACTTAGTCTTGTGTCCAAAAACAAATCTTTATTTACAAGATTTATTTTGCCGTAGGTGTGGATATTATGAATCAGATAACGAAATTGCTGTCCAATGCAGTTTTATGGGTCATAGATATGGTAAATCAGATCCAACCAAAGATAAACTTATTAAAGACTTATCCAATAAATTTATTCAAAAACTTCCTGCAGATGATAAGACAGAATCCTTAACTAATTTTTCGGAACAATTAAAAGCTGCTCACTCAATAAAGACTAATAAAGAAGAAGTTAAGCATGATCTTTCCAATTATATGAAGACCACAAATTTAACTGTAAGATTAGACAATATTAAAAAGAAGACTTCTAAAGAATCTGACTTAGTCTCATGATTTTACTAAATAAGAAGTGTAATATAAAGAGGGGAGATCTTTATTTATTTTTGAGTTAAGGTAGCTACCAATGAAGAAATATTCAAAATTGTCTTATCTGACGTTTTCAAAAATTTAATTTAATTACTTAAGAATTCATTTTTGGTTACAAACTATTTATTTTAGCATATCTTAGTGTATTTTGTGTGAAAGTTTTCAAATTGTAGTAAAGATTTTCAGTTAAAAGATTTTTTTTTTGAGAAAGTAAGAAATTTTAATGGTTAATATTATGAAATATAGAGTTTTAGGAAAAACTGGATATAGAGTGTCAGAGATCTCACTTGGAACATGGCAATTAGGAGGTAAATGGGGTGAACCATTTGATAAGACTATAGCTCAAAATACACTATCTATTGCAGTTTCAAATGGAATCAATTTTTTTGACACTGCTGATGTGTATAAAGATGGCCAAAGCGAACACTTTTGTGGTATTTTTTCAAAATCTATTGATGAAAAAGTCTATGTTGCAACCAAATGTGGCAGACGTTTAGATCCTCATAATACTGAAGGATATAATGAAAAAAATATTAGAAAATTTGTTGATGATAGTTTAAAGAATATGGAGATTAAGACAATTGATTTGCTTCAACTTCATTGTCCTCCAACAGCAGTATATTATAGACCAATGGTCTTTGATATTTTAGATTCCTTAAAAGATGAAGGGAAAATTCAAAATTATGGGGTAAGTGTGGAAAAAGTTGAAGAAGCATTAAAAGCTATTGAATTCCCAAATGTATCAACTGTACAAATTATTTTTAATATGTTTCGGCAAAGACCAAGCGAATTATTTTTTGAACAAGCTAAAAAGAAAAATATTGGCATTATCGTTCGTGTACCATTAGCAAGTGGGTTACTTACTGGAAAATTCACCAAGGACACTGTATTCAAAGAAGGAGATCATAGATATTTTAACAGGAATGGACAAGCATTTGATAAAGGTGAGACATTTTCAGGAGTGGATTATGAAATAGGATTAAAAGCTGTTGAAGAAATAAAGAAAGTCTTTGGAAATCCTGAAAATCTTGCTCCATATGCATTACGTTGGATTTTAATGTTTGATGCTGTTTCTTGCATCATTCCTGGTGCAAGCAAAGTATTCCATGTTGAATCAAATATTCAAGCTTCAGATTTAGAGCCATTATCACATGATCAAATGGTTCAAATTCAAGAAATCTATGAAAAAGATATTAAAAAAACAGTTCATCATCTCTGGTAAATAAAACATAAAAATTAGAGTTGACCAAGCGATTTATAGACTGCTATGGCAAGATTATTGGCACGTGTATCTGAAATCATAATATTTTTTTTAGTTTCTTCAGGTGTTTGAACTCTCATTCGATTCATAATATAAGCAAATGACATTTTATTTTTTTGGTCCATAATTACTCTACTCCCCCCTGTTCCTCCCCAATTGCATACTGTGTCATTCGGAAATTGCCTTCTTTCGCTTTTTAATCCTAAGCCCATACCATAACGTTCCAATCCGCCATTTACAATATCAATTCCTTTAAATTGCTCTTCCATGAGTACATTTGTACATGTATGTTTTGATAAAAACCTAATTCCATCCACTTCTCCTTGACACGCGATTATGGAGCCTATTTTTGCTGTAGAACGAGCGTTACCATGTCCATTAATCGCAGGTATCTCTGCTGATTTCCAATCCCAATCTGATGTTCGTTTTCTAAGAGACATTGCATTCAAGTACATTTTCATTCCAATACTCCCATTTTTCATCGCATCAGTTATAATGTGTTTAAAAATTCGTTTTAGTTTGTCAACATATTCTGGTTTACATTCAATTTGTAAATTCCGGGTTGTAAATTCGGGAGTTTCTTTTATATGTGGAAATAATAAGAATATCATATTAGAACGATTCTTTGGTGTCCTAAATATGCCATCTGGATTTTGAACTTTTCCTTCCTCAAAAAACAACTCACTATTATGTGTTTTTAAATAACAAACATCTTCTCCTCCAGCTTTAATTTGAAACTTTTTCTCCCAATCTCCGATTTCTTCCTTAACCATATAAGATTTATTAGCAAGATCTGCAATACCTTGAAACATTCTAAGGAAAGATCCTCCTGATTGCTGCGGGTCTGTAACTAATTCAGCTACCCGATTATCATCTTCCTTTAACAATCCAATATGGAAATCAGCTTTCAAAGGTTCCGCAATTTCTTCTCGAAAAAAAGTTCCAAGCGACTTACCGGTAACCCTCCTGATTAATTCTCCGATTAGATAACCATGAGTAATTGCATGATAACCTGCTTTTGTTCCTGGTTCCCACCATGGTTTTTGTTCTGCTAACAGTTTTGTTATTTTTTCCCAATCATAATAATCCTCTGCAGAAATTACCTCTTCAATTCCCGCAAGACCTGACATATGAGCGAATATGTATTTTACTGGCATTTTTTCCTTTCCATTTTGGGCAAATTCTGGCCAATATTTTGAAACGGGTGCTTCAAAATCCAGTAACCCCCTATCTGATAAGATCAATCCACATATCACAGCCATTACTTTCGTTGTTGAGTAAACACACACAATTGTATTTTTTTCCCAAGGTATTGTATGAGTTTCATCAGCATATCCTGCCCATAAATCCACGACGAATTTCCCGTTCATTGTAACTGCAAATGATGCACCATCCTCCCAACCTTTTTTAAAATGGGATATAAAAGTTTTTTTAACTTCTTCAAACTGAGGGTCGCAAAATCCTCCTATTTTGATTTCTTCACCCATTAATACTCAACCTAAATCTTCTTTTCTAATAATGAATTTAGCGTTTTTCAAGATTTAAAATTATTCACTATATAACTAAACACTTATATAAAATTTCTATAAAAATTCATTTTAAAAAACACTCAAATAGAAAGGTAAATTCAGCGTTTAATTTCAATGAGAATTCCTTTGAAAAAATTGAGAGTACTTTTAGATATATTGGAGAACTTCTTTAAGATAAGAAATAGTTTAATTAATGAAAAGACTAAATTATATATCAAAAAAAGGTGGAAAAATAATGAATGAAATTTCTTTAGAAATTGTTAAAATCCTCGAAAGGGGAGAATGCCCTCGAGGGCATAAAGTTGGTGATAAATTTAAATATCCCGATGATGTCGGTAAAATTTGCCAGTCTGCGTATAATTCGATTTATCCGTCTATCACCACATTAAGATTTGATGGTTCTTTTCCTTGGTCCCAAGATAAGGATACAACAATGGTTTGTTGTCCAGATCCGAATAATCCCGTAGTTTTCAAAGTTACTCGAACAAAAATTGAATCATAAGAATAACTCAACCATATTAATAAATAATAAGAGGAGAATAGAAAATTGGTAGAGGTTTCAAAAGATGAATTAATTACTACACCAACGATTCATGGAAGTATAATGTTTAAATTCCGGGGTTTGGTCATTCATGTTGATCCTATCAGCCGGACTGATTATAGTAAGTATCCTCAAGCTGATCTAATTCTCATTACTCATCATCACGGAGACCATTTGGAATCAAATTTGATCAATCGTTTAAAAAAAACTAATACAAAAATAATTGGAACGGAATTATGTGGAACGCAATTAACAGATTATATTGTAATGAAGAATGGTGATAGAAGAGAAATAGAAGGATTAATAATAGAAGCAGTTCCTGCATATAATATCGTAAGAGAACGGAGTCTGGGTGTGAAATTTCATCCAAAAGGTGAAGGAAATGGATATATCATAACGTTTGCTAGTAAACGGGTATATATTGCGGGGGATACTGAATGTATTCCCGAAATGAAGGAATTAAGAGATATAGACATTGCTTTTCTACCAATGAATTTGCCTTATACAATGACTCCCGACGAAGTAGCAGAATGTGTAAAGGTAATACGACCACGAATTGTATATCCATACCATCAAGGGAAAACTAATCCACAAGAGTTGGTTGATTTACTCAAAGATGAAAAAGAAATTGAAGTACGAGTTCTTTCATTACCTTAAGTTTCTGGAAATATTTTCTCTGGTTTCGATTCGGCGATTGTGGTTTTCATATCAGTTGAAAGATGCATGTAAAGGTAAATTCAGCGTCTGATTTCAATGAAAATTCCTTTTAAAAACTAAAAATTCTTAAACCAAAATTGTAGTGCAGATGCTTTTAAGGAAATGTATCTTTTTAATTTTTAAATCCGATTATTACTCATAATAAAAAGATGTCAGATCCACTCCACGAAGAATTCAAATATGTGGGATTAAATTTAAATAATTTTTTTTCTTTTCCACTTTTTCAGCTCTTCCTTCGGGTAGTTTAACAAATCGCAGTAAATTTCTTCGTTATTATTACCATACTCTGGTCCTGGAGCTTCTACACTCCCCTCTGTCTCGGAAAATTTAATTAAACGGTTTGGTATTGTTGCTTTTTCTACTCCCCACTTGCTGAAGTCAAAGTGGTCAACCATCATCCCTCTAGCCTTAAGGTTGGGATGTTGGTGAACCTCAGTCATCTTTAATGATTTTGCGCAAGGAATACGCACGGCCTCTAATTGTTCAATAGCTTCGTCTCTAGTAAGGTTCTTCGACCATTCTACTATGATATCATCCAGAACTGCAACTTCGTCAAATCTTTTGATTACATTGTCGAACCGTGGGTCTTTAACCAATTCAGGTTTCTTTAAAACACCCTCACATAATCGAACCCACTGGCCTTCTGTAAGCGTTGTCATTGCGATGAGTCCATCCTTACACGGATATTGGTTATAAATAGGTAACCATTTAGAACTATCAAGCTTTGAAGCCAACCCTATGAATTCTTTTGCCTGACTTCTTATATTAATCGCAAACATAAGATCATGCATAGAAATATCAATAAATTGCCCTTTTCCCGTTCTTTCTCTGTAATAGAGTGCTTGGCTTATCCCGATCGCGCATACATGGCCAGCAGTATAATCTGCAAAGGGCAATTTAGG
Source organism: Promethearchaeota archaeon (assembly GCA_048940925.1). GTDB lineage: Archaea > Asgardarchaeota > Lokiarchaeia > Sigyniarchaeales > SOKP01 > Loki-b32. Next base: position 24,367 of record JBHLOC010000005.1, on the reverse strand, counting down.
TGGTCCTTCGTGAATATCCATCGCGTCTAAGACACCTGAATTCGCTTGAATCACGATGTCAAAAGCAGTCTTGCTAGTATACTGGTCTACTCCTTCGTTTCCATATCCAGAAATCTTAGCGTATATCAATTCTGGATTGATTTCCTTTAAAATATCGTATCCAAGCCCCCAACCCTCCATAGTTCCTTTTACAAAGTTTTCAATAAGAACATCGGACTTTTTCACGAGTTTTTTAAATATTTCTTTAGCGGCATCCTTTCTCAAATCTAAAGAAACCGATTTCTTACCTCTATTTAAAATCGAAAATAAGGGAAAAATAGATTTATCGAATACCGTAAAAAGTCGAAAGCTTTCTCCAAATGGAGGAGGTTCAATTTTAATCACTTCTGCTCCTTGGTCAGCGAAAAATATACTCGCCCAAGGACCGCTAATAAATTGGGAACAATCAAGGATTCTTAATCCTTCAAAAATCTTAGGCATAAATGCTTAAAAACACAATAGTATAAAAATTTTAAATTATGAGTGAGCAATTTTTTTTGCCCTTTCTATCGCTTTTGCTTCATCGGTATCCTTTTTGAGTGGTTCAATTAAGCGAATTGTATCTACTATATTATTTTCGAAAATCCTTTTAATTTGAAATATTGGTTTTTCAGTTTGTCCTGCAGCACAGGTCCATACGGCAAGTTGTTATTTTTTAAATCAAACATATTAATGAAGGATCTAAGCGGAGGTGAACTAGCCCTTAAAAAAGGGTATGAACCATTAGAGGGATATGCAGATAAATCTCATGTGTGTTATAGCGCACAGAAATTTCTACGATCTTATTATCCAAATATACTTGAAATTTCAAATATATGGGACTAATTTTGAGCTTTTTTTTTCTTCCACTAAAATTTATGGAAAGGTAAATTCAGCGTCTGATTTGAATGAAAATTTATTTGAAAAAATAATATAATTTAGCTTAAAAAGCATATATAAAATTCACTGTCATGTGATTAAATATTTTTTAGAGATAAAATATTGCTTATTTTGTCTTATATTATTTAAGGCAAAAATGAGTTTTAAACCTATTTGAAAGTAATCCCCTATTCTTTGGAAATTGGATTATAGATTAATTTTAAATATTAAAAAGATATATCAGTCACTGTAATACGGTGACTGTAATAATATCTATAATCAAATATAAATTAAATTTGAGTTTAAGTAAAAATGGTTGAAAATTATCACAAAAACTTTGAAAAAGTGTTGAAAAAGAATTTTGTAAATATTTTTGTTCTTTCTATTCTTGAGATTAGTCCTTCTCATGGATATAAAATAGGATTAGAGATTGAAAAACGCACTTTAGGAATGTGGAAACCTACTGCATCATCCTTATATTGGATATTAAATAATCAAAGGGAGAAAGGATTTATAAGGATAAAAGAAGAAGAAAAGAACAAAAAGATATATGAAATTACGGATATGGGGAGTCAAGCCCTTAAACTTATGAGACAGTCTCAAAGAAAGATAAGAAAGATGTATCGTCGCTTTTTGTCATCTGCTATACAAAATGGAGGTTCTATTGATATTGAAGAACTTGAACATTACGAAGATGTGCCAAATATACAAATGTTGCCAACAGCAATGAAACCAGACAAGTTTAAGGGAAACTTAACACTTCAGGAAAGACTCAAACTACTTGAAGATATGAGAGCTTCAATTAAAGAGAATATAGAAAGAATGAATGGTTATATTAAAGATTTTGATGAAACGATTTTGAAAATTAAGGAGGAAATGAAGAAAAAAAGGTGAAATAAATATGAGTGAAAGTACGAAAAAAACAATTAATATGCTTACTTTTTTAGTATCTTACAAATGTACAAATGAATGTAAACATTGTGCACTTCAAGCATCTCCGAATCAAGAAGATATTACGATTCAACCGGAGGATGTAAGAAAGTATTTGGAAGATATTACTCAAAATTATAATATATGTGAGGTTAATTTTTTTGGTGGCGAACCACTATTATACTTTAATTTATTAATCCGTCTCATTGAAGAGGCAAAAAAGTTTGATATTTCGAAGATAGGATTACCAACTAATGGTTATTGGGGTAAGGATGATGAGATTGCTAAGAAATATGCTCAAAAACTAAAAGAAGTTGGAGTTAAATTAATTGGGTTTAGTGTTGATGCCTTCCACCAAGAGTTTATTCCTCTTAAAAATGTAAAGCAGGCAATTAAAGCAGCCCATAAAGCGGAGATAGAAAATATTCTTATTATTGCCCAAGTTGTAGGTGCCCCAAATGAATCAAATTCTTTCAATAACGAAACAAACAAGATATGTAAAAGCATCTATAATGAGTTTAAGTTCTGCCAAATAATAAAAAGTCCAATACAGGTAAAAGGACGAGCCATAAAAAATCTTTTAGAATATTATCCGATGAATTCCATACCTTCAGAAAGGTGCTCTATATTTAGGGCGCCTATGTATATGATAGATCCTAATGGATGGGTTTTCAGCCAAGGATGTCAAGGTATTTGTTTGGGAAATGCTAAAAAAGATTCGTTATTAAAAATAATTAGTGAGTTTAAGCCAAGAAAACATCCTATAATAGGCAAAGTCATGGGTAAAGGAGGGGTGGGTAGTCTCCTTGAGCTGGCTATTGAAAAAGGATATAAGCCATTAAAGGGTTATGCCGATAAGTGTCATTTGTGTTATAGCGTGCAGAAATTTCTACGACCTTATTATTCAAATATATTTGAACCTTCAAATTTATGGGAATAATTTTGAGCTTTTTTTTTACTTCCACTAAAGTTTATGGAAAGGTAAATTCAGCACCTGATTTCAATGAAAATTTCTACGAAAAATAAGACTACTAAAGAGTCTGACTCTCCTACATAATCTTTTAAGTTAAAGAAGCTTAATATTAAGATTAGATATATATTTTTAAAATTTTGAGTTCTTCTTTTTGTTCGATTAAGAAAGTATAAAGAAAAAAATTGAATTTAAAGAGCTAAAAATTTTTCAGAAGGATCTAAAATTTCTTTATTATTACCCTTTTATTTGTTTTTTCAACTTTACTAATACTGGGAGTATTTTAACAACTTCCATTGCAGGAGTGGATTTTATGAATTTAATAAAACCAGGTTTAGCAATTCTCCACATATTAACATTTCTTGCCAGAGCTTCTTCACTATCGGCCTCATCTATACCAATACCCCAATAATCAGAGGTACTAATATAAAATGCATGTTCTTTAACACCTTCAGCAGGGTACACCTTTTTGCTTATAAGTTCCTGAGCTATTTCAGCCAATTCTGCTGGATCAAAATCAGGATTTATCTCCCAATATGTAATAAACATCATTTTTATTTACCACCTTATAATTTGATTTTTAAATTTATTTTTTTTGGATTAGATTTCGGTATAAAGTATAATTTATTGACAAGGCATTTAAAATTTTACGTAATTGTAGAATCCTAAAGATGTAAATTTCTTTAAAATAAGAGAATTATCTGAAGTATCTTCGCTAAGTAGAAAAGGAAAAAAATTTTTTCAAGCTCAGAATAATTGACAAAAATGTTAAGTATTGATTTGTTTCATTTTATTTAAGAGATAATACACTCTTGGCGAAAATTAAATGGTATGAGTGAAAAAAAATGGAACATAAAATCAAACTTAATCATTTTAGGAACTCTTTTCGCTTTCTCATTAACATCTATATCTACTATTAATCTTAATCAGGATCGTAGATCGTTTAATATTGAATACAATAAAAATTACCTCTCTCCTAATGCTCCTATGTCTTTAATTATTCAGAGATTAATTTCATTGAAAATTCAAGTGAATAACGTATTAAAATTTACCATCAGTAATTATATCCCCTCGCTTAAAAAATCAAGATACAAAATTGGTATAAATATCACAATCTCTCATAAGAATAATGAGTATTGCAAATTGAAAATCCTAATTTTTTGTAGGTATGGATAGCAGGAGCATTGGCGACCCTTACATTGAGGAAACATTGTTCTTTTTCTCGAAATAAATCTTTTAAGGCCGACGATATTAACGAACTTGCATATCCTTGGGTCCAGTAGTCTGGGTGAGTTGCAACAGTTGTTACATATCCTATCTTTTGATATTTCAATATCCCAATCATACATCTCAATTTTTTTTTTTCCACTATACCATACCATATATTATTTTCATCAATCATGATATTCTCTGGCTCGCTTGAACCCCAGAAAATAGGATCAGCTATTCTCATTAAGGATGTTATATCTTCTTTATGAGAATCAGAAAGTACATCAAATGTGTATTTCTCAAAATCCTTTTGATCTCCTTTTTTTAACCTCATTCGATACCTTGCAATTTTTTTTTTATAATCTGGGAAATATCTTGAAATCAATTCCCTATGGTTATCAAATCCAGATATAGATATCGGTTTATAATGCTTTACACTTAATAAAAATTCAAGACTTTCTATAGATCCTCTCAATTCAATTCTCCGTTCTTTCCAGATTAAGACCATTCCTTGAATTTTTTCTTCATTATCTAACGCCATATATATTTCAGTGCTTTCTGGATATTGAGCATAGTCAACGTGGAAAAATAAGTACTCAGCGAAGTTATTTTTAATGTAATCATAGAAAATAGCTTCATTATCAGTAATTACTCGAATTGACTTTAATCGATCATTCTCCATATTGCAATCTAAGTATTTGGAAACTATATAAATTCCGTAAATTATTGCAATAAAATTTTAAGAAAAATAGAAAGAGAAAATAAAATTAAATAATTACTTAATATCATTTTAAAGTAATCCTAGTCAATAAATTTAATGAGTTAATAATTGTTTTTTAGCTTTTTTCATAGTTCTTGAGATTTTTTTTATTACTTTTTCATATGGTAATATACTCCCATAAATTAATCCAAATGATTTTAGTATTGCTAAATGGATATCTTCAGACCAGGCTGCACAACAATCTTCCACAATAATCGTTTGAAATCCATAATCACTTGCTTCTCGAGCTGTAGCATGGACACAAAAATTCGTTACAACTCCAGAGACTAGAACTGTTTCAATTTCCATATTTTTTAAGAGACTATCAAGCCTTGTTGAGATAAAAGTTCCACTCGTGTTTTTTTGTAGTACAATATCTCCATCTTCAGGCTTTAATTCATCAATTATATCAGAGCTAGGGTGAGAGATATAAGGAAAATTAACTTCTCCTACGAGACTTTTACTGGTTTGATTTATAATTTTAAGGTTTTTAGAGAGATCACTTCCATCAGGCATAAAACTTGAATATTTTGTGTATATTACAGTGATTCCAACTTCATGACAAAAGTTAATTAATTTTTGTAGATTTGGAATAACCTTGTTTTCTACTTCATTTACAAAATAATCGAAAACTCCTGGAGCAATTTTGTTAGCTAATTTATATGGAACATAATCTTTCTTTACTTGATATTTTTGCATATCAACTATAATTAAGGCTGTTTTTGAAGGGACAATATCACCTAGTAGTCCTTGGACAATTTTATACATCGTATTAAGCTTTTCTTCCATAATACCACTTTAATTTTTTTTTCCAGATTTGTATATATTAATCTATTTTGTTAAATTCTTTTTTAATTTTATGTTAGGGATAGAAAGTATATTTGAAAAATTTATATCGATTAAGAAAGTATAAAGAATAATAGAAATCTTTAAAGAAAGAGACAATTTTTTTTGTTCTATTAAAAATAAAACTTATCTTTAAATTTTTGAGTAGGGAGGGGAATAACTGATGATTTGGAATCTCAAACATGTTTCAGAACATCAAAAGCATTTTAATTGTTCAGCAAAACGCTGATAAATTAAGAATAACAAAAATTTCGTTATACATGTTCATTTTCCCCTTTTTTATTTTTAGTTTCCATATATGTTTCAGCATAAAGAAATCCTATCCAATATGTCTTTTCATTTGTATAAATAGTTTTGAAATACATCTCTTTCACTTTCTCTTTAAATTTTCAAAATTTAAATTTAAACTAATCCTATTTTTTCTTTTAGATACCACCTTATTATATTACAAATTATTGATAAAGATCATAGATCTTTAGCATAATATCTCTAAATTGATTTACATCTCAATTTTAGAATCTATAAAAAAAGTATTACTATAAATTTAAAGACTTTTGCCAATTGCATTTAACACATCTAGAATGGAAAGTTAACTTCAGAGTCTGATTTTCATGAAAATTTCTTTGAAAAACTTTAAAAAGAAAATGATAGTAGCCCAAAATCTTTAATAGAACTCATGAATCTATTCTTAATCCATCATAAGCAAGTAATAATCTAGGATTTTTCTATAGAAGAAACTATTTATTTAAGACGTTTGATTATTTTATCTTTAAATACTAATCCAATATAAATTATCAAAATAATCCCGGTTATAATGGCTGCAGAAGTTATAAATCCTCTCCAAAACCAGACCGTATAATCAACAGTATCATCAGAATAAACCGATGTTCCATCTTCGGAGACACTCATATAGGTTTTATAGGATTCTATAATACCATCTCTCCCGTACAAATCGCCAAAATCTATCCAAAAGGTGTAAAGTCCTTCAGGTAATCCTGATATTTCCGTGTAATTAATCCTAAAATGGATAGATCCTGATTTATGAGTAATTCCAGGTGTATAAAATACTGGTACTGTCGCTAAATAACAACCATAGCTATAAAACAATGTTTTATCTGATATAGATGTATTTGTAAGGATTGCTTCCGCTTTTGGTTTTAAATGGCACCCATCAAAGCTATGTATAAAGGGTAAAGGAGTGTTTATCCAGATTTCATATTTGATGAAAAATTTTATATAAATTTCACCTGGATATGTTTCAGTTGGTTCAAATTTTTCAATTTCCCATGTAATTTCCTCATTTACCATTGTCTTGCAATTTAATCTTGGATTTTCTTTAAAAAGAATTCCGATATAAATACTCCATATTAAAACCACAAGGAATATCGAAATTACTAACTTCTTTAGATGTTTTAAAACCTTTTTCAACCTTTTTTTTTGGTTTAAATCCATTCTATTTCAAACTCATGTGTCTCGATTGTCGTCCTAATTTTTCCTAACTTTATCTCTTTTTGATTGACTACGAAAAATCCTCTATATGAAGCCCTTTATTGCAATATGGACATTTTCCCATAAGAAACACTAGGAATCTTAAGTATTTATAATTTATGATATAGATGGTAAGTAAAAATGACACCGAATTTAGAGGATAATTGAAGAAAGATTTCAATGACAAGGAGTCTTAGAGTAAATATCTATTAGAGAGTACCTGACGAGAAATGGGAATATAAAAATATTAAAGATGTAGAGAAACATAAAAATTAAAGTTGACCAGTTAA
>JBHLOC010000005.1:0-16877 GCA_048940925.1 Promethearchaeota archaeon | reverse complement strand
AGAGTACCTGACGAGAAATGGGAATATAAAAATATTAAAGATGTAGAGAAACATAAAAATTAAAGTTGACCAGTTAATATTAACTCTTGAATCATATTTTTAGACTAAAATCTTTTATATCTTTTTTTTTTGATTTAAGCTTAATTTGAGAGTAAATGCATTTAACTCTAAATTTAAGTGTGGAGGGGGTGAGACTTTCTGCTGTCACCGAAGTGGTTAAGCAGGATTCGAACTCACGAAGGCCTTTTGGCTCTTCAGCAAAATGCTGACGAATTGCCACTGGATCTTAAGTCCAGCACCTATAGTCTTGACCCGTACAAGAGCATTTTAAGACCTTGATTGACCTGATCAAATTGACCAAACTCGGTAACCCCTCCAATGCTTAAAAATAGCTGTTTTTCTTTTAAAAGCTTTATTTTATTTGAAGTAAGCTTTTAGGGGGGAACAATAAATCAAAGTAATAATTTTAATTTAAATTTTACTTTGGTAAATAGGGTAATGAGTGGATAGAAAATATATAAAAACAATAAGAAATAAATAATTGAAAAATATTAAAATAATAACATAGATATAATTCTTAAAAGTCTACCAATAAAATTTGGTTTTTGTTTTACATTATATAATTTAGATGGTATAATATTATGCCTGTAGGGATTCTTGTAATTCGTTGGGATAATGAAATTGGCCCAATAAATGAAGGCTTTTATCCGAATACATTAAAGATCACAAACAACTTACTGACGCAGGTTTATAGTTCACACCGTTATCAATCTCTTAAACCTGGTTTTGCGAGTATCGCTCTTAAAAATAATAAAGTAGTTTCTTTCTTCTCAGGTGTAGGACAAGATTTTATATCTGTAGAGAATTATGTAGTTGCCTTATTACTTCGTCGGGATGAAAAACCTGGAAAATATAGAGAAATTTTGAAAACCATTGCAGCTGAAATTCTTGAAAAAATTCCGGATGATACATTTAAGGATGTCTTGCCTAGATTATATGAACAATTAGCAAAAGTATAAGGAAAGATTCTTGTTCTTGTTTTTTAATATCTAATAGAAATTAGTAATTATTTTTAAAAATCTTTTTTATACTGAGTAAATCTTGAAGTTTTATGTATCTTCGACTTGTTTTACAGTTATTTTTCCTTGTTCATTAACTTCGATTAGATTAACATCTTCTAATTGTTTTACATGCTTTTTCACAGTTACAATAGGTATAGCAAGTGCTTTTTGAAGATCTTCTAAAGGTATAGCCCCTACTTCTTCAACTATTAAAAAAGTCTTAAAAAGTAATTCTTTTTCCATTAATGGTTTTAGTTTATCATAGAAATGGATTTTTTCGACATTAGCTTTTTGGAACTCTTGGATATCTTTAATTTTAGAATTCAAATGCTCAATTTTTTCATTTGCTTCTCTATTTTTATCATTTAATTCGCCTACTTTATTAATTAAATCTTCATAATTTTGCTTCATTCTTTCCATCCTGGAAACTGCATCTTTAGCTTCAGAATCTTTTTCAGTTGTAATTAACTTACTATCAAGCAAGATTGAATCTAGTTTTCCTATTTCTGCTTTTAAATCTTGTGTTTCTTTTCGATGTTTTTCTTCCATTTCTGAGATAATCCTAACTTGTTCTTCTTTAAATTTATCAGTGAAAGCTTCTAATTCTTGTATTTTATTTTGAAAAGCTTTAATCTCCTCATTTTTTAATAGTATTTCAGAATTTTTTTCAGCCAGCTCAGCTCTTAAATTTCCTATATTTTCATATGACTCTTCTAATTTTTTTTGACTTGGCTCAATTTGTTTTTTAACTAATTCTAGTTCTTTTTGGGCTTGGGCCACTTCAGCCTTACTATATTCTAATTCAAGCTCTTTTTCATTGAGTTGTTGCCGTTGAACTCCGATTAATTCTTTTAATTCTAAAATATCCTCTGGTATATCACTCATTTTAGAAATTTTTGCTTTTTGTTCCTCGATTATCGCCTCTTGTTCACTCACTATTTTTTTCTGACGATCTACTAATGCTGTTAATTTATCAACTTTTGATTGTAATATAGCGGTTTTCTTTTCACTAGATTCAATGTTATCTAACACGTCTCTTAAATCTTTTGACATATGGCTAATTTACTCTTGGTTTATAATTTAAAATAAAATGAAAAGTACCTTTACGTAGTTATTAAATTTAGTAATTTTTTTAATATAAAATTATAACTATTATGAAAGACTAATTTTATATAATTTTCGAAAATGCGGTTTTTATTTGATCTATATGACAATTAATCGTAAGGTGAAAAATGGTATTTGCATTTTATTTTTTCACTAACATATTAAATGTATTTATTCAAATCTCTTTTGACTTCCTAAATAAACAAGAGAAAGTAAAACTAAAGGAAATTAATTTTTTCAAGACCAAGAAAAATGTTGTTGCTTTTATTAAACGAGAGAAACTTAAATTATTAGAAGATATGGATATATTCTCGAAAACTAATATTAAAAATTTAATAGTTCTAATCAAGAAATACCTGTCAGGTGAAATTATCAATTTTTACATTAAGCTCAGTGAATTAAACATCGAAATAGATCTACAAGAAAAATTTTCAACTAAGTTTTCTCAAGATGTTATTAAAAAAATCACAGATCTGAAATATGGTGAGACTACGACATACTCAAATATAGGTAATGAAATTGGTTCAAAAGCATATAGAGCTATAGGAAATGTTTGTAAGTCAAATCCAATACCCTTAATTATTCCTTGTCATCGCGTTATAAGAAAAAATGGCGAAATTGGCGGCTTTATGGGAAAATCAGATAAAAATTGGGAGACAAATCTCAAAAAACAATTATTAAAAATAGAAGGATATAAAATATAAGGATCGAGAATCTACCAATAGAAATTAATATAAGAGCTTACACCTTTTATTTAATATTATGGTAACTATATCTCCACTAACGCCCTTTATTCCTTTAAATCCTGAAGAGTTTTGCACTAATCCATATGATGTAATTAGTGAAGACGAAGAATATGAACTAAAAAAAAACCCAAATTCGTTGATCCATTTAATTTTACCTGATGGAGAAGGGGATGAAATCTATGAAAATGCTTCAAAATCATATATAGATTTTAAAGAAAGAAAAGTCATTGTTCAAGAAAAAATACCTAGTATATTTGTATATCGTCAAGAATCAGTCGATTTCAGCCACCAAGGATTAATTATTGGAATATCTCTTCAAGATTATGAAGATGAAATGATTGTGAAGCACGAATTCACCCGTGAAAAACCTCTTAAAGATAGAACAAGTCATATTGTCGCAACAAATGTAGCAGCAGGATTGGTATGGACAGTATTCCAAACTGATAAGAAGATTAATAATCTAATCGAACAAATCAAAGAAAAGAAACCAAAGTTTAATTTTAAAAAGTATGGTTATAATCATATTTTATGGCAAGAGACTAATATCCAAACCATTCAAAAATTAAAGGATTTATTTAGGAATAAAAAAGTATATATCGCTGATGGACATCACAGAGCTGCAAGTGCTGCTGAGTACCGTAAGATACAATTGCAAAAGTCAGACATAAACGAAAATTTCGAAGCTCCTTGGCAATTTTTATTAACATACACCGCTTCTGATGATCAGATTCGGATATTATCTTATAATAGAGTAATTAAAAAACTTCCATTAAGTGAAACTGAATTCTTAAAGAAATTGGAAAATAAATTTAAAGTTAAATCAATGGAAAATGCATTTAATCCAAAAAAGAAAAATGAAATTGCCATTTGCTTAAAAGGTATATGGTATAAGCTTACTTTAAAAGACAAAAAATTTAAAACTAAACGAGATTCCTTAGATGTAGCGATTCTTCAAGATAATATTTTAAATCCAATTTTAGGAATTATTAATCCTCGCTCTGATGAGAATCTTTTCTTTGTGGGAGGTATACAAGATCCAAGAGAAATGGAAAAATATATCATTGAAAAAGGAAATGATTTATTTATTAACTTATATCCAGTTAATATAAGAGATTTAGAATCGATAGCTGATGATGGTGGAGTAATGCCCCCTAAATCTACTTGGTTTGATCCTAAGGTATTATCTGGATTAATCCTTCATGATTTATCTGGATAAAGCTATCTTCAGAAACTTTTCCCTCATTTGTTTAGTTTAAATTTGTGTGCAAAAATAAAATATTATTAACACAAAACAAAATTTTTTATACAAAAACTCTTTCTTAACATTTTAGTGAACGCATGAAAGAAAAAATTATTATTTCTGAGAAGAGTGAGGAAATCGTTCTAGACTTCAGAAAGGTCTGGCCTGATGAATGGGAAGATAGAATATACAAATTTGAAGCAATATACGAAGATAATGATTCTGGAAAAATACAATTATTTGTAGAAGTTGAATGGGAGGAAAGTATACATTAAAAATAAAAATGATAGAGTATATCATAGGTATGCTTTCACTTCATATTGAGAAGAATCAAACAGCAATTTGTGATATTTTAGATATGATTTGGAAATCTGAGAAAGGAAAAAAACTTAAATATTTATCATTAGTCATGAGTAATTTAGAAATTTTTGATAAATGTAATATATCAATATATGATAAAAGTCTAGAATTTTTTTAAAATAAAGTTAAAATGAAAAAATAAAATTTTTAAAATTTTTGTAGATAATTAGACATTTTTTCTGCAATCATAGTAGCTGCAGCAGTTTGGTTTTCAATACTTTGTGATGCTATGTGGGGTGTGAGTATAAGATTCTCATCCCAGTTAATTAATGTTTGGTCTTTAAGAGGTTCTTCACGATACACATCAAGGGCTGCACCAGCAATCTCTTTTTCTTTTAATGCTTTAATTAATGCTTTTTCATCAACTAAATTGCCTCTTGCCGTATTAATAAGTATCGCATCTTTTCTCATTAATTTTATTCTTTGCTCATTGATTATATTTACAGTTTGAGGTGAAGAAGGAAGATGCAATGAGATGATTTGCACTTCTTTTAATAAATCTTCAACTGAAGAATAAATTGAACACCCCATTTTTTTAGCCTCATCAATAGCTACTTGACCCTTGCTAAACCTCGAATAAACTCCAACATCTGCTCCCATAGCAATTGTAATTTTTGCTAAATGTTTTGCTATATTTCCAAAACCTATCAATCCAAGTTTTTTTCCATTTAATGTGTAACCTAAACATTCATTTTTATTCCATTTTCCTTCATGAGTAGTACGATCCGCATAGGAAATTTTTCTAGCAAGTGCTAACATTAATCCTAATGCGAATTCAGCAACGGATACAGCAGGAGCTTCTGGTGTATTTAAAACTTCAATATTTTTCTCTGAAGCTTTTTCGCTATCTACATTATCTAATCCAACACCAGCTCTTCCTATAACTTTCAACTTATTGGCATTTTCTAATACATCAGCAGTTAACTTAGTCCGTGAACGAACTACAATACCATCATAATCTCCAATTTCTTCTTTTAATTCTTCTTTAGTTATAGAAAATTTTTTTACTACCTCAAATCCATTATCTTCAAATATTTTTATACCTTCTTCTTGAAGTTTATCACTGATTAATATCTTCATATCAATCGCATGATTCTCAATTGTTTAATTTTGAATATTTTTTTTAGTAAATAGATCTTTAAAGAGTTTTTGATCTAATATTAAACTCTATTTTCAATAATGTGGTTTAATATAAGTAAAATGTTAAAAAAAATTGTAAATTTAATGCGAAGAGTAATTAGCCACATTCATTCATCTTAACCCTATTATAATATCTGTAAGAACTTTTAACATATCTTCAAGATTTTTAAGAGTTAGCTCTCCCATATGGCCAATTCGGAACGTTCTATTTACGAGGTCTCCATATCCATTAACAATTCTATAACCTTTATCTAGAAGCATAGAAATCATTTTAGAGATATCAAGATTTAATGAATTCTTTATAGTAGAGACAGTATTTGATTCATATCCTTCTTCAGGAAACATTTCAAGGCTAATGTCACGTACCCACATCCGTGTTCTTTTTCCAAGTTGTTCATGTCTCTCGAATCTTTTCTCCAAACCTTCTTTATTTAAAATATAATCTAATTGAGCACTTAGGCCTCTTATTTGAGGTATAGGCGGAGTGGTAGGTGTTTGGTGTTTTGCATTTCTTTTTTTCATTTCAAGAAGATCAAAATATAGTCCCCTATTTTTTACTTGTTCTGTTTTCTCAAAAGCGTTATTTGAAACAGAACATACAGCAAGACCAGGCGATAAGGCAAAACATTTTTGAACTGAAGCTAAACAAACATCAATTCCTAATTTATCTACTTCGACTTTAACTCCCCCCATTGAAGAAGTAGCATCTACACACACTAAAGCACCATAATCTTTAATTATTGGCACTACTTTATCGATAGGGTTATATACTCCTGTGGATGTTTCATTAGCTTGGATAAAGACGACTGAATATTTGTTTTTATTCAAAACTTCTTGAGCAAATTCAGGGGTTATAGCTTTTCCCCATTCCACTCCTTCTTTAATAGAATCTTTTCCATTTGAAATGCCTATATTATACCATCTATCACCAAAAGCGCCAATTGAAAAAAATAATGCTTTTTCATCATCTTTCACTAAATTTCTAACACATGCTTCCATAACACCTGTTGCACTCGATGTAAATATTAAACACTCATTTTTAGTATATAATAATTTTTGAAGACCTTCTGTCACTATTTGATGCATCTCTGAATATGGTTTAGATCTATGAGTATCGTTTGGTTTTGCTAATTCCTTGAGAACTCTTTCTGGAACATAGACTGGTCCTGGGGTAAATAACTTTAATTGAGAACCTTTTTCTTTATTAAAATGAATATCAGTCATATTTAAGTCGTTTTATTTATAAATTGAGAATTTTTAATTTAATACATTAAATTAACTAGTTAGGTTTGATATAATTTTTATTATTTTTTCTTACATTTTTGAATAATCGAAATTTATAAAATTATCTATTTAGTAGCTTCTATTTTTTCTAGAAGAAGATTTCCATTTTCATCCACTTGTAATAAATAATCAGATATAATGTAAAAAAAGATTTTAAGGTTCCTCAAACTTAACAATGATAAACCAAACTCGCTTAAATAAATTCCTGCTCTCCCTAAAACATTAAAAAAAAGTGCTATTGAAAGAACAATTAAATCAAATAGAAAGAAACTCTTAGGTAAAAAGTTGGGAGAACTATACGTAAAAAAACATAATATTATGGTGATATTTCCTATTATTATGTTTATAATACGAAATTTCAGTGAATAAACTTTTATTATTATTCCTTTAATAATTGCTGATATACCAACGATTGTTATAGGAAAAGCAACCAGATTGACAATAACTTGAGTAGTCACATTTGAAAATGAAAACAAAAATGATAAGAAACCTGCAGAAAAAATTATGTATAATAGCCCTATTAAGATTTTTCGGAAACTATTATTTTCTCCCCTATTTCTCCTATTTAAACTACTAATTATCTTTATAATTCCTAAGGCAAAAAGTGCGGCAAATGGATATACAATAACGCCCATTAATCCTTCAATTCTTAAAAATAAAGCAAAAAATAAGTATCCTATAACAAGAAAAATAGTAATGAAATTATCAGCACGGATTTTTTGCTTATTTATATTAAGAAATGTTGACATTCTCAATTAACATTTTAGAATTTATAATTAATAATTATTTAGGATGTTATAGCCTTAAAATCTTTGTAGAAAAAAAATACTTGTAAAAAAAATTTATTCTATTTTATGCAATAAAATTTTTCCATTTATATCGATATGCACAAGATAATCAGAAATAATATATAAGAAAAGTTTAAAATTTCTGACATGCTTTATGGATAGCCCAAACTCACTTAGATATAAAGCAGCCCTACCATAAATATTCAGAAAAAGTACAACACATAGAGACGTAAAATGAAATATAAAAGGATTTTTAGGAAAAATTGATGGAGAAAAGAAGGTTAACAGACACACTATAATTGTTATTAACCCTATAACTATATTCAAAATACGATATTTCTTTAAATAAATATTAATCATTTTACCTTTTATAATAGCTGCTAAACCAACAATAATTAAAGGAAAAGCAATTAGATTAAGAATAATTTGTAGGGTAACATTAGGATATGATAAGATAAACATTAGAAAAAATATTGAGAATATGATCGATACTAGTCCAAATATAAATTTAACTGTATTATCAGTTTTACCTTTATTTCTTTTATTTAAAGCGTTTACAATCTTTAAAGTTCCATATATTATTAATGCAACAAAAGGGTAAACAATTAGCGATAAAAATGCTTCAAGCCTTAAGAACAAGGCAAATATTATATAACCTATAACAAGAATAACACTAATGCGATCATCAGCACGAATTTTTTGTTTATTTATCAATTCAATCAATTTAATTTCACTTTACATCTTTATATTTCCTATTTTAATAAGATAAATGAATCTTATTTTTATTTATTATGATTTTATAATCGAATATTTCAAAAAATTATAACATATCAATCACATTTTTTATAATGGCAAGAAATCATAATCAGAGTATGTCATAAAAATAATATAATATAATTACCTAAAATCATTAAGAAAACTGCTAGAATAAACCTTTTCCTAAATTTTTCTTTTAAAATTAATATAGAAAGTATTTGCTGAACCATAGGTGTATTTACTGTAAAAGTTGATGTTAAAACTAATCCATTAATTTCTGCTGCTTTAATGAATATCGCATCAGCTAAACCTAAAGATAACATACCAGCTATTCCGATGAAAATGAAATATTTTAAATTATTTCTGTTTTCCTTTGTAAATCCTTCATAATAATCTTTTTTAAAAATGCCTAAAAAAGCTATAACAATCATGCCAGCACTTACTCTAAAAAAATTGGGTACAAAAACATCACCAGTCATAATTCTTGCTTGGTTAAATGAGACGTAGGCAACGGCCCACAAGAATGCTGTACCGATTGCTAATAGTACCCCTATAATTAAATCTTCTGATATTTTTTCTTTTAGTTTTCTCTTTGTACTATTTTTTTCAGATTTATCTTTTGAACTTAATATAAAAACACTTGATAAAATTATAGCACCTCCTATAAAAATCGAAAAAGTTATATCTTCCCCAAACAGGAAAAAAGAAAAGGGATATACGAAAACTAATGATAATTGGGTAAGTGGATAAGTACGAGAAGCATCAATCTTTTTCAATGACATATAATAAAATAAATCTCCTAATGTGACACTTAACCCTGAGATAATACAAACGATTATAAAGCTTAGAAGCTCAGCATTATCCATAACCTTAAAAAATGAATAATTCCCAAATATTAACGATAACACAAAGGTACTAAGACTAACACAACAAAGTCTAAAGAATAAATTCGCTTTTGGTTGGGTTTTCCCTAGACCCCATTTGTAAATTAAACTTGCTCCTGCCCAAGTAAAGATAGCATCTAAGGTTAAAATATATCCTATTAGTTCAGGCATTATTTATAAATTATGATTTAATATTCAATAATAATTCTCTAGATGGAGCTTGATTGAATAAAAACATGTTAATTACTTCTTCTTTCACATTTTTATCATTTTCAGCCAATTCTAACATTCTAGAAAAATTACTACCACTATTTTCAAAGAAGAAATTTACTAGTGATTTTTTTAATTTAAAATTTCTCACAATTTTTCTAATATTAGGAAATTGTTTATATGCCTTTAATGTATCACTTACCACACTTCCTTTTTCAAGAGCTTTTACTGCTGTCTCCCCTGCTGCAAACCCTGAAACAATACTGGCGTGAATTCCCTCACCACTAATAGGGGAGACAAATCCAGCTGCATCCCCTATAATCATAATATTTTCACCATAAAGACTTTTCTCTAAAACACCTGTCGCTGGAATTGGATAAGAAGCAGACCAAAATTCTTTATAAGGTTTTCTTAGTAATATTTTTTGTTCATAATTTTTCTTGAGAAAATCTTTAAACAAATTATTTACATTATAATTAACATTTTCTTCTTCCCAAGTTCCCACCCCCACATTAAACCTATTGTTTTTAAGAGGAAAAATCCAGCCATATCCTACATAAGGTTGGAAGAATATGTTAATAAATTCTTCATTTAAATTTGTGTCTCCTTCTAATATTGCACACTTTAGAAGTCCAATATTTTCTATATTCCATTTCTTCCGTAATCCCGATTTAATTGCTAATTTAGAGCCCATTCCATCAGCTATTACTATAATTTTACCCTCAAATTCATTATTTCCTGAAGGAGATTTGGTTTTAATTCCTATTTTCTTTCCATTTCTAGTAATAAACTTATAGGAAAGATTTTTATCAAAAAGCTCAGCACCCTTATCTATAGCGATTTCCTGTAGAATCTTATCAAACTCTAATCTGTCTACATTGATAGAAGGTTCCCTAATACCCTGCCAAGAGTATTCTAATTTTCTGTAATTAGCAGAATAAATACATATTCCATTGATTTTCTGAAAATCAGTTTCTCTAAGTTGAGGAAAGTATTTAAAAACTCTCGAACTTACAGCACCTGCGCAAGGCTTTCTCCAATTAGTATCTCTTTCGATTAAAGCTACTTTAAATCCTTTTTTAGCTAAAACTTCAGCACAAGTAGATCCTGCTGGTCCTGCTCCTGATACAATTACATCATACATAAAAATTAAAATCTTATCTCATTAATAAATTAAATTCATTCAGTCATTTTTTGTAATTAGTATTTATTTATAATAAATTAGAAGAAATTTATTAAATCATAGGTTCTTTAATGAAATTATGAGGAATGAAGAAAAATTTAGTAATTTAAATTCAGCAATTTTTAAGAAATCAGGATTCGATGTTAAAAAGGTTTCTAAATCTGCGGATAATAATAATTCTAAAATCTTTAAAACTGGTACTACTACAGTAGGTCTAACTTGTAAAGATGCTACAATTCTAGGCACAGATAAAAGAGCCACAATGGCATATTTTGTTGCTAGTAAAACTTCTGAAAAATTATACGAAATTCAAACCCATCTTTGGATGACTACTGCTGGTGGTGTAGCAGATGCTCAGTATCTTGTGGATGTATTAAAGGCTGAAACTTCCATTTATCAATTAGCCCATGATAATAAACCTATTTTAATCAAAACTGCTGGAAAATTATTATCAAATATTTTATATTACAATAAAATGTTTCCTTTTGAAGTAGGGCTTTTATTAGGGGGAGTGACGGAAGAAGAAGGACCTACTCTTCTTGACATAAGCGCCTATGGCTCAATCTTACCTGAGAAGTACTGTGCAGTTGGTTCAGGGCAGAATTTTTCATATGGTGTTTTAGAAGCAAAATATAAAGATAACTTATCTATTGATGAGGGTAAGGAGATCATCAAAAAAGCTATTACTTCCTCTATAATAAGAGATATGGCTAGTGGAAATGGCATTGACATAGTAACTGTTACTAAAGAAGGTCCAGCTGAACGTGAATTTATTCCCATATAAGATTTTTTTTAGTATCTCAATCCTTATTTAATTGCTCTCTTCTTATTTAAGTTTTATGGTGTTCAGTTCTTTTTTTAAAAAAGTTTAAAAGAGAAAATTTAGAAATAGAATTATAGTAGATAAACTTATATAAAGAAAATACGTTTTTAGAAGTAAATTGTATTTTCTTATCAAAAAACCAACAATTAACAGATTTATGATTTAACGATTTAAAATAAAATGTTTAGGATTTAACAATTAACGCAATATAATATTACACTCAGTGAAAGCATTATGCCCTATAGTATCTTAGTGGATTTATCTCATAATGAGCAATTAGAAGAATTCCCAGAATTCGTACTTGATGAAGAAGATTTTGAAGTTGATTATATTGACAAAAATGAGGGACCCATAGACTTTGATATATTAGAAGATTTTGATATTCTCTTTTTTGGAAATATCCAGCATAATAAAGATAGAAAAGTGGATAAATTTTCACAGGATGAACTGAAAGCAATAAAAAGGTTTGTTGGAGAAGGTGGTGGACTTTTCCTGACTAGTGGAGCTGGGGGAGATAGGGATATCCCTATGAAACAAGGATCAATTAGAGTTCTATATAAGATAACAGGTGTTCGAAGATTCTGGAATGGAATTATATTTGAAGCTACCTCAAACTTTTTAGTAAAGAAAAAAAACATCTTAGTCACTGAATTATTTCATCATCCCATTACTGATGGAATAACTGAGTTAGTACTGCCAAATTGTACTTTCTTTACCATTTCAGAAGAAGATGTCGATGATATAATAGTAACTTCTGAAAAATCAGAATTTAAATATTATGTTGATGAAGATGTAGGAGCTCTTGGGCCCGTTCCCATCTGTGTCGTTTCTGATTTTTATGAGGGACGGTGCGTCACAATAGGCTCAACTGATTGGTTACTTGAAGATTCTGATTATGGACTTGATCATGCGGATAATTTAAATTTCTTGCGTAATATTCTTGATTGGTTGTCTTTTGAGATTTAGTTAATTAAGAAATACACTTTTATTATGGTTTTTAGAATTCTTCGACCAGATTCAGTATCCGTATGGAATAATGAAGAAATCAAGAAACGTTATTTTAGATATAAAGGTATTATTGATGGGACTCAACCAGCACGATATTTAGTAGCTAAAACATTAGAATGTGAGTTCAATTCGAATGATCACATAGAAAATCTCGAGGAATTATTAAAAACAAAATCTATCGAATTCAATGAATTGTTAAAAAAAGATTTGGGAGACATAAAATCTCGAAAAACCACTTCTAAATCCTATATACTTTTAGCAGAAACTGTTGCGAAAAAATATTTAGAAAGTTGCATATTCTGCGAGCGCCAATGTGAAGTTAATAGAATAGATGGGAAAAAAGGTTTTTGTTTGATTTCTAAAGATTCATATGTCTCATCTGCCTTCCTTCATATGGGAGAAGAGAGTGTGTTAATACCAAGTGGTACTATTTTTTTCCAAGGCTGTAATTTTGGTTGTGTTTTCTGTCAAAATTATGATATCTCTCAAGCTTGGAAAGTTAAAAGAGAAATAGATGAAGTAGCACAAAAAATCAGCCCTCAACAATTAGCAGAGATCGCAGAAAAACTCGTAAAAAGAGGCGCGATAAATATAAATTATGTTGGCGGTGATCCAATCCCCAATATTCATACTATAGTCGGTAGTTTACTTTATCAGAATTCTAATATTTGTCAATTGTGGAATTCAAACTTTTATTTAACAGAAAAGGGATTATCTCTAATTATTGACTTAATAGATTTTTGGTTACCTGATTTTAAATATGGAAATAATGAATGTGCAAAAAAATATTCTGGTATTGAAAATTACTTTGATGTGATCTCCAGAAATCATAAGAGAGTTCATGATGAAGGTAGTGGAGAAATTTGTATACGTCATTTAGTAATGCCAAACCATGTTGAATGCTGTTCTAAGCCAATATTAGATTACGTTGTTAAGGAACTTCCGAAGGCTGTCGTTAATATTATGGGGCAATATCGGGCACAGTGGAAGGCTAGTCAATATCCTGAGATAAATCGTAGACCAACCTCCCAAGAGATTCAAGAAGTAAAAGATTATGCTGATGAATTAGGAATAATATATAAACCAGTTTCATAAAGATAGATTAAAGTATTGAATTAGTCTTACAATTGCAAATGAATAGGTTTTTTAGATATCTTTTCCCTATTCCTTTACCACCAATTAAGACAGTTTTAAACTCATATTCAAATACTATCTTTTATTAACTCCTTACAATTTAGATTATAGAAATTCTATCAACATTGCATTAATTTAGCCTTTAAATATATAAATATAAGGGGATTATTTGATAAAAAGTATTACATAATTGTCATAAAAACTATCTCCTCTCATAAATATTACTAACTTTAAAAGCTATAAATAATGGTAATTATAAACATAAAATCCACACTAAATTTGCCTTTAGTTTTTTAAAGCTCTATGGTAACTATAAGATACTGATAGCCCAATTAAAATATAAAGTAAAAGCAAAACTATTTCAAAAGGTTAGGTACCAATTTGTGAAACATTATACATACTGCAATCGTTGTGAAAAATGTCTAGATATTAGTAAGGATTAAAAGATTGTATGTGAGTTTTGCGGAAAGATATTTTATCTTTTCTGGATTACTAAACATCAGAGTTATTGCTATAATTAATATATTAAATGTGATAACGAAATCATAATATTATTTTAAATCTGAAGCCTAAAATTCTCCTTTTAGAGAGAATTTTACCAAAGATGAAAATAACTATTAAGAAAGACGAAGACAAGACTTAAATATTAAATCTACTTTTAAAAATAATAATCCAATTTTTAAAGAAGTAATAGTGTATGATAAATAAAAAGTATTATTTGTTAGCCTTAATCTCAATTCTATTCTTTAATTTCTTGCTGTATAACAATATTATTTTTTTTCAGCAGCAACTTAGATAAACCCAATAGAGATTTTAAAATTAATTTATCTACGAATATTTCTTACGTATTTGAATGGAATCGTACATGGGGCAGACATGCAGGTGCGCATGATGTAGCTGTAGATTCATCAGATAATATCTATGTTACAGGAACGGAGTTCATTTTGAAATATACAAGTTCTGGGACTCTAGAATGGAATTCAACTTGGGAGACTACGACTTCATCTTCTCTAGTTGCCGCTGGAGGCTTTGGAGTGGCAATAGATTCGTCTGATGATGTCTATATTGTAGGTACTACATCTTACTACAATATCTATAATATCTCTACTAAAACTATTATTCTGTTAAAATATGATCAGTCTGGTACGCAGCTATGGAATCGCACACTAGGAGATATAATTAATAATACGGAAGGCGTAAGTATTGTTATAGATTCGTTGGACAATATTTATTTTACGGGAATTTGGGAAAGAAGTTATAATGAAGTTGATATCATTCTGGCGAAATATGATCAGTCTGGTACGCAGCTATGGAATCGCACTTGGGGTGGAAGCGGTTCTGATGAAGTTTCTGAAATTGTGGTGGATTCATTAGATAACATATATGTCACAGGAATCATTAGTCAGGTCGGATTTTTTGTGAAGTTTGACGGTGATGGAGTAGTTAAATGGAATGTTACTACTCCAAGTATCGGTTATGGGAAAAAACTAGCAATAGACTCATCAAATAATGTTTATATACTGAGCACTGGTTATTATACTAATAATCTTACTAAATTTAGTAGTTCTGGTGTGCTACAATGGGAAACAACCGTCTATCATTCTGATGTCGCTCTTAATGATATAGTATTAGATTCACTAAACAACATCTATTTCGTAGGAACGTCATACGACCCTTATCACCATATTGCATTGATGCAATGTAATAGTTCAGGTGCAGAACAATGGACTATCAGTTTAGCTTGGGGGAAATATGAATATGGTGAGGCAATAGCAATAGATTCTTTAGGTAATATCTATCTTGCTGGAAATACTTATTTTGAAGTAATTCTGGTAAAATTAAGTAAATTAGAAGAAGAAGAGGGAGAAGAAGGTAAGGAAGGAGGGGGGAAAAAAATTATTTTAGGGTATCCATTATTAATATTTCTTAGCACTATCGGTCTACTTACGATATTTTCTTTAAAGAAAAAATTTAACTAATATTTAATTAATTTTTTTTTATTATTTGTTATATGGTTAATTCAAGCTATTACATCTGGAAGTTGTGATTCGATTCCAAATTGCAAATGGTTGTAATCTTCTTACTATGGGCACAACTGGAGAAAATTTGACGCTTTCTCATAAAAAGCATCATTATGAGATGGATATTATGTTGGATGAGGCAAGATAGAGTGAGCGAGATCCTCTTGTTTTGGCAGGGATTGGATCAAACTCTACCAAGAAGATTATCTCCCTTTCACAGTATGCTGAACGTATTAGTGTCGATGAAATACTTGTAGTAGGTCCCTATTATAATAAATCAATCTAGAATTCACAAATTTCGTACTTTTCAGCATTAGCGGATTTGGTATCTTTACTAATTATTCTTTATGATGTACCCACTTGCATTGTAAGAAAATTACAACCTGACATGTTATCCTAATTAGAATATGTGAAAGAAAATAATGCGAAGATTAAATGTGATAGCAGATATATTGACCAAATCAGTCAAATCATCAGATCTACTCCTGACGATTTCAATGCATTAAGTGGAGATGATTCACTAACCTAATATGTAATAGCAATTGGCGGAAAAGGAGTCATCAACATTTTGTCAAATATACTTCCTAATACGACGCTTTTATTATTTCAAATAAAGGCTATTTTAAATCTATTAAAATAGAAAGAATTTGAAAAAATTCATTTCAGTAATTAATAATGGTGAATATATTTAAACCGATAAGCCATAGACTAACCTTGCAAAAGATAAAAGAAGTAAAAGGATATGTTGATAAATTAGATATAAGAAACAAACCTCTTTCATAAAGATATCATGATTTAGAAAAATCTATAAGTAAACAATTATTATAAAACTTAATTTCTGAAAATTCTGCTTTAGGAACTAACATAATTGAATTAAAATGTCGCTTAAATTAGAAGATGTAAAAGGTCTTGGTAAGAAGATTGATACATTAAAAGAAGCAGGAATAAATTCAGTCGAACAATTAGCAAATATCTCTATAGATGAGCTGACTGAATTAAAAGGTATTGGTAAAACAACAGCCGAAAAAATAGTAAATAATGCAAGAAATTTGTTAATCGATTTAAAAGGCAAACCTTCAGCTGAAGTAGGTAAAGGTATATCTGAATTAACTGAAGTGGAAGAAGAAGCGAAAAA